>JBMYYH010000116.1:0-8851 GCA_049609225.1 Planctomycetota bacterium | reverse complement strand
TATCCCGGCATGACACATCACCTCGAAATCGAAAGCCCGGGCGTCCCCATCAAGGCGTGGGCCCAGGGTGTCCCCCTCGAAGAGTCGGCCATTCAGCAGCTGAAGAACACGGCGCTGAGTCCGGTGATTCATGGTCACCTCGCGGTCATGCCCGATTGCCATTGGGGCATGGGCGCCACCATCGGCAGTGTCATTCCAACCCGGAACGCTGTCATTCCTGCCGCGGTCGGTGTCGACATCGGATGCGGCATGGCCGCGGTCAAGACCACCTTGGTCGCGGAGGATCTGCCCGACACTTTGCGCGGAATGCGCAAGATGATCGAGCAGGCGGTGCCTCACGGGCGAACCAATACCGGACGTCGCGGCCGTCGTGGCCGTCGCGGACGCGGTGAAGAGCAAGGTCCACAGCGTCGTTCCCGCGACGTCGGCAGCTGGGGGGAGGTCCCCAAGCGCGCCGGGAACCTGTGGACCGCGCATCTTGACGCGCGCTTCCGCAACCTGTGCGAAAAGTACCCTGTACTACGCAACACCAACAACATCAATCATCTCGGTACGCTCGGTACCGGCAACCACTTCATCGAGGTCTGCCTCGATGAAGCGGGCGCAGTGTGGTTCATGTTGCACTCGGGTTCGCGTGGTGTGGGCAACCGCATCGCTACCGTCTTCATTGAGAAGGCCAAGAAGGACATGGAGATTCACCAGATGAACCTCCCCGATGAGAACCTCGCTTACCTGTCCGAAGGGACGGAACACTACGAGGACTACATCGAGGCGGTGACTTGGGCTCAGGATTTCGCGCGCATTAATCGTCAGGTGATGATGGAGAACGTCATCACTGCGGTGAACAAGGTGCGTGGGCTTCCACCCTTCGAAGCGAACTTGATGGCGGTGAACTGCCACCACAACTACGTCACGGAGGAGAACCACTTCGGCGAAGACCTGCTCATCACTCGTAAGGGTGCGGTGCGGGCCGGACTCGGGGAACTCGGCATCATTCCCGGATCGATGGGCGCGAAAAGCTTCATCGTGCGGGGACTCGGCAACGAAGAGAGTTACTGCTCCTGCAGTCACGGAGCCGGGCGCGTGATGTCGCGCACCAAGGCGAAGAAAATCTACAACATCGACGACCAAATCCGCGCCACCGAAGGCGTGGAGTGCCGCAAGGACAAGGACGTCATCGACGAGATCCCGATGGCCTACAAGGACATCGAGTCGGTGATGGCCGCCCAATCGGAACTGGTCGAAGTCGTACACACCTTGAAGCAGGTCGTCTGCGTGAAGGGATGAACACGAAAATGGAAACCATCACACTCGATGGTCGCCACGGAGAAGGGGGCGGCCAGATCCTGCGCAGTGGACTCACTTTGAGCCTGTGCACGGGTCGCCCCCTTCAACTCAGCGACATTCGCGCCAACCGTCGTAAGCCGGGATTGATGCGCCAGCACTTCGCATGCGTGAAGGCGGCGATGGAGATCTCCGGCGGCTCGGCCGACGGCGCGTACTTGGGAAGCCAAGAACTGCGATTCCAGCCTGGAACCGTACGCGGTGGAGCCTATCGATTCGCGGTAGGCTCCGCGGGGAGTGCGAGTCTGGTCTTGCAGACGATCCTCCTTCCTTTGCTTTTCGCGGAGGAAGAGAGTGTCGTGCATATCGAAGGCGGCACCCACAACGCATGGGCGCCGACTGCGGATTTCTTGCGGTCTACTTTCCTGCCGGTGCTGCGTCGAATGGGCGTGCAGGCGGATCTGGAACTGGAACGCGTCGGGTTTTTCCCGGCGGGTGGCGGCGCCATCGTGGTGCATGTGCGTCCGATCCGCGACGCGCTTCATCCCTTGGATCTGCTGGAACGCGGCGAACGCTTGGCGCGCACCGCAACGATTCGCAATGCCCATTTGGCACACTCCATCATCGAGAAGGAGGCGGCGGCGCTGCGCAACTCCCTTGGCATGACGGATGAGGAGATCACCATCGTGCAACACCCAGACAGCATCGGCCCCGGCAACACGGTCGAGATCAGTCTGGAGTACGAACGAATCACCGAAGTCCTTACGGGATTCGCGGAGCGTGGTGTGCCTGCACGTCAGGTGGCCAACGGTGTGGCAAAGAAGGCGCAACGCTTCCTGACGCATGACCATCCGGTCGGCGGCCACCTCGCCGATCAGCTACTCCTGCCGATGGCACTTCTTGCCGGCGGACGTTTCCGCACCAAGGGGCTGAGCAAGCATTTCCAAACGAATGTGGATGTGATCCACGCGTTTCTGCCCAATGCCGTAAAAACAACTCCGTTGGTGAATGGCAATCACCTGGTGGAGGTCAAGCCACTTTAGCTACTGTTGCCGGTAGCCACGAGCTTGCGGACGTCTTCCTCAGCATCGAATCGACACTCCTCGGCAATCCAGTCGGGGAGTGTTTCCCATTCCTGCATGAGTTCGACGATGCCCTCGCGGCAGTGCATGCAGGGGTTGTATTCATAGCAATAGATGGCAATGCGAATGTCGTGAAAGGCTGGGTTTTCTTCCATGGCGCCCTTCATGCGCATGCACAACCAGTGTGCCTGAAAGTCCACCTCGAGCTTGGGGGCCGAACGAATGAACCGGTCCGCGTCTTCAGCCAGCCCATTCTTGCGGAGCAATTGGATTGCCTGAGACCAGGCGCCGCTCTCCATTTTGTTCAATCCAAGACTTCGCAACTCCACTGCCTCTTCATGCGCAAGGCAGATGATGGCACTCTCCTGAATCGCCATTGATGGATGCATTGCTAAATCCAAATACTCCGCACGGAAAATAGGGAACCCCTTCCGCTCACAGATCGCCAACCATCGCTCCAGCTGCTCTTCCTCAAGTTCCGAAGGAAGACTCTCCTGCAACTGTTGCTGCTGGATTTCGTTCGCGCGCCACCCCCAGAAACGAAAACGCCTTGGAGAGCCCGGTCCCTCCAGAATGAAGGTGCGGACGGAATCCACCGAGGCCACGGCCGGCTTGGTCCGCGAGACAACCTTGGGCTTCCGCTCTTCCTTCTCTAACTGGTGTAAGAAGGATTGAATCTTCGTATCGGCAACCGCCGCTTCCCTCAGGATCGCCCACGCACTCTCTCGTTCGCCCTCGCTTTGTTCATAAGCCCAAAGAAGGTGGTCCCCAATCCAGGGATCATCCTTTTGCTGAATCCATTCTCCTTCAAGCTGAGCGAAATGAAGCAGGGCGGTTCTTGCATTGGCCTTCATGCCGGAGCTCACGCAAATCAGGCCAGAGTGATGCTTCGCACGCCCCGCATACGGCAGGATCGCCTCCCAAAGCTGATCGCGGTCGAAGCCTTGGAAATGCGAAACAATGGCTGCACGTTGACGGATGAGTTCTTCATCCTCCGGCACCCAATCAAAGACTTCCTGCTCCATTCCGATTGCTTGGCACAACGGAGCCAACCAAGCACCACGGAACCCTTCGATCTGCGTATCGAACACCCGGCAATGAAAAACGGCATCGCGAATCGCCTCTTCATGTCCCCTCACCCCATACCGCTCCACATGCTGACGAATACGCCCGTGGCCAGTCGTCATCGCATGCGCGAAATCCTTCTTGGATAACGGGAAATGCGGCGCGTGAATCATCCCACGCGCATCAGCACGAGGGTTCAAGCGCTGCCCTCCACTTGCCGCTGGAAACCGGCCTCATCCTTGAAGGCGATGAGGTTGCCGTCGGGATCGTGAAACTTGGCGACGGTCCCCCAATCATGAATTTGCAGGTCCAATTCCACTCCACCTTCTTGGAGAGCCTTCGCCTGTGCCACCACATCCTCTACATTCAGGCGCAGACAAGTGAAGGGGCCAGACGGCCTGCCGGACTCCGGTGGCTCATCATCCATCTCCACCATCAGATACGCACCGCCGAAATCAAAACAAGTCAGCGTGGGTGTATCGAAAAGCACCTCAAACCCCAGGAGATCACGGTAGAAGCGCACGCAAGCCTCATAACGGGTCACATAAAGGATGATGCCGATACGGCGAATGGGAGTCTGCATCGCTCTTATGTTAAGGAATCCGCGTCACCCGGCAGTGCTCTTGGGGTTTCGGCCGATAAGACCCTGACCGCTCATGATCCTCCTCACCAGCCTCCTCCTGTTCGCGGCGCCGCAGACTTCAACGCCGCCGCCGCCCCCTGAAATCAATCTTCGCGAAGCCCCACCCGTAGAGGCTCCGGAAGCGCGCATTCAGTGGTTCGGAACTTTGGAGCAAGGATTGGCCGAGGCCAAACGCACCAACCGACCCATCATGATGACGGCTGCCGCACCCTTTTGCCGCGGTGTCTCTGGCAAATGGTGACCAGGCAAACTCAATACGGACAGGGATTTCCTGTTCGACGCCACGGTCGTGGCGCTCTCGCGTGAATGGGTCTGCGTACGACTCGCAAGTTATGAAGATGTGGAGGAAGCTGCCTATCTCACGGAGCTCTATCGCGGGCGCACCGGTCAACTCAACAACACCACCTTCGCCCTGATTGCTCCAGACGGCAAGACCTTGCTGGATCGCAGTGGGCGCGGTCCATCCTTCCTCATCGACATGCCACACAATCCGGATGTTCCCGCAACCATGGAACAGACGCGCGCCTTCGCCTTGAAGATGGATCAGTTCATGCTTTCCTTTGAACCCAAGGCTGAGTTGGCCAGTCTTCCACAGGCCATCGATTTCCGCCGCTCTCTCAATATCGCGGCCTGTGATAACCAACCACTGGTGGTGGCTTGTGCCAAGTCCGAGAAAAAGCGTAAGGCTCTGGAGAGTCAACTAGCCGAGCTCGCTTGGAGTGATGCCTTTATCGGACGACTGCAGTATGTCATCGTCGCGGATCGGAACGAGCTGGACAGCATTGGGCCCATCCCCGAAGGAGATTTCCTCGCGGTGATCCAACCTGGACAATTCGGCACCGATGGAACCATCTTGCGTCAGATCGGAGCAAAGGCCTCGGATTCGGAGTTGCAGAAACTCCTTCGTGTCGGGCTTGAATCCTATACGCGCGAAGGCCTTAGTCGCAAAGAGCACTTCAAGCAGGGAACGCGCAAGGAAGCCTACTGGGAGACCGTGGTTCCTGTGACCGATGAAGGCAAAGGCGGGCGCAGTCGTTGATATCGACTTAGTCTTCCGCGTCGAACACCAGATAAGTAAAGGTGCCTTTGGCAAGAAGGCGATCGTCTTGCAGGACTTCCGCCTCACAGACATTCACTTTGCGCCCGCGCTTGATGAAATTCGATCGGCCGATCAACGGCCCGCCATTGGCTAACCCTGGGCGAAAGAAATTCATCTTGAACTCAATGCTGGTCATGCGTTTGCCCGTGGGCAAATCGGGAAGGATGGCATAGACCGCGGCCGTGTCCGCAAGAGTGGTCAGGATTCCGCCGTGCACCACGCCACCTTCTTGTGTGTACGCGCTGCAATCTTCCAGGCTGACCTCACCCCCGTCCGAGCCGGATTGCACCAGGCGGATGCCAAGCGTGCGATTGATGGGAGTCTTGTCGAAATCGAACATGGCTATACCGAAGGAGCTGGTAATGCGCGGGCTTGCAACTTCGCGATGCGGCGGAAAAGAATGGCAGCGATGAGTGCGGCGAGGGCAAGGAATGCGGTGGCCAGCATCGCGTAGGGAAGACCCTCCTTGAGTTCCTGGTTGGAGGTGGCGTCCTGCAAATGAGTTCTCGCGACCCATCGGGCCGGGAGTACTGAAAGCCACAGTAGCCACCAAAGAGGGGCTAGGAGGGATGCCTTGGCTTTCTTCCAATCCTGTGGGGCACGGCTCGCACGACAAAGTTCCAGCATTGCCAAGAAGGGTGCCCAAATATTGAAGATAGGTACGAAATAGAATCCGACGACCCAGCCGGGAACGAACTTCAAATCCTTGGCCCCCATCGCGATCAGGTTCCTATGTGCGAGCACCAACCACCGTGCGAAAAAGGGCGCCACAAGCAGAGTCGCGCCAGAGAAAATCCAACGCGTCACGATCTGGCGGTGATTCAGCTCGCGGACATCGGCAAACGAGAGAGACCGATCCATCGCCTGGTACATGGTCCAATTGGACCAGATGAAGACCAATCCCCCGGCGAAGCACAGGCCGAGCAGAATGGTGAGGAAGTTCGTCCACCTGGTCAGGTCACGGAATTCGGGCAGCTCTACAGCTTCTTCCAACTCTTGCATAGCTCTTGTGCGGCGGACGGCCACTTCGGGTAGCGGAACGAGAAACCATCGGCTTCCAAGCGCTCCGGAACGACACGCCGACTCTTGAGGATCAACTCGGTTTCCGTCCGCATGAAGATGGCGCCGATCTCAAGCATCCATCGCGTTGCTGGAAGTCCAATGCGCTTCCCCCAAGCATGGCGAAGATCACGCATGAAGTCTACTTGCGGCAAGGGTGTTGGCGCGGCAATGTTGACGGCACCCTCGAGGTGATCCGCCTTGATGAGATGGTCGAGGGCCCGCACGAAATCCGTGCCGTGGATCCAAGAGACATACTGTTTACCGGAGCCGCAACGACCGCCGAGTCCAAGGCGCACCAGCTGCAACAGGGTCGCGAAGATGCCACCCGGGTCCGCGCTCATCACCATGGAAGAACGCAGCTTTACCTTTCGCGTGTTTGGAGTGGGTGCTTCATCCAGTGCGCGCTCCCAAGCTTCTGCTACTTGAATGCTGAAGCGCCAAGTATCTGGTGCGCCCTCTTCGTTGCCCCCGACGATGCCATCGCTTTCACCATTCGCCGCATCGAAGCGATGAGCATAGATGGTTGCGGTGCTCGATTGAAGCCACACCGTGGGAGGTTTGCTGCAGCCGGCAATCGCATCTCCGAGAACCTTTACCGACTGCACCCGAGAATCCAAGATCTGCCGACGATTCTCTTTCGAGTAGCGGCAGTTCACCGTGCGGCCAGCGAGATTGATCACGACACCGGCCCCCTCGAGTTCGTCGACCCAAGCGCCGAGATTCTGCGCATCCCAAGAGACAGTCTTCCATGGATGACTCGACTGCGAGCCGCGGCTGAGGACCACGACTTCATCGCCGCGTCCATGGAAGTGTCGCGCGAGCAGTGTGCCGACTTGGCCACTGCCACCGGGGAGAACGATCTTCACCTAACCGTTGGTGCGCAGGAAGTGCGCGATTTCCTCCACGCGCTCTTCCGTGAATCCCTCGGCACCCCCTTCAAGGATACCGCTACCAGGCAGTCGGTCTGCAATGGTTGGCGCGGCGATGATTTCACCATCGATCACGATCGCCATGCGCTTGCCCTTATGTTGCTCGGTGAAATCAGCGAAGTCATCCTGCTTGTGCGCAACGATCTCAAAAGCCACGGCAGGTGCGCCTTTGGAAGAGCGAGTGGGTCCTGCATAACCCAATGGGAACTCATGCGCTTCGCCGAACCAGTGGGTGCCCGGTGCACCTTCCAAATCGTGGCCGGCAACAGCGCCCTCCGTTCCCTCAGGAACTTCCATGCGGAATACGATTGGCGCACTCTCGCATGTCTCCGCCGGGCAGCTCGTGCACGCTGGGAGCGCCAGGCCAACGAGAGTCGTGAACAGAAGGAGAGTCTTGGAAATAGTCATGCACAAAGCTTAGCGACACCGCTGCGAACTGGTGACGGAAACACCTTTGAGACTTTCCTATTTCTGCCTAGAGCCTTTCTTATTCCTGCTGCAGGACGATCTGGACTTCCGCCTCCAGCGCTCCATTGGCATCGCGAATCAAATTCATGATCGGCGTACCCACGCGTTGCGACTCTGCGCGTACTTCAGGCGTTACCCGGGGATCATCGGTGAAGAAGATCTCACCGCCCCAGGTACGGTAGCCGGGATGCGTTGCGGTGAAATGGATGTGCGCAGGTTCCTCGGCATCATAATGCGCGTGATAGTGCGCTGGGCGAATCGTCTGGACGGTCACCCTTCCATGCTTATCCGTTGTCGCATAACCGAATAGACGCGGGTTCCACGAGATGAGTTTCTCCTTCAAGTCGCTAGGTTGATAGAGGCCAACCTGGTCCACCTGAACGAAGGGTAGTCAGAAGAAGGAGGAAGGTGGGGATTTACGCGTAAGGCATCATCGGTGCGACCAGGGTTTAACTGGATTCATTCCCCGAAACTGGGTTTGATTCGGATGTGGCTTGCATTGGATCAAAGGTTGATCTTGGTCAGCATGACCACTGCAACGACTGCGATCAATAAACCCAACAGCCCCCCATATGCCAGATCCATTTGTTCTTCTTCCGTCCAAGGACGATCCGGGCGGGAAAGGACGGCGCGCCCCGTTACCCAAACTGCATAGAGCGCAAGCGGAGGAAAAATCAAGGAGAGCATGGCTGCGCGAAAGGCGCGGCGCGGATCGTCACGGCGACGGTGGTCTAGCCGCTCTTCCTTCGACAAAGGAATGGCTTCGCTGAGACGTTGCTGCTCATGATTCTTGAGCAGGGCTCGTACTTCCTCCAGATCTTCGCTGCGCACGTAAAGCTTCACGCCACCGATGGCCCTTGTCAGATGCCAAGCGAGTTGGGAAACCACCTCATCGCCGAGAAAACAGGGATACCCATTCCCCTCCACAAAAACGCGCGAGATGTGCGCTTCCATGCTGGACGAAAAACTAGCAACGGCTTTAAAGTCTTCCTTCATGGGAATCGATGCCTAGAACCCAGGGAATCACTCCAAGGCCATCGAGGCAAGTTTCGTAACAGTCCGGAAGTTCCGGGCTGTCATCCTTACGCGTAAATGCCGCTCCACGTTGGCGGCTAGTTTGGAGATCCCGATGCCTCCCGGTGCGTGGAGGTAGAAAACCTTGTCTGTGAGATGGACCGCTTCGTTCGCAGCACGGATCTTCTCAATCGATTCCATATCC
>JBMYYH010000115.1:0-8887 GCA_049609225.1 Planctomycetota bacterium | reverse complement strand
GCCGCGTGCTCAAGGCCCAGGCCGACGACCGCGCTTACAAGCTGCTTCCTGAGTTGAACAACAAGCCGCGCATCTCCTTCCTCGCGCGCATCCGTAACCCGCATCCTTCGCTGGAAACCGCTCCAGTGAGTGAGGAGGTGGTCTCCCATGGCTAGTACGGCAGCATCCATCGACAACCTCGACATCTTCCCTGAGGAACTGGTCCAGGGAACGAACGATTTCCACTCCGTGACGGAAACGGTCTGTGGCGTCCTGGAGGCGCCCAAGCCGCCGAAGTCGTGGTACGTGATCTTCACCACCGCGCTCGCCCTACTCGGCGTGCTCGGTGCGATGATCCTGTACCTCATCACCACGGGTGTTGGAGTTTGGGGTAACAACCAGCCGGTGGCATGGGGTTGGCCGATCGTCAACTTCGTGTTCTGGGTCGGTATCGGTCACGCCGGTACGCTGATCTCCGCGGTGCTGTTCCTCTTCCGACAGGATTGGCGAACAGGCATCAACCGCTTCTCGGAAGCGATGACCATCTTCGCGGTCATCTGCGCGGGTATGTTCCCCGCGATTCACGTCGGTCGTATCTGGGTGATCTGGTGGGTGTTCCCACTGCCGAACCAGATGTCGATGTGGCCGAACTTCCGCTCTCCACTGCTGTGGGACGTGTTCGCGGTCTCGACCTACTTCTCGGTCTCCCTGCTGTTCTGGTACATGGGCCTTGTCCCTGACCTCGCCACCGTGCGTGACCGCGCCAAGACCAAAGCCAAGCGCTTCTGGTACGGCCTGTTCTCGCTGGGTTGGAACGGCTCGAACCGTCACTGGCACCGCTACGAGCGCGCTTACTTGCTGCTCGCCGCCTTGGCCACGCCGCTGGTGCTTTCGGTGCACTCGGTCGTGTCCTTTGACTTCGCGACTTCGCAGTTGCCTGGTTGGCACACCACCATCTTCCCGCCGTACTTCGTCGCGGGCGCCATCTTCTCCGGATTCGCGATGGTGTTGACCCTCTCGATTCCGGCCCGAAAGATGTTCGGCCTCGAGGAACTGATCACGCTGCGTCACATCGACAATATGTGCAAGGTGATCATGGCGACCGGCATGATGGTCGGTTACGCCTACGCCATGGAGTTCTTCATGGCTTGGTACTCGGGCAACGCTTACGAGGGCTTCGCCTTCGTCAACCGCGCCTTCGGTCCCTACTGGTGGGCCTACTGGATCATGGTGAGCTGCAACGTGATCTCGCCGCAGATCTTCTGGTTCAAGAAGTTGCGCCGCAACCTGCCGGTGGTCTTCATCGTGTCGATCTTTGTAAACATCGGCATGTGGTTCGAGCGCTTCGTGATTACGGTCACCTCGCTCAACCGCGACTTCCTGCCCTCGAGCTGGCACTACTTCAGCCCGACTTGGGTCGACGTCCTCACCCTCTTGGGTAGCTTCGGCCTCTTCTTCACCCTGTTCATGCTCTTCTGCCGCTACCTCCCGCAGGTCGCGATCTCGGAAGTCAAGAACGTGATGCCGCAGGCACATCCTCACCTCGACGATCACTAGGGAGGAAAAACGATGACTTCAGACAAGAAGCTCTACGGCGTACTCGGTCAATACGAGGATGTCACCACCCTGTACCGGGCCGCCGAGAAGGTGCGCGATGCCGGCTACAAGGATTGGGACTGTCACACGCCCTTCCCGGTACACGGACTGGACGATGCCATGGGCATCAAGTTCACCCGCTTGCCTTGGGTCGTGCTCGCGATGGGTCTTACCGGCCTGTTCCTGGGTGGCCTGCTCCAGTGGTGGACCAACGCGGTCGACTACACCTACGACATCTCCGGTAAGCCGGTGTGGTCGTTGCCAGCCAACATCCCTGTCATCTTCGAGGTGACGGTGCTGTTCTCGGCATTCACCACCTTCTTCACCATGTGGATCTTCAACGGGCTGCCCCGTTGGTACCACCCGCTGCTGCGCAACGAGCGTTTCGCTCGCGCCACCGACGACAAGTTCTTCATCGCCATCCACGCCGATGACAAGAACTTCGATCAGGGCCGCGCGACTTCCTTGCTGGAAGGTGCTGGTGCGACTGCGATCGAAGAGGTCCACGAGGCCAATGAGTCCTCGACCCTGCCGAAGAGCCTGAAAGGTGGCATCTGGGTTCTGGTGTGCTTGGCATTCGTACCCATTGCCATGGTCTATTCGAGCTACGGCGAGACCACGACCAAAACACGCGTGCACCTGGTGCCCGACATGGACAAGCAGGATCGCTTCCGTCCGCAAGGTCAGGTTGAAGGCCTGTTTGCAGATGGTCGCATGACTCGCGCCCAGGTCGCCGGCACGGTCGGTCGTGATCAGCGCGATATCAACAGCCCGCTGCATACCGGCAAGTCCGGTGGGCAACTGGTCAAGAGCATCCCGGCTGGATTGACCGTCGATGAGAAGTTCCTCGACCGCGGTCGTGAGCGCTTCGAGATCTTCTGTGGCATCTGTCACGGTGATGATGGCAAGGGCAAAGGCACCGTTCATCAGCGCGCCATGAAGCTGGCCGATCAAGGCCACGCGACTTGGGTGCCACCGACCGACGTCACGGCGCAGCTCATCTCTTCGCAGGATGATGGCTACCTGTTCGAGACCATCTCGGAGGGTCGCCGCACCATGCCTGCTTACGCATCGCAGATCTCTCCTGAGGATCGTTGGGCCATCATCGCCTACATGCGCGTGCTGCAAGCCGAAGCTGCATCGCACGGTCCAAGTGCGGAAGAGGTCAGCGCCATGTCCCCAGCGGAACGTGGTGAGAAGCTCTTCACCGACAAGATCTGCGTGACTTGTCACGCAATCGATGATTCGGCCGGAGCCCCAGCTATCGGTCCACCTCTCATGGGACTCCTCGGTTCTGAAGTGAAGCTCGACACCGGCGAGACCCTTGTCATTGACGAGGCTTACATCATCGAATCCATCAAGGATCCTGCCGCCAAGACCCGCGAAGGCGCTCTGAAGGGAGCGATGCCGCCGCTGGGCGCTGGCATCACGGATGAGGAAATCCAGGACATCATCGAGTACCTGAAGACCAAGAATTAGGGCTGAAGCAATGAGTTCTCACAAGATTCAACTTGAAGGCGACAACCAGGCGGGAGATCTCGCGCCGAAGGTCGCTCGGTTCGGCCTGGTCCTGGCCGTGGTCGGCCTTGGTGTCGGTAGCGCCATGGGTCTCACGGGTGGTTCCGAAGATGGCCATAGCCACTTCTGGTTCGCCTACCTGGTGGCCTACAGCTTCCTGCTGACGATCACCTTGGGCTCGATGTTCTTCACGATCATCCAGCACCTGGTCAACGCGCACTGGAGCGTCACGGTCCGCCGTTTCGCCGAACTGACCATGGCCAATGTGCCACTGGTCGCGATCCTCGCCGTGCCTCTGCTGGTGCCGATCCTCGACGACCACGCAACCGTGTGGAAGTGGGCGACTATCGGTGATGGTCACGGCGGCGGACACGCTGAAGCCGGCGTCGATGCGCATGGCGCGGAAGAAGGTGCTGCCGATACAGCTCATGGCGATGGCCATGAAGCAGAGGGTGGTCACAGCCTAGCCGAGGACCTCATGCACGCCGAACACATCGAGTTCGTCAAGCACAAGGCTCCTTACCTGAACCGCAAATTCATGATCGGTCGCTTGGTGGCCTACTTCCTGATCTGGATGCTGATTGCCCGATACTTCTTCGGCAAGTCGGTCCAGCAGGACTCCGCCGATGGCATCGATCCGACTCTGGGGATGAAGAAGCGTGCAGCGGTCTGCGTGATCCTGTTCGCCTTCACCATCAGCTTCGCCGCCTTCGACCTGTTGATGTCGCTGGACGAGACTTGGTTCTCGACCATCTTCGGCGTCTACATCTTCGCCGGTGCTTACCTCAGTTCGATCGCCTGGATGGTGATCATCGGTAAGTTCCTGCAGAAGAACGGTCGCATGACGCGCGTCATCAACCCGGAGCACTACCATGACCTCGGTAAGTGGATGTTCGCGTTCACTTTCTTCTGGGGCTACATCGCGTTCTCGCAGTTCATGCTGATCTGGTACGCGAACATCCCTGAGGAGACGCACTTTTACGAAGCGCGCCTCACTCCGGCATGGAGCACCTGGACTTGGTGTCTCCTGATCTTCCACCTGATCATTCCATTCGGCGGTCTGCTCTCACGTCACGTGAAGCGCAACACCAACGTGCTGCTGTTCTGGGCGATCTACATGCTCGTCATGCAGGTGGTTGACCTCTACTGGATCGTGATGCCGAACTATCACCGCGGCGACGTCACTGTCGGCAACCCCTTCGGGTTCATGGAAGTGGCTCTCGTCCTCGGCATGTTCGGGGTCCTTGTCTTCGGCGTCGCGCGCCGTTCCGCCAAGCAGGCGCTGCTCCCCGTGGGCGACCCACTGCTCGGCAAGTCCCTCGGTTTCCGTAACATCTGATGGCTGTTCAACACGACGAGATCGACGTTAAGCACCTGGTGCAGATTGGCCTTGCCATGACGTTCCTTTCGATGGCTGTCGCCTACTGGGCGGCCGGCCTGAACTACTCCTACGACGCCGAGCTGGAAGCCGAGCGTCAGGCGCAAGCAGCAGACAGGGTCTACTTCGAGGCCACTGCCGCACCCGAGGGCGATGCCTTCGACGCTGCGCGCCAGGATGTCCTGAAGAAGTACCAGCGCTAGTCCGACTCCCGTGCTGCTCACTTCCCGTCTTCCGATCCTCGCCCTTTCTGGCGCCATGTTGATGGCGTCGGCCGGGTCGCTTGCTGCACAGCGGGCGGATTGGGAAACGAAGGAAATGCGCGGTGTGGGTATCGAGGAACAACTCGGCGCTTCGGTGCCGATGGATCTCGAGTTCGTCGACCCGGAAGGCACCAAGGTTCGCCTCGGTGACCTCTTCGACGGCGAACGTCCGACTGTCCTCACCCTCAACTACGCCAACTGCCCGCAGCTCTGCGGCCTGCAGTTGAATGGTTTCATCGAGTCGCTGAACGAGATGGACCAGTGGTCGGTGGGGGAGCAGTTCCAAGTCATCACCGTCAGCCTCGACCCCAACGAGACTGCCGAGATGGCGATGGGTTTCCGCGAGCGCGTGCTTGGTGGTTACGACCGCCCCGAAGCACGAGCCGGATGGTCTTTCCTGCGTGGATCCGAGAAGGATGTCCGGCATCTCGCCGACACCGTCGGATTCCACTACAACGCTGTCGAGGATAACGGTCAGTTCGCGCACACCGCGGCGATCATGCTTCTCGACCCTAAAGGCACGGTCTCTCGTTACCTCTACGGCATCGAGTACCCGCCAGCCACTCTGCGACTTTCGCTCGCGGAGACGGCATCCTCCAAGTTCGTCTCGACCGTAGACGCCCTGATCCTGCGTTGTTTCCAATACGACGCCGCATCGGGCACCTTCGTCGCCGACGCTTGGAAGCTCACTCGGATCGTGCTGTCCATCATGGCGGCCATCCTTTTCGCGTTCCTCGGGTGGCTTTTCCTGACGGAGCGTAGAGTCCGCAAACAAACCTCGGCATGATTCCCACTGCCATGATCTCCGTCCTCCTACAGCACTCCGAGGGGGACTTTTGGTTCCCGTCGCAGGCGTCGAAAAACGCCAGCTCGGTGGACGAGTTGTTCTACTTCATCTTCTACGTGTCGCTGTTCGCATTCATCGCGATCTGCCTCGCGACCGCGATCTTCGCGTGGCGTTACCGTCGCTCCAAGGTGGGCATGAACCCGGAGGATTCTCCGCACCACTCCACTGCGATCGAGATCGTGTGGTCGGTGATCCCGGCCGCGCTGATGGTCGCGATGTTCTGGTACGGCTTTAAGGGTTACGTCGAGGCACGCTCGGTGCCCGCCGATGCCTATGAGATCCAGGTCAAGGCCAAGAAGTGGGACTGGAACTATGTCTACCCGGAAGGCGTCGAGTCTTATGGTGGTAACGCGGACATGAACGACGAGGGCGAAGGCCTGGTCGTGCCGGTGAACACTCCTGTCAGCATTCGTCTGGAATCCGCAGACGTGCTGCACTCCTTCTACGTGCCTGAGTTCCGCGTCAAGATGGACGTGGTACCTGGTCGCTATACCTATGCATGGTTCGAAGCGATCGAGGAAGGAACCTACCCGCTGTACTGCACCGAGTACTGCGGTCAGAAGCACTCCCGCATGCTCGGTAAGGTCGTGGTCAAGAGCCAGGAAGACTTCCAGGTCTGGTTGAAGGCCCAAGAAGTTGACCTCGCGACCCTGCCTCCTGCGGAAGCCGGCGCCTTGTTGTTCAAGAAGAACTGCGCCTCCTGCCACACCGTCGATGGCAAGCTCAGCGTCGGTCCACCCTTGAACGCCAAGTACGGCACCCAAGAGAAACTCGCCGACGGCAGCAGTGTCACCGTCGACGACAACTACATTCGTGAATCCATCCTGGACCCAGACGCCAAGGTCGTCGACGGTTTCCAGGGCGTCAGCATGACGAGTTTCGCGAATCAATTCAGCGATGACGAGATCAGCTATCTCATCTCGTACATCAAGTCGATTAAGGAGTAGGTCCTAGTCATGATGCCTTCCACCAACACCCTGGATCGGACCAACTACCTGAACGCCACTAAGGGCTTCATGTCGTGGTTCTGGACCATCGACCACAAGCGCCTTGGCCTCATGTACCTGTGGTCGGTCATCGCGTGCTTCATTCTTGGCGGTTTCTTCGCCATGAAGATTCGTCTTACCCTGAGCGGTGATACGGCTTGGACGGACCAGACCCCAGCAGCGATGGATGCGTACAACAACGCATTCACGGTTCACGGGGCGGTGATGATCTTCCTGGTTATCATCCCGTCGATTCCCGCGGCGCTCGGTAACTTCGTGGTGCCGATCATGCTGGGAGTCAAGGATGTGGCCTTCCCGAAACTGAATCGCTTCAGTTACCACCTGTGGATCATCGGTGCGCTGCTGTTCGTATGGACCTTGTTCATCGGCAACCTCGACACCGGCTGGACCTTCTACCCACCGTACTCCACCGGTCATACCGATCCTTCGGTCATCACCGCGGTACTTGGCGCGTTCATCCTCGGCTTCAGTTCGATCTTCACCGGTCTGAACTTCATCGTGACCATCCACAAGATGCGTCCACCGCAGATGACCTGGTTCAAGATGCCCCTGTTCCTTTGGGCAATCTACGCCACTGCCGTCATCCAGATCCTGGCCACGCCGGTCATCGGTATCTCGCTGCTGCTGATCCTGGTCGAGAAGACCATGGGCATCGGCATCTTCACGCCGGAACTCGGCGGCGACCCGGTGTTCTTCCAGCACCTGTTCTGGTTCTACAGTCACCCGGCCGTGTACATCATGATTCTCCCTGGCATGGGAGTGATGTCCGAGCTGTTCGCGACCTTCAGCCGTAAGCCGATCTTCGGCTACAAGTCGATCGCGCTCTCCTCGATGGCTATCGCGCTGTTCTCCTTCATCGTCTGGGGACACCACATGTTCGTCTCCGGTCAGTCGGAGCTGATGTCGGTGATCTTCTCGGCGCTGACCTTCTCGGTCGCGATTCCGTCGGCGGTGAAGGTGTTCAACTGGATCGCCACCATGTACAAGGGCTCGATCGCGTTCACCACGCCGATGCTCTATGGCATGTCGATCATCTGGCTGTTCGGTATCGGTGGTCTCACCGGTCTGTTCCTCGCCACGCTCGGTACGGATGTCCACTTCCACGACACCTACTTCGTGGTCGCGCACTTCCACTACGTGATGGTGGGTTCGGCACTGTTCGGCTTCATCGGTGGTATCTACTACTGGTGGCCGAAGATGTACGGCCGCATGGCGGAGAACGCCATGACCAAGATCGGTTGCCTGATGGCTTTCGTCGGCTTCAACATGACCTTCATGCCGCAGTTCATCGGTGGCTCGAAGGGTATGCCTCGCCGTTACGCCGCCTACGGTCCGAGCTCGGGCTTCCAGGAGTACAACGAGCAGTCCACCCTCGGCGCCATGGTGCTGATGACCGGTCTGGTCATCGCTCTCGGAACCTTGATCTGGGCCCTGAAGAAAGGCAAGAAGGCTCCAGCCAACCCTTGGGGTGGCGTGACCCTCGAGTGGCAGACCCCGTCGCCACCTCCTGAGCACAACTTCGAGATCGACCCGCCGGTGGTGGGTGATCCCTACGACATGACCCTGTGCGAGTGGAAGAGTGAGGAAGAAGGCTTCCTGCCTCGTAACCCACGCGCCGATGACCCCTGCGTCGCAGACGTCAAGCCCTCCTAGGTGAATCCCATGAGTACCACCACCACTGCCGCGCATGGGGATGGTCACGGCCACGGCCACGATCATCCTGAGCATCTTGCGCACCACTTCGAGGATCTCGGACAACAGTTCGACGCCGGCAAGCTCGGCATCTGGACCTTCCTCCTGACGGAAGTCCTGTTCTTCAGTGCACTGTTCGTCGCTTACACGGTCTACCGTTCGAACTACCCCGAGGTGTTCGTCTACGCCTCGCAGTTCCTGGACACCAACCTCGGTGCCACCAACACCATCGTCCTGCTGCTGAGCTCCTTCACCGTCGCGTGGGGTGTGCGTAATGCCATGCTCGGCGAGAAGGGATTGCTGGTGATGAACCTCCTGATCACCCTGATCTGCGCAGGCGGATTCATGGGCATCAAGTATCAGGAATACACCCACAAATTCCATGAAGGAACGTTGTGGGCCGGTAACGCCAACACCATCTTCCAACTCGATCCAGCCGACGTGCCGGCCGAGATGAAAGAGCACTCCACGGCCTGGGACAACCGCAACGGCGACTTCAGCGTGGCCGTCAGGGATCTCGACCCTGAGTTCCGCCAGAAGCTCGGCATCTTCTTCGGTGTCTACTTCTGTCTCACCGGTTTGCACGGTATCCACGTGCTGATCGGCA
>JBMYYH010000114.1:0-8990 GCA_049609225.1 Planctomycetota bacterium | reverse complement strand
CGAGGGAAGCTGCAGAGGCGGCACCTCCAAGTGCGATCACGGCATCAGGGTGGAAGCGTGCGGCGTGGCGTCGGGCGCGCCAGGCGGCTTTGATTAAAGCCAGAGGCCGCGGCAATCGGGTCTTCTCGAAATCCAAAGAAGCCGTGCGTCGTCCGCGGCCGACGTAATTGCGTTCGACGGCGCGCCCGCTGAGCAAAAACAGCGTTTCATGACCGCGCGCTTCCAAGCCCTCGGCCAAACCGATGGCAGGCGTGAGATGGCCGCCCGTGCCACCGCCGACAAACAGGAATCGCATCGGTGCGAGCCTAGCGGTCTTCCAGCGGCGGGATCAGCAACACCTGACCGACCCGAATCTTGTTGGCATCGGAGACGCCATTGGCGCTAAGGATGCGTTGCACGCCTTTGGTGGTGCCGTAATGGATCTGCGAAATCCGACCCAGGATCTCGCCCTTTGCGACGGTGTGATAACGCGCCTGGCCATCCGCATCGGTGAAGGGCGGGCGGTCCTCGGCGACATCCACCGCACCGGCCAGTTCGCCGGGGTCGATTTCATAGATACGCAACTTCTGACCGACCACGATCTTCCTTTCACTCTCGATCGCATTCCAACGCAGCAAGTCGGTCCAACGATCGGCATCGCCCAATTCGCGTTTGGCGATATGACTCAAGGTTTCTCCCTGATGCACGCGCACGGTGCGGAAGGAAGCGTCGGCCGGCACTCCAACCGGAGGGCCATCCACAGGCCTAGGGTTGTTGCCACCACCGAGATGGGCGACCTCACCGCCGGCAGGGCGTCCTGGATCGCCACTTTCGGGATCGGCAACCGGAGGCGCGTAGAAGCGACTCGGGTCGACATAACGCTTGCGCTTATCCGGCGGCAGCAAACGCACAGACTCCAGGGCTCCCGGATCCAACATGATGGCGGCAGGCTCGGCATCAGCAGGTTGCGCCTTCTTGCCCCCCAACCACCATCCGGCAGCAGCCATCAGGATGAGCAGGAAGAATGCGAGGAGTGCGGTTCTCTGGACGCGGTTCATGAAAACAAGTCAGTGACGGGAGTCGGTCGACGTCGACCTTCGTGGACGGCCTTGAGGGCGACTCCTAAGAGCGCGGACAAGGCGAGGATGCTGGAACCGCCACGGCTGACGAAGGGTAGCGGAAGTCCTTTGACCGGCACCAATCCGGTGACCATGGCCATATTGTAGGCGGCCTGGAACGAAATCATCACGGTGGCGGAGGCCATCAGGATGATGCCGTAACGGGAGTCCGACTTGCGTGCCGCGCGGAAGCCGAACAGGGTAAAGGCGAGGAACAGGAACCAGATGCCGAGGGTGCCGAACATGCCCCATTGCTCGCCCACCACCGACAGGATGAAGTCGGTTTCGGCTTCGGGGATGTAGCCCTGATGCAACAGGCCATTGCCCGGACCGACGCCGGTCATGCCACCGACGGCGAAGGCTTCCTCCCCGCGTTGGACCTGCATCGAAGGCTCCGACAAGTAGTTCAGTCTTGCTGCCACATGCGGGAAGGCAAGGGCGGCCACGAACACGATCAAGATGACCGCAGGCAACAACACGATGAGAAACTTCATCGGTGTGCCGGCGAACAAGAAGGTGACGCCACTGACGAAAATCAGGATCATCACCGAGCCCAAGTCCGGCTGCAGCAACACCGGCAACATCATGATGAGGAACAACACTCCCAGTTTCATGATCTGCCGCCAATCGCGGATGCGCAGTGGATCGCGCGCGACCCAACTTGCAAGCGCCACCGGCCACAAGCATTGGAACAGGATCGAAGGCTGCAAAGTGATCGGCCCGAGTTGCACCCAACGCGTGGCGGAGTTGGCGGTGTGTCCGATGCTGGTGGTGAGCATCACCCACAGGAAACAGAACAACGCGATGATGGCCGGCAGGACATACTTACGCGTGGTTTCCACTTCCAAACTGAAGGCGCACAGGAAGCCTGCGATCGCCAATCCCAAGAACAGGCACTGCCGCGCCATCGCCATCCAGGCTTCCCCCGGAGGGGCTGCAGAGACCGCCGTCACCAAACCAGCCAGAGCCAATGCGATGACGCAGGTGAGCATGCCGATGCCCGCGCTGTTGAGCCCCTTGAGTGCGTCCATCAGCGCAGCTTGAGGATGAGGAGGCCGATAGCGGCGAAGACGGCGGACAGGATCCAGAAGCGTGCCACGATCTTCGCTTCCGGCATGCCTTTCAGTTGCCAGACATGATGGATCGGAGCCTTCAGGAACAGGCGTTTGCCGCCGGTGAACTTGTAGTAGTAGATCTGCAGCAGGCTGGTGCCGACTTCGATGACGAAGACTCCGGCGATGATCGGTAACGCCAACTCCTGCTTCGACACGATGGCGAAGTAAGCGATGCCTGCACCCAAGGGCAGTGAACCGCTGTCGCCGAAGAACACGGCGGCGGGATAACTATTGAACCACAGGAAACCGAAGGTCGCGCCCAGGACTGCGGACACCATCACCGTGACTTCACCCGAACCGGGAATGAACGGCAGGTTGAGGTAGGCCGACAGGCCTTCATGCCCTACTGCATAACTCGCGAAGGCCAGCGCCATCAACGCCGGAATCGCGGAACCGGCAGCGAGGCCATCGAGGCCATCCGTCACATTGACGGCGTGACTGGTGGCAAGGATGACAAAGGTCTGGAACGCGACGAAGATGCCGAAACCCCACCAACCGAGGGTGTCGGGTTGGGCGAAGAGGTCCTTGAGGATCGGGAAATAGAGGTTGCGGATGGCAGGGTATCCCGAAGCGGGATCGCCGAGGGCCCAGTAGGTGGCAACCACGAGGGCGGCAAGCAGCAAGGAAGCCAGCATCTTGGCGCGACGCGACATGCCGTTCTGCCCTCCCTCTCGCTTGAACTTCATCCAGTCATCGAGAAAACCGATGGTGCCCATGCCGACCATCAACACCGCACCGATGAGAATCAATGGTTCGTCGAGGCGGCAGAACAAGAGCAAGGTGGCGAGGATGGACGTCATCCAAAACACGCCTCCCATGGTGGGCGTGCCACTCTTCCCTGCAGCGGCATAGACCTTGCCGATCTCTTCATCATCCGAGTGCGCCGCATCTTCTCCCACTCCGACGGCACGCAATCGCTTGATCCACGGCCCCCCCAGGAGGATCGCCAATCCCATCGCGACGGCAAAGGCGCAGGCCGAACGCACGCCGATGTAACGCAAGGCCTGGAATGGATCCCAGAGGTTCTCCAAGTAGGGATACAGCCAATAGATCATGCTTGCACCTCTGCATGTTCCGGATCGAGCTCTTGTGGCAAGTGCCGCAGAATGCGCTCGAGTGCTTCAGCGCGGGAGGCTTTCAGCAACAGCACATCGCCGGCCTCCAGACTGCCATCCTGCAGACGTTGCTGCAGGATCTCCGCCGCGGCACGTGCATCATCCACCACGCGACAAGAGACGGCATCCGCTGCGCCCGACGCAATCCAAGCGCCGCCACTTCCGACTCCGATCAGTTCGGTACACCCACTCTCCAACAACCAGACGCCGACCTGCCGATGCAATTCCTCGGCACTCGGCCCAAGCTCCTTCATCGAACCCAAAACCGCAATCCGACGCCCTGCTGTAGGCCATTGCGCCAACACCTGCAGCGCCGCTTTCATCGACAGCGGATTCGCGTTGTAGGCATCATCCAAGATGACCAAGCCATTGCGTTCGGTAACGGTGAGACGTCCGCCCGGTGGCGTGAGATGCGGCAGTCGTTTGGCAATCTCCGCATCCGCGACGCCCAGGGTGGCTGCGATATCGGCAGCCATCAAAGCACCGACGATCTCATGCGCAGCATGCAAATGCAGCTGCAATCTTCCCCACCGCGCATGCGTGAACTCCCACGCACCTGGGGTGGCGCTATGCATGGTGATCGACGGATCGTGCAGGGGATCGCGCAAACGCACATCTGCTTGCCATTGCGCGGAGGACTCCTGCATCACCGAAGCGATTTCCGTAGGCATCCATGCATGGCCGAACTCGCCCACTGCGGCGGCCAACTTGCCTTTCTCGGATGCGACCGTGGCGATGGTGCCTAGACCTTCCAAGTGCGAGGCTCCAATGGCAGTGATCCAAGCGTGATGCGGTCGGGCGATGCTCAACAACACATCCATTTCGCCCGGTGCGTTGATGCCGTATTCCAACACCAACACTTTGGTATCCAGAGGGGCGCCAAGGATGGCCAAAGGCAGGCCCACTTCCGAGTTGTAGGAAGCTGGCGCGGCAAAAGCCTTGGCTGCAGCACCTCCAAGGAGCTGGAACAAGAAATCCTTGGCCGTGGTCTTTCCCACCGACCCGGTAATGCCCACCACTTGCGCCTGCAAACGGCCCAAGTGAAAACGCGCTAAGGCACCTAAGGCCTTCAAGGTATCGGGCACCACCAGACACGGCAGTCCATCCGGACGTTCCCCGCGATCCGGTTGCACCAATGCCGCAACCGCACCTTGCGCCAAAGCCTGACGCAAATGCACATGGCCATCCGTACGCGCGCCGACCAAGGCGACGAACAAGTCTCCCGGTACCACCGCACGGCTGTCCATCACCACCCGACGCACGGGTTGCTCTGCACCTTCCTGCACGCGTGCTCCCAGAGCCTGCGCCACACTGCCTACCGTCAAGTCGAGCATGCCACCGCCTCTGCTAGTTCTTCGCGATCATCAAAGGCATGACGCACGCCCTCAATCTCCTGATAAGTCTCGTGCCCCTTGCCTGCGACAAGTAGGACATCTCCTGGTTGCAGACGCCCGACCGCCAAACGAATCGCAGCGCGTCGATCCACTTCCTGGATCGCCTGACAAGCCTGCCCCCCGGCTCCGACACCTTCCGCAACCGCCGCAACGATGCTGTTGGGCTCTTCCCCGCGCGGATTGTCGGAAGTGATCACACACCAATCCGCGACGTCGGCCACGGCGGCTCCCATGGGCGCGCGTTTGGCCTTATCGCGATCACCGCCAGCGCCAAACACCACTCCCAGACGTGCATCCGGGAAGGCATCCTTCAACGCCCGCGCGACGTGATCCAAAGCTTCCGGGCTATGCGCATAATCGACGAACAGATGCGCGGGATGTTCCGGCGCGATGCGCTGCAGGCGCCCAGGCACCGAAGTGCAGGCAGCCAAAGCTTCACAGGCAGGTTCCGGTTCGATGCCGGCGCAGCGCAACATGCCAAAGGCCAGCAGAAGGTTCTCGGCATTGTGTGCGCCGATCAAGGTGCTTTGGATTTCACCGTAGCCGAAGATGCCACGGATATCCAAGTGCACACCTTCCGGACGACTGCGGCAGATACCGCGCAGGTCGGCTTCGTCGTGATGCAAAGCCCAGGTCACGGTGGTAGCGGCGGTTTCGCGGCAGAGCTCCAGGAGATCCGCGCGGGCTGGCATCAGGGCCATGGACTGATCGGCCAACTCCAGGATCATCTTGGCCTTGGCCGACGCATAGGCCGCCATGGTGCCGTGGATGTCGAGGTGATCATGACTGAGGTTGGTCCAAGCCGCACAGTCGATCGCGACACCCGCGATGCGTTCCTGTTCGATGCCGACGGAACTGGCTTCGAACAAAGCGGCTTCACCACCCTTATGCAACACCTCTGCCAGCCAAGCGTGCAGGAGATCGGCACTGGGCGTGGTATTGACCACACCTTGTTCAGCCTCCCCGAAACGCAAACCCAGGGTGCCGCCGCCAGCGGCTGCGATGCCACAACGATTCATCGCCTGCTCGACCAGATGGACCACGGTGCTCTTACCGTTGGTGCCGGTGACCGCACCGATCCACATCTGCTCGCTGGGAGCGCCGGCAAGATGATGCGCTGCGATCCCGGCGGCACGAGCCACCTCAACGCTGGAGGCTTGGGGGTCGAGGACGAGATGCGGGACGGCGCCGTAGCGATGGCCACCTTGCAGGAGGAAGGCTGCAGCGCCCTGTTCAAAGGCCTGCGAAAGGTACTGGCGGCCGTCGGTGCGGAGGCCGCCGAGGGCGCAGAAGAGGTCGCCCGGACGGACTTCGCGCGAGTCGAAACAGGCGCGCAACAGCTGGGGGTCAAACCCACCCTCCAAGCCATGCGGCTTGAGGTCGATTCCTTGCGTCGTGAGCAGGTGGAGCAGCTGCGAGACTTTCATCTCAGTCGCGCTGCAGATTAGCCTCCGAAGCCCGCCAATCCAAGGATTGCGCCGAATTTGTGGCGAGAGTGCCGCGGCCGGCCAGCGCGTGCTGCAGGATGTTGGCTGCCGCAGGCCCACAGACCTTGGAGCCATAGTGGTGCACGCCGTAGGGAGCGGTGTTCTGCGTTCCGAAGGCGACGACCAGGACCAGCACTTCTGGATTCTCATAAGGCCCAAAGGCCGTGAAGGCAGAGGTGTAGCGCCCCTTGTAGACGCCACCCATCATCTCGGAGGTACCGGACTTGCCGGCGTAGGCGAAAGTGTCGCGGTGCGGCAGCCACTCCCTCGAGGGCTTCATCACCATCGCGCGCATGGCATCGCGCACTAAGGCGGTGCTCTCCTCGGACAGGATCCGACGCCCCTCCGGTTCCGCCAAGGGATCCAGGGTCGGCGCATAACGCACGCCACCATTGGCCAAGGCCGCCAGGGCCGCGACGTGATCCAGCGGGGGCACTTCAATGCCGCGCCCGAATCCGGTCGACGGCACTGCGTAGACCAGGCTATTGGGGCTCCGCTCCGACAGGAAATCTTCGCGCGTGGGCCCCATCACGGGATGAAAATCCAAGGCCAATCCCGGCAGTTGGGAATATTCGCTGGAGTAACCGAAGTCCCCCAACATGTCGGCCATGGCTTCCCGGCCGATCGCGCGCCCAATCTGAGCGAAAACGACGTTCGAGGACTGCACGATGCCCTCGCGGAAGTTCATCGGGATCTTTTCGACGTCGGGCGTGTTGTTGATGACACGACTGCCGCCTGGCACACGGTAAGAACCACCAAAGTTCTCGAACTCCTGGTGCACACCGATATCTCCGCGGTGCAAGGCCAAGGCTGCCACCAGTGGCTTGAAGGTGGATCCAGGACTAAAGCGCCAAATCCCCGGATAAGTCCAACCGCGCAACTCCTCACGTTGGCTTTCCGGATTCTCCCACAACTCCATGGTGCCCATAGGGTCGGCGGGATCGTAGTCCGGCAGGCCAAGCATCGACAGGATCTGCCCATTCTTGACATCGATGGCGATGGCAAAGCAGCGGATGGGATCATGCTCCTCCATCAGCGCGATCAACTCGCGGCGCGCGACCGTCGAGAGGCCCAGGTCTAAGGTGGTACGCACCGATTGACCTGGAATCGGCTCTTCCATATTCAAGGCTGGATCGACGCCATGTTTGCGGCTTACGGCGATGGCATAACGCATGCCATCCTTACCGCCGAGCAGGGATTCCAAACCCAACTCCAAGCCGGAACCGGGGGAACCGGGCATAGTTCCATCAGCGTTTGGAACATCCTCATCCGAGCGCGTGTTCGGAAACCCGATCACATGACTTAGGACCGGCCCATTCGGATACCGGCGATCGAAGGTCTGCTCCAACAGCAATCCCGTCCACGGCACCGCCTGCAAAGTCCGTCGAATGACTTCGCGTTCTCCTGGCCCAATGCCCCGGCGCAAGACCTGATATGGGTCATGGTCGGTCATCAGGACCCGCCAAAGCGTGGGGAATGGAACCCCCGTGCCTTGGGCCAAGATTTCGACCCGCTCCACCGCCTGTTCCGGCGTGAGCTTGCCAGCATCCAACAGTTGCAGCAGATAGCGGTTTTGCGGATGCGCATCGATGGCCAGGTTCCAGGTACCGACATCTTCCGCCAACACCAAACCATTACGGTCCAAGATCGATCCACGCGAGGCCGGCAACTTGGTCTCGGTGCGTACACGCGTGATGGCATCAGCCTCACCCGGATGCCCTTGAAGGGCAATCAGACGCACGAAGCTGGCCAAGTAAAGCACTCCGATTGGCACCAATGCCATGAAGGGACGGAAGGCCTGGGGGGACGGGCTCACAGTTGCGTCAGGCTAGCGGATTCGGCTTGCAGTTTCCTTCTTTCTACTTCGCGCAGGAGGTTTTCCGGCGCAGTCACTTCGTGATAGATCGCATCCACGTGGTCCTTGCGCTCCATGCACTTCTGCATGCAACGACGCTGGACTTCGATGCGCCCTCTTGAGGCCATGGTCTCATTGCGCAGACCGAGACCCCCCAATAGTTCCAAGACCAATGCGACGAGCAGGATCGCAATCCTCTCGTTCACGCTGTGGCTCCGGGCTCAAGGCATTCGATGGCACGAAGACGCGCGCTCCGAGCCCGAGGGTTGGAGCGAATCTCGGATTGATTGGCAGTCGCGCCGCGCGGGATCAGGTTCTTGAACTGCCCACCACGCGCCTCATTGCGCAAAGCGACCTTGGCGGCACGATCTTCCAAGGAGTGGAAGCTGATGACGGCGAGGCGTCCGCCGACGGCCAAAAGGCGTGGCGCGACCTGCAGGAAGGCATCGATTTCATCGAGCTCCCGGTTCACCGCGATGCGGATGCCCTGGAAGGTACGCGTGGCGACATGATGCCCCGAGCGTTGCGATGGGATGGTGCGCGCAACCAGGTCTGCCAACTGCGAGGTGCGCAACAGCGGACCGAAGCGACGCTGCTTGACGATGGCATTGGCGATACGCCGCGAGAATCGTTCTTCGCCGTATTCGCGCAACCAACGTTCGATATCGTCTTCGCTGGAATCCGCCAGCAGACGTGCGGCGGAGGTTTTCTGCAGGGTCCTGTCCATGCGCATGTCCAAAGGACCATCTTGCTGGAAGGAAAAACCGCGCTCCCGATCATCAATCTGGTCACTCGACACGCCGAAATCGGCGAGGATGCCATCCACCTTTCCCGAATGGACGGACTCGACCAAACTGACGATCGCAGAGAACGGTGCGTGCGCGAAGGACACCCGGTCGCCGAACTCGGCGAGGTGTTCCTTGGCAC
>JBMYYH010000113.1:0-9088 GCA_049609225.1 Planctomycetota bacterium | reverse complement strand
CAGCGTTGAATTTCTCCAGCTTTGACCCAAAGCGTAATCCCTTCGACCTCTTGGTGGTCACAGGGCCCAACACCGGCGGTAAGACCTTGGTCTTGAAGACCGTTGGCCTGCTGGTGTGGATGGCCAATCGCGGATTACCCATCTCTGCGGCCTTGGGCAGTGAGGTGCCTGCCTTCCGCGCCGTCTTTGCCGATATCGGTGATGCCCAATCGCTTGAATCCAGCCTTTCGACCTTCTCTGGACACCTTCAGCGCACCCAACGCATCCTGAAGGAAGCCGGTCCCGGGGTCTTGGTGCTGCTGGACGAACTCGGCACCGGCACGGATCCAGAGGAAGGCGCGGCACTCGGTCAAGCGGTGTTGGAGTCCTTGCAGGATCGCGGCGCTTGGACCTTGGCCAGCACCCACCTCGGCAGCCTCAAGATCTTCTCGCTGGATCGTCCCAACGCGGAAAACGCGTCGATGGAATTCGATCCGATGAGTTTGGCACCGAAGTACCGCCTGCTGGTGGGGGTGCCGGGAGCAAGCCATGCCGTCGAAGTGGCGGAGCGACTGGGAT
Organism: Planctomycetota bacterium; assembly: GCA_049609225.1. Lineage (GTDB taxonomy): Bacteria > Planctomycetota > UBA1135 > UBA1135 > UBA1135. Next base: position 8,530 of record JBMYYH010000113.1, on the reverse strand, counting down.
TGGAAGAGGAATTGCTGGAACGGGCGCGTCAATTGGTGATGCGCGGCGATGGCACCGAACAGTTATTGGCCGACGTCGGACGCGTGCGTCGGGAGGCGGAGATCCTGCGTGAATCGGCGGGGGAAGAGGAGCTGCGTGTGCATGAACGTTCGCGTCAGTTGGCTACGGAAGAGGCGGCTTCGAAGGAGCGTCAACGATTGCGCGAAGGTGAGGCGGAGCAGTACTTCCATGAACATGCCAGGCGTCTGCAGCAATTGATGGGGCGCATGGATCAGGAACTTGCGGCACGCCTTGGCAGCAAGGAGCGCGCGCAGTTGCAGGCCTTGTTGCAGGAGGGCGCCGACTTGATCGCCGGCGATCCACTCAATGCACGTTGGGATGACTTCCTGCGCGGCTTGAAGAAACGGGATTTGGTCTACGTGCCGAAGTTGCAGGAACGCGTCACCATCCTCAAGGTGGACCGCAAGCGCGAGCGTGTTACCGTGCGCCACGGAGCCATGGAAGTCGCGCTGCCTTTCCGCGAACTGACTTGGGTGGCCCCGCCTCCTGGAGATACCCCTTGATGAAAATCCTTGTCGTCGACAACGATCCCGGCATGCGTAACTTGCTGGCGATGGCCTTCCGCCAAGAAGGCATCGAAACCCATCTGACCGAATCCGTCGAAGAAGCCGAGACCTTTCTGCGGTCCGGGGAATGCGGCGCTGTGTTGATGGACTTCCACCTCGGCGCCGGAGCCTCGGGCGCCCAATTCCTGGCCGGCTGGAGCCAAGAAATCACCCTGCCGCCTTTTTGGCTAGTGACCGGCACCCCGGAAGAGGCCGACGTCGCTCCATTGCAGTCCGTCGAGACCTTTCAGGGAGTCATCTCCAAACCGTTTTCCATCCTCGACCTCGTGACCGCGGTGCGTACAACAGCTTTCCCGGTCGCGGCCACCGAGCCACCACCCCTAGAGGCCGACGGCACCGCCGACCCACCCAACATCCCTCCAGCATGAGCGCACGGCCGAGTCCGGGCCAAGCAGGCCTGTTTTGGAGTACCGCGGGGGAATCCCACGGTCCTTGCCTGATTGCGCAATTGGATGGCCTGCCAGCCGGCTTGACGTTGGACCTGGATGCGATGCGTGCCGGACTCAAGCGTCGGTGGGAGGGCTATGGCCGTGGATTGCGCGCTGGATTTGAGAAGGATGAGTTGGCAATCCTGAGTGGCTTGAAGCAGGGCGTCACCCTGGGAAGCCCCTTGGTGGTGCAGCTTGGTAATGCCGATACTCGGATTGATGAACTGCCCAACCTGAAGGCGCCGCGGCCGGGACATGCGGATTTGCCTGGGGTGCTGCGGATGAAGGCGCGAGATGTGCGCGCACAGCTGGAACGAGCCTCGGCCCGGGAGACGGCAGCTCGCACGGCCTTGGGGGAAGTTTGCCGTCAACTTCTGGCAGCCTTCAACATCCAGGTGAGCTCGCAGGTCCTATCTATAGGTGGAATCGCCTTTGAGCAGACCGAGGCTTGGCAACAGGCCGTCGACCAGGCGCGTGAAGAAGGTAACTCTCTAGGAGGTTGCTTTCGGGTCACCGCCACGGGATGCCCGCCCGGTTTGGGGGGATTCGCGCAGGCGGTAGATCGTTTGGATGCGCGTTTGATGGCTGCACTGGCTTCCATCCAGGCCGTGAAGGCGGTTTCGATTGGGATGGGGCAGGAGGCCGGAGAAACTCCAGGCGCCGCTTATCACGATCCGATTGAGCTGAATCCTGTGGGGTGGGCAGGGCTCGGAAGGGGCTCAAATCACGCAGGAGGGGTCGAAGGCGGCCTTTCCAATGGCCAGGACATCATTCTCCAGGCCGTGCTCAAGCCGATCCCAACCCTGCGTAAAGGAGTGGCTTCGGTGGATTTAGCCACGATGGAGGCCGCTCGTGCCACCTATGAGCGCAGCGATGTTTCGGTGGTGGAGCCAGCCGCGGTGGTGGGTGAGGCCATGCTGTGCTTGGAGCTCGCTTCCGCCCTCTGTGCGCGGCTTGGAAACGTGTCGATGCGCGAGATGCGGCAAAGAATTCAGGAACTCGGAAAAAACGAGCGTCCAGCGGATTGGCCTAGCGATATCTCTGGGCTAAACTAGCGCCCCCTTTCCGCAAAGGGGTACCGTTTCGAGAATCGGAATGGGGCGGATTTCCGTCCTGGCACGATTTTCGTAGGTTCTTTCGTTGACGAGGGAAGCGCCAGACGTATCATGTTCTGCCCTTTTCCGCGCTCCGGCGACTGCTAGCGTAGCTCAGTTGGTAGAGCTTCCGCCTTGTAAGCGGACGGTCAAGGGTTCAAGTCCCTTCGCTAGCTCCACCGGCCTTTCGGGGTCGGAATTGCGGAGAACGTTCCTTCACATCAAACAAATTCCAGGGCAGAAGCTCGCCCAGAGCTTCACGGGGAGATACCTAAGTGGCCAACAGGGATGGACTGTAAATCCATTGGCTCAGCCTTCAGAGGTTCGAATCCTCTTCTCCCCACCAGACCAGACCGTGATCCGGTGCAAGCAGGCGGGTGTAGCTCAATGGTAGAGCCCCAGCCTTCCAAGCTGGTCACGTGGGTTCGATTCCCATCACCCGCTCCACCGGAGAACTTCGCACTTTCTGGTCAACCCGCCCTGGCGTTCCGTCGCACTGTTTTCATTCCCAAGATGGGAAGGCAGGCTACGGAACCAACGCTGCTTTAGCTCAGGGGTAGAGCACTTCCTTGGTAAGGAAGAGGTCTCGGGTTCAAATCCCGAAAGCAGCTCCAGCTCCCCAAATGGGGCATTCCGCCCCGCAAACCTACAACACCCATAATCCCCGCACAGCGGACAACAAGACCATGGCTAAGGAAGTCTTCGAAAGAACGAAGCCGCACGTCAACGTCGGTACCGTCGGTCACGTCGACCACGGCAAGACCACGCTGACCGCCGCAATCACTGGTTACCTCTCTCTGGCCTCCGGTGGCAAGGCCATGGCTTTCGATGAGATCGACAAGGCCCCCGAGGAGAAAGCTCGAGGCATCACGATCTCCACGGCGCACGTGGAGTACGAGACCGAGTCTCGTCACTACGCGCACGTCGACTGCCCAGGACACGCCGACTACGTCAAGAACATGATCACCGGCGCCGCCCAAATGGACGGCGGCATCTTGGTGGTCTCGGCGAACGACGGCCCAATGCCCCAGACCCGCGAGCACATCCTGCTGGCGAAGCAGGTGAACGTGCCTGCCCTGGTGGTGTTCCTCAACAAGTGCGACATGGTCGACGATGAGGAACTTCTCGACCTGGTCGAGATGGAAATCCGCGAGCTGCTTTCCGAGTACGACTTCCCGGGCGATGACATCAGCATCATCCGCGGTTCGGCTCTGAAGGGTCTCGAGGCTGTCCAGGCTGGTAAGCCAGCAGACGATGCTGATCTCGCTTGCCTCAAGGAGCTGATGGATGCCGTCGATAGCGACATCCCTGAGCCAGAGCGCGAGCTCGACAAGGATTTCCTCATGCCTGTAGAGGATGTCTTCTCGATTGAAGGCCGCGGCACTGTGGTGACCGGCAAGATCGAGCAGGGCGTCGTCAACGTCGGCGATGAGATCGAGATCGTCGGTGTCAAGGAAACCACCAAGACCACCTGCACCGGTGTCGAGATGTTCCAGAAGACCATGAACCAGGGTCAGGCCGGTGACAACGTCGGCTGCCTGCTGCGTGGTATCAAGAAGGAAGACGTCGAGCGCGGTCAGGTTCTGGCCAAGCCGGCATCCATCACCCCGCACACCAAGTTCGAGGCTGAGGTCTACATCCTCACCAAGGAAGAGGGTGGCCGTCACAAGCCGTTCTTCTCCGGTTACCGCCCGCAGTTCTACTTCCGCACCACCGACGTGACCGGAACGGTCGAGCTCGCTGATGGTGTCGAAATGGTGATGCCTGGTGACAACATCAAGATGAACGTGGAGCTGCTGACCCCGATCGCAATGGACGATCAGCTGCGCTTCGCTATCCGTGAAGGTGGCCGCACCGTTGGTGCGGGCGTCGTCGCGAAGGTCATCGCTTAATCCAAACTGCCGATACCCCGTCCCGCCTTCTGGTGGGGCGGGGAATCAGCATCCCTGACGGTCATGAAAAACAAAGAACGCCACGTCTTCCTGGAGTGCACCGAGTGCCGCAACCGGAACTACACGACCAATAAGAAGGCTCGTGCGGAGTACAAGCTCGAAAAGAGCAAGTACTGCAAGTTCTGCCGTAAGCACACCGCACACCGCGAGAAGAAGCTCTAAGCACCCATGCTTTACCGCTACAAGCCCGACGAAGGACGCAACGCCCGCCAGACCGCATTCTGGCTGGGTGAAGGCATGATTTTCTTCGGCTGCTACGCGTTGAGCGGAACGCTGCTCGGCATCGATGGACTCCGCGCGCCGCTGGTCGGCGCAATGCCGGAAGTCCCTCTCCTGGGTCTGCGTCTCACTGGAGCCTTCATGGTCGCCCTCTTGGTGTTCCTGGCTGGTTCCTTCGTTTACCTTCGCTGGTTGGGCAAAGAGAAGATCGCCAACCACCTGATCGAGGTCGAAGGTGAGATGAAGAAGGTCACTTGGCCCAGCTTCGAGGAAGCAACGAACTCCTCGATCGTCGTCATCATCACCGTGGTGGTCTTGATGGCATTCCTCGCAGTCGCCGACTTCATTCTCGGCCAAGGATTCCATCTCATCCTCTGGGGAGGCGTCCGTGGCTCTTGAGTGGTACATCGTCCGCGTCCTCACCAACCGTGAGGATCGGGTTCGGGAGAACCTGGAACGTCGCATCAAGGCCGATGGCATTGAGGAGCGGATTCCACAGGTGCTCGTGCCCGTCGAGAAGGTGACCGAGGTCAAGAACGGAAAGAAGCGCATCGTCAGCCGCAAGCTCTACCCGGGCTACCTCCTGATCCAGGCCGAACTCGGCGATTGGGATGGCAACGAGAAGCCGCACAAGGTGGAGGACCAAGAGATTTGGTTCGCACTCCACGAGACCCAAGGGTTCGGCGATTTCGTCGGCGGTCAGAAGCCGCCAGCGCCGATGACTCCCGATGAGGTCGACACCATCCTCGGGCGCATCGAGGAGACTGCCAATGCACCACGCATGGCGGTCAAGATCAAGCGCGGCGATGCCGTCCGCATTAATGAGGGTCCTTTTGAGGGCTTCGACGGCACGGTGGAGGAAGTGGTAGATGGCAAAGGCCTTCTGCGTATTTCCGTCACCATCTTCGGGCGATCCACCAGTGTCGAGATCGAACACTGGCAAGTTGAACCCGTCTAACCATCACTGCCCTGCCGGGCAGCCCGTCTGAACCACCGAGGTGGGAGGGAAACCATGGCAAAAGAAATCACAGGAAAAATCAAGCTCCAGTGCCCCGCAGGTGCTGCGACTCCCGCTCCGCCGGTAGGCCCCGCTTTGGGTGCCCACGGTGTGCCGATCGGTGAGTTCGTGAACCAGTTCAACTCGGCAACTGCCGACAAGCGTGGCATGATCATCCCGGTGGTCGTGACGGTTTACAAGGACCGTTCCTTCACCCTCGAGTACAAGTCGCCGCCCGCTGCGGTCCTGCTCAAGAAGGCCGCTGGCCTCGAGAAGGGCTCTGGTGTGGTCGGATCCGAGATCGTCGGTTCCGTGACTTCCGAGCAGGTGCGCGAAATCGCCGAAACCAAGAAGGCAGATCTCAACGCCGCTTCGATCGAAGCCGCCATGCTGATCATCGCCGGCACCGCCCGCTCCATGGGCATCGAGGTGGAGGGTTAACATGGCCAGCCGTAGATTCCGCGAGAACACCGAGAACCTGGACCGTACCCAGGTCTACGAAGTCGTCGATGCGATGCGCACCCTGAAGGGTCTGCGCGCCGCCAAGTTCGACGAGACCGTCGAGGTCGTTGCCCGCCTGGGCGTCGATCCGAAGAAGTCCGACCAGATGGTCCGTGGCGCAGTCAGTCTGCCGCACGGCCTCGGTAAGGATGTCCGCGTCATTGTCTTCGCTGAAGGCGATGCAGCCGATGCCGCCCGCGAAGCAGGCGCCATGGAAGTCGGCGGCGACGAGCTCGGAGCCAAGATCGAAGGCGGCTGGACCGACTTCGACATGGTCATTGCCCACCCAAGCATGATGCGTGTGGTCGGTAAGCTCGGTCGTGTCCTGGGCCCACAAGGCAAGATGCCTTCGCCCAAGTCCGGCACCGTGACTCCCGATGTGGCCAAGGCCACCACGGAGTTCAAGGCAGGCAAGGTGGAGTTCCGGGTGGATTCGGGCGGCAACGTCCACGTCCCCGTCGGAAAGATCTCCTTCTCGGCCGAACAACTCGAGGAAAACGCAAAGACCTTCCTCGACTTCATCGCTCACCTGAAGCCGTCGTCGGCCAAGGGGACATACATGCGGAACATCTGCGTGTCGTCCACCATGGGCCCTGGCCTCAAGGTTTCCTACGCTCACTAGTAAGAAGGAGAATAGAACCATGGTCAGCACGATCAATGAATGGATGGCCTCCGGCTACCAAAAGCAGTTCGAAGACCAGGAAGGTCTCGTCCTGTTGAGCCTTGGTGCCTTGAGCGTCGAAGAGACCCAAGCTTTGCGTACCTCGGTGCGTGAGGCCGGAGCGGAGCTCCGTGTTACCAAGAAGCGCCTCGCACGAGTCGCACTCAAGGAGATCGGCGTCGAGTTCGACGACTCTGCTTGGAGTGGCATGTGCGGCATGCTCATGGGTAGCGCCGAAGCTACGATCGGGGCCGCAAAGGCCATCGAAGACGTCTGGAAGAAAGATCCGGAACGTAAGGTCAACTATCAGGCCGCCATGTTGGATGGCGCTCTGATGACCGCGGAAGAAGCGTCACGCATCGCAGATATGCCTGACAAGAACACTCTCCGCGCCATGATGTGCGGCGCCCTGCTCGGCTCCGCTCGTCAACTCGCCACGCTGCTGCGCGAGGTACCTGCATCCACAGCGCGCGTCATGCAGGCCCGCGCAGACCAGGGAGAGTCCGCCGCTTAGGCGTCGCTCCCGAAATCAAATCACCGCATTTCATCAGGAATCAGACCCATGTCCGACGAAACCCAAACTGTTGAGCTCGACGCCGAGCTGGAAGCCATCTTCACGCAGCTCGACGCCCTGCCCATCGGCAAAGCTGCCTCCCTCGTCAAGGCAATGGAGGACCGTTGGGGTGTCTCCGCTGCTGCTCCCGTCGCTGTTGCTGCTGCCGGCCCTGCCGGTGGTGGAGAGGCTGCCGAGGAGAAGACTGAGTTCGATGTGATCCTCGAAAGCTTCGGCGAGAAGAAGATCAACGTCATTAAGGCTGTCCGCACCATCACTGGTCTCGGCCTTAAGGAAGCTAAAGCCCTCGTGGAAGAAGCTCCAAAGCCAGTCAAGGAAGGCGCTTCCAAGGAAGAAGCCGAAGAGATCCAGAAGACCCTCGAGGAAGCAGGCGCAACCGTCAAGCTTGCTTAAGTTCTTCGAATGGCCCGCAGTCGCGGTCTTTTCGAAGGCTACCCCGCAGTCCGTTTCCGCCTTGTGCGGAGACGGTCGCGGGGTCGGTCCATGCTCGTATGAGCCTATCGCCGACACCATCCCCGTCGGCCCCGCAGGTGAAACCCGAAAGGGTGTTCCCCGGCGTCTTGCATTCAGCACCCCTCTCTTCCCAATGTCGGTGCAACCGGAATGACTGTCCAAAGCAAACCTATCGCGGATTTCGAGATCCGCGACTACCGCTCCTTCGCTTTCCGCGATGAAGCACTCCTGCCGGGCCTGTCCGACCTCCAAGGTCGGGCCTACAACGATTTCCTGCAGATGGAGACCGCCCCAGGGCGGCGCAAGGAACAAGGTCTTCAGGCCCTCTTCCGTGAGGTCTTCCCAATCGAGAGCCACGACAAGACGTTGGCCCTCGAGTTCATTGGTTATACCCTCGGACGTCCGCGTTACACCCCAGATGAGTGCCGTGAGCTGAAGTACAGCTACGCCTACCCATTGCGTGTACGCCTTGGTCTGCGCATGGGGGAACAGCGCCTCGAGGAAGAGATCTTCCTCGGTGAAGTTCCAGTCATGATGGGTGGCGGTGAATTCATCGTCAACGGTTCGGAGCGCGTCATCGTGGCGCAGCTGCACCGTTCGCCTGGTATCGACTTCGCAGTCGAGAAGCACGCTGGTGAGAAGATGCTGCACTCCGCACGCATCATTCCTGAGCGTGGATCCTGGGTCGAGATTATGGTCTCGGGTAAGGGCACGCTGCAGGTGCGTATCGACCAGCAGGGCAAGTTCTCTGCACTGACGCTACTGCGTGCACTGAAGACCGAGTGGGGCACTGATGAGGAGATCCTCAAGCTGTTCTACGACTCCGAGGTCCTGAAGCGCCCAGAGCGCATCAGCAAGGCTAAGTTCGCTGGCATGCTGGAGAACCGTCTCGCCCTCAGTCAGGTCCGCGACCTGCGCACTGGCGAGGTGTGGGCCGAGTCCGGTCAGTTGATCACTCCGGAAGCTGCCGAGCGCATCGCCGCTTCGGACATGAAGGAGATCGCGCTCCTCATCGAGCCGGAAGA
>JBMYYH010000112.1:0-9149 GCA_049609225.1 Planctomycetota bacterium | reverse complement strand
GGCGGCGACGCCCGAAGGCGTCATCGCGAGGCCAACCAGCGGATCGCGCAGGAACAGGAGATTGCCGATCGAGCCATCCCAATTGGTGATGCCAAGATCCAAAGACTCCGACCAGGTGTAATCCACCTCGAGGCTCACCGACGGCGCCGTGGCCAGACTGATCCAACCACTTTCGCGGCTCCATGCATATTCATGCGCACCTAGCACGACGCCGTCCGCCCGGACCTGTTCCAGGGATTGCAGGTGTCCATGTGCAAGGTAAAACAACTTCTGCATGCCATTGCCGGGATAAGTCTCGGCTATTTCAACGCGGAGCTCCTTTTCATCCAAGTCGCCTAGGAACATGGCTTCCACGACGGAGTTCTCCTGCGAATCCCAAGTCGGCGTGGTGCTTGGCGTACCCGTGGCATTGGGGTAGATCTCACTGCCGCCCCACCAGGAACCGCCGATCACTTCCGGATAACCATCCAGATGCAGGTCGGCGAAGACCGCAGCGGAAACATAACCATCGAAGTCACTCCAGAACGGTGTGGTGGCCAAGCCACTGCCGTGATTGCGGTAGATCTTGAACACGCCGGCACCACCGCTCAGTTGATTGTTGTCACTGACCAGGAAATCGAGATCGCCATCCGCATCGACATCCCCGAAGGTGCAAGAGTTTCCGTTTTGACTGCCGTTGTCCGTACTCACCCAACCTGGCGAAGTCTGCAGTACGCCACCGACCTGGAAGTACACGGTGTTGTTGGTGCTGGCCGTGGCGAAGGCCAGATCCAAGTCACCATCCCCGTCGACGTCTGCCCAGGCGGCATCCATGGAATGATCGGCACTTGCGGCCACCCAACTCGGCGTGGTCTCCAAGACGCCACCATGGTTTCGATAGACGCGGTTTTCTTTCGGCGCCCCGAAGTATGGCTCGCCCACGGCCACGGCGAGGTCCAGGTCGCCGTCGCTATCGGCATCGCCGAGGGCACAAGAGAAGGTGTAGTAGCTATCGGCACTCTGCCAACTGGGAGTGGACTCGAGCGCGGTGCCTTGGTTGAAGTAGACCTTGGTATGGCCGAATGCGCCGAACCCGCTGGCGCCGAGGAAAACAGAGACCGCGACATCGGGCGCGCCATCGCCATTGATATCCCCTACCGCAAGATGTCCGTGGTAATCGATGTCCTGGGATTGCCACTGCGGATTGCTCGGGAAGTTGCCGGCACCATCTCCGTAATAGACTTCCACGCGCTGACGACTGATGTCATTGCCATTCGCGACCACCATGTCGAGGTGGCCGTCGCCATTGATGTCGGCGAAGTCGCCGCCGGTGGTTACTCCAGAGGTATACGATTCCCAATGGGCATCGCGGTCATAAGGGATCGGGCCCTGCGCAGGCAGGCAAAGGGGAAGGAGGATGGCGAGGCTAGACATGGGTTCTTCGTGACGACCATCCTGTGACGGCCGCGCACCAGTTCCAGTTTCCCATAATCACGCGATTCTGGGATACTCTCGCCATGGGTCTTCGCCCCCTTCTTCGCGTTTATGCAATCCTCCTTTTCGCCCTCTGCGCGGCCTGCAGCGGCGGTTCCTCCAAGGCGCAAATGCCGGATCTTCAGCTTCCGGAGGGTCTCGGCGATCAGGCTACCCTCACTGAGCAAGCCGCCGAGGAAGCCTTCGTGTCCTGGCGCACCCAGCTTCCAACCGAGCCGACCATCCCGATGACGGTCACTTATCAGCTCGAAACCGGTTTCACCTTGCACCCCGAGGACAAGGAAACGTTGGAAGGCAGTGCCACCGCCACCATCGACTTGCTGTTTCATGATCGCGAACGAGCCCGCGGAGATGCTTTCCTGGTCCTCGACCTCCCCGAGCAACCCGAACCATGGCAACTGACCGGCACCTTGCAGTTCGACGGCTTCTATATGCGTGCCTGGGGCACCGGCAATCACGTACCCAAGGTCGATCCCGATCACATCTACGCCTCGATGTTCGATCAAAGCACGCTGCAGTCGACCTATGCTTCGCTCGCACAGTTCATGCCGCGTCTGCTCAAGGCCTTGGGCGAGCGCGGTGTTGCCGGGCGCGCCTTGCTCGGACGTGATGTCCCCGAGTCGGTCATCTACCTCATGCATCCGCGCGGCCTGCTCGACCTCACTTCGAATGCCATGCACTGCCGCTCATTGCGCCATGCAGAAGGCCAGCTATTCGCGTCCTTCGCTTTGGACCTCCGTGAGGGCTCGCCGCTGCGCCCCATCCTTTCCAGGGTCCTCGAAACTCCACCGGAGCTGCTCGAGAACATGGCCAACCACTTCACCGTCGACGCCGTCTTCGAAGCACATACCGGCACCCTGCTTTCCTCGACCTTCGAGGCTTCCTTGAAGCCGACGATCCTGCAGCCGGATATGCCAAACGCCGATCTGCATTTTCGTCTCGAAGCGCAGGACCTGCAGTGGCAAGTCGCCAGCCTCGACGCGGTCATCGACCGTCCCGAAGGCGTGAATCCCATCGACCTCTCCTCCCTCCTTTCCCTCGCGGATCAGTTCATCGGCATGGAGAAGGAAGAGCTCGACGCGGAAGAAGACTTCGACTTCGACGACTAACACAACATGGGGCTCCTGCTCCTACTCGGCATCGTCAGCTGCGCCGCCTTCGCGGTCGGCATGGTGACGGCAGGTGGCGCCGCCTTGATCCTGATTCCGCTGGTGCACTGGATTCTCGGTGTTGCAGCAATTGCGCCGGTGATCACCGTCGGCACGATGTCGAGCGGGTTGTCGCGGATCCTGATGTAGAAGCAGCACATCCGCTGGGACATCACCCGTTGGTATCTACCTGGCGCACTGCTGGGAGCCTTTGTCGGCGCGCGCATCTTCGCCGAGCTGGTGACCGGGGAAGAGTATGCGCAGTGGCTGCGTTGGATTGTCGGCGTTTTCCTGATCAGCACCTTGCTGCAGTATCGCTTGGGCGCCAAACGCACCGCCTTCCGCATGACCACGCCTGCGATGTTGCCCATCGGCATCGTCGTCGCGACGGCATCCGGACTCGTCGGAGGTTTGGGGCCGGTGCTGAATCCCTTCTATCTCAACCTCGACGCCCAGCGTGAAGAGATCGTCGCGACCAAGGCCTTCAATGCCTTCTTCATGCATCTCACCAAGGTCGCCACTTACACCGCATTCGGCGCCCTGGACTGGGTGCTGTTCGGCTACGGCCTGATCGTCGGCGTGGGCGCGGTGTGCGGCAACCTGCTCGGACGGAAATGGCTCGCACGCATGGGCGAGAAACGATTCCGCACCGCCGTGGTGTGGATGATGGCGTTCAGCGGCGTTCTGATTTTGATGAAGGGCTGATCGTCAGGCTCCAGAACACCAGCGCTGCGCCACCGACCTGGGCCCAACCCGGAAGGCCGTCCCCCATCATGGTGCCGAGGATCATCGCGAAGACCACGCCGACGAATCCGATCTGCGTCGCGCGGCTGGCGGTGTGATACCGCAAGGAATGGGTCAGGCAGACTTGGCCCATTTGGGTGCCGAGGCCGAGGATCAGGAGCCACCACCATTCCCATCCCGTCGGCATGCGAAAGTCCATGCCTCCGAGCGCTGCGGAGATGGGGATTGAGACCAAAGGGAAGGCCATCACGATGGTCAGTGGGTGCTCGGTCTTGTTGAGCACACGGACATAGCTGTAGGCGATGGCGGAGAACAGCGCGGTACCGAGGGCGAAGAACACGCCGGTCCAGGTCACGCTCGGGGTGAAGCCTTTGATCAACGCGACACCACCGATACCGATGAAGATCGAGAGCGTGCGTTTGCCGGTGATCTTCTCGCCGAGGAAGGTGAAGCCAATGAGTGCGGCGAAGATGGGTGTGAGGTTGTAAACCGTCACCGCCGTGCCCAGGGGAATGCGTTGGATTGCTTCGAAGTAGCACACCAGGCCCGCCAAACCGAATACGGCGCGCAAGAACAGGCCGGATTTGTTCTTCGGCTGAAAACGTCCGCCGGCTTGGCGCATCATCCACCAGGTGATGCCGACCGAAAGCACGCTGCGCGCGAAGACCTTCTCGAAGGAAGGGAGGTCCGGCATCATCTTGGCTGCCGCAGCCATCACCGCGAAACCGAAGGCCGCGGCAATCATCCACCAGGTGCCTGGCGACACCAGTTTCGCCACGCTCAAATGCCGCTCCCGCTTCCCGCGGGCGTCCACCAGCCATGCGACATGCCGACGGTGGTCCAGAAGGAGTGGGGGCCGCTGTCTTTGGTGATCAGGATGGCGCCACCGATACCACCGAAGAAGTCGCGGGTGCGTTCGAGCATTCGTTGCAATGCGACTTGCGGATCTTCGCCATAACGCACCGCATCCGCGACGCGGGCACCGAAGACGGAACGCATGAAGGCCTCCCCATGTCCGGTCGCGCTCACTGCCGAGATCGAATCGGCATAGGTGCCAGCACCGATCAACGGAGAGTCCCCGACGCGACCCGGTTTCTTACCCATGGTGCCACCGGTGCTGGTGGCGGCTGCAAGATTGCCAGCAGCATCGCGCGCCACACATCCGACGGTACCGCCAGCGAAGTTTGGGTCGGCGCCTTCATCGACCACCTTGTGCCACTGCACGCGCGCAGCTTCGGTGGTCAACTCATCTTCCGGGAGGCGTCGGAAGCCGTGACGTTCGGCCCACTCCGAGGCGGGTTGTCCGACCAACAGCACTTCCGGCTCCTCGAGCATGGCCTGGGCGATGCGCACGGGATTGGGGAATGCATCCAAGGCGGCAAGTCCGGCGGCGTTGCGCGAGGTGCCGTCCATGATGGCGGCGTCGAGCGAAACGCGGCCACTGCGCGTGAGTGCACAGCCGACTCCGGCGTTGTAGATCGGATTGTTCTCCAGGACCTGGACCGCGGTGGCTGCCGCTTCGACCACGCTGCCGCCGTCCGCCAGGATCTTGCCACCGGCCTCCGCGGCCTCGAGGCAACCTTGGGCATGGGCAGGGCGGGAGGCTTCCGGCAGATCGCCGGCGCCGCCGTGGACGAGGAGGAGGGGTTCGGCCATGAACCCCGGATTCTACGTCCTCCGGCTCGACTCCAACCATGCCCTGTCCTAACCTAACGAGGTTGTGAGTCATTCCCCGACCGACTACCTCGTCGCCCCCACCCTCCGCCTCGACAAGGGCGAGGGCCTCGCCGAGGGACTCCGCTGCTTGCGCGAATTTGATCCCCGTGTCTTCACCATTTTCGGTGGCGACGCCGAGGATGTGCAGTGGCTCCACGAGACCATGGAAGATCAGGCGGGCCATCCGATCCTGTTCGCCGCCGACCTCGAGCGCGGTGCCGGGCAGCAGTTCGAAGGCCTCACTCCCCTCCCCGATGCCTGGGCGCTCGGCCTGCTCGGCGAGGAAGCTTCCTACAACGCGGGGCATCGCACCGCGTCGGAAGCAGCGACTGCGAATGTGCGGTGGATCTTCGGTCCGGTCTTGGACTTGCATCGCCTTGAGCTCGATGCAACCCGTTCGCCGATCATCGCCAACCGTTCTTTCGGCGGTGAGATCCAGCGCGTGATCGAATGCGCCGGCGCATTCCTGCAAGGCATGAAGGATGCCGGTGGTCTTGCCTGTGCCAAGCACTTCCCGGGGCATGGTGGCGTCGGACAGGACAGCCACACCGAGATGGCGATCTGCTTTGAGGATCCAGCGCAACACCTGGAGCCTTTTGAAACGCTACTACCCTTATGTCCGAGCATCATGGTCGGACATATCGAGTTCCCGCTGATCGACCCTGAGGGTCGTCCGGCGAGTCGTTCGCAAGTGATGATGGACATCCTGCGTAAGGACTGGAAATACGATGGCGTCGTGGTGACCGATTCGATCCAGATGGTCGGATTCGGCGATGGCCCGGCGGAAGAGCTGGCCGTCGAGTCGATCCATGCAGGTTGTGATCTGCTGCTCGATCCGGAAGATCCGGTCGCCTTGGCAATCACCCTGCGCGATGCACTGAAGCGTGGCGATTTGGATGAAGAGCGCGTGTTCGAAGCCGTCGGGCGCCTGGATAAGTTGATCCGCTTGGGTCTGGATACGGAAGTGGCCCCCCCACGTCCGCTGGTCCTGGGTGGCGGTGCAAAGACACTGTTGCGTCCACTTCCGGGCGGCGCAGCTGGCCGCACCCATCAACGTCCGGTTTGTGCCCTGAACTTGGCGTCGGTGCCCGATGCCATCAAGTACCTGGAGGAATGGGATATGCCCGTCTTCCAGCCTGACGATGAGCCGCCGTCGGCCTTCCCGGGACCGCTGCTGATCATGTGCGGTGCTCGTGAAGGGCATGGTCTGCCGAACATTCCTGGCCCATGGCTAGAGGCGATCCAGCATCATCACCCAGCCTTGTACATGGCTGGCGCTCCGGATGCCGCCCAGCTCGCACCGGCCGCCGCACGCGGTTGGTACTTGCCAGGCTTGTCGCCCGCCTTGTTGGGCATGTTGATCACCGCCGGCGAGTAAAGGCCCGCGGAATGACCCTTTCCGCTGCTGCATGACTCGATTCGAGCTCCTCGACTGGCTAGCCATCGGGGGATACCTCGTGTTCGCGCTCGGGGTCGGCTTCTATCTGACCAAGCGTGCTTCACGATCCACCGGCGATTTCTACCTCGCCGGACGTTCGCTGAAATGGTGGGTCGCCGGCACCTCCTTAGTGGCCACTTCCTTCGCCGCCGATACACCGTTGGTGGTCAGTGGCTGGGTGCGCAGCGGCGGCATCTCGAAGAACTGGCTGTGGTGGGGCATGGCCGTCGGGGGCGTGCTTGCCTTCGTTTGCCTCGCCGGTTGGTGGCGACGCCTGGAGATCACCACCGATGCCGAGTTCATCGAGAAGCGTTACTCCGGTGCGGCGGCGAAGTTCCTGCGCGGTTTCTACGGCGGTTATCACGCGCTGGCGACCAACACCATCATCCTCGCGTGGGTGTTGTTGGCGATGTTGAAGTTGGTGCGCGTAGTGCTGGACCTCGATGACAGCAGCATGGACCACTGGATCGTCGGCGGCGCCTTGGTGCTCGCACTGTCCTACTCCTTCTTGTCGGGGTTGTATGGCGTCGTCACCACCGACTTCTTCCAGTTCTTCCTCGCCTTGTTCGGTGCCATCTTGCTCGCCTACAAATCGGTCGACGCCCTCGGCGGACTCATGGCAGCGCAGGAACAGTTCGCCAACCTGCCCGCGAAGACGACGTCCATGTTGCCGCAGGCCACGAAGGAAGATGGCTCGGTCGCGACTTGGGAAAACATCGCCTGGTGGACGCAAGGCTTCGGTGCTTTCCTGATCTACACGACGATCCAGGGTTGG
This sequence comes from Planctomycetota bacterium, assembly GCA_049609225.1. GTDB lineage: Bacteria > Planctomycetota > UBA1135 > UBA1135 > UBA1135. Next base: position 1,855 of record JBMYYH010000112.1, on the reverse strand, counting down.
CTGAACAAGAATGCGGATGGTGGCGGCGCTGGAGTGCAGCGTTATTCGGCATGCGTGGATGAGAAGCATGCGCGCGGTGCGGCCCTGTGGTTCAACCTTGCGCATTATTGTTTGCGCCCTTGGCCGTGGATCATCGTGGGCTTGGCTTCGATCATCTTGATCGATACGTCGGCGCTGCCTTTGATTGAGAATAGTTCAGGGATGATGGTGCCGGATCATGAGGCCGCCTATCCGATGATGATGGCGAAGTATCTGGGGCCGGGATTGTTCGGCCTGCTGTGCGCGAGTTTCCTGGCGGCGTTCATGAGCACGCTGGATACGCATTTCAACTTGGCGTCGGCCTACATCGTGAACGACCTTTATCGCCGCTTCCTGCGCCCCGATGCCGGTGATCGCCATTACGTCTGGGTCGGACGCTTCGCTGAGATTGGCATCGGCATCCTTGCTGCGGCCTTCGCTTTGTCTGCAGACAGCATCTCGAACTTGTTTACCTTCAGCTTGTCGCTGTTGGGAGGGGTCGGACCGGCCTTGTTGCTGCGCTGGTTCTGGTGGCGCGCAAACCCGTGGACGGAACTGTCTTCGCTGTGCACCTCGACGGTGCTCGCGGTCCTGCTGAACACCAAGGTCTTCGGTGCCAGCCAGAACATCCTGGATGTGGACTATCCTTTGTCCTACCTGGTGATTGTGGTTGCATCCATTGTCGTGTGCTTGGTGGTCACGCTGCTCACCCCTCCGGTGGAGCGCGAGCACTTGCGGAAATTCCACGACAAGGTGCTACCGGCAGGTGCTTGGGGGCCATTCGGCTCCGGTGGCCTGCTGCGCCTGGGGCCGATCCTCGTGGGCTGGGCTGGCGGAATTGCGCTCATTTATGGGCTTCTTTTCGCCGTCGGCGGCTGGGTTTTAGGCAACGCGATCGCGATTCCGCTCGTAATCGCCTTAGTGGGTGCGTTAGCTCTGCGTTGGAGCTGGCCCCGCTGCGCCGTCGCTGTGGCGGCAACTCGATAGAATAGAAATCATGGTTGCAAACCGAACCCAATCCATCGGCCATGCTGCGACTGCAGCAGTGCCCGATAGCGTCTATTACGCGAACTCCGAAGTCCGCATCCAATTCCTGCGCAAGGTCTACACGCTTCTCAGCTTGTCGATGGTCGTCTGGATGGGCACTACCCTTTTCGTTGCATTCAACGAAACCATGCTCGAGAGGCTGTTCACAATCTTCAGTGGCGGCATTCTCACACTCGTTCTTTTTGTCGCGGCGCAGTTCGCCCTACTTCGAGTCACTGCCGCTGCCGGAAACACCATTAGTCTTCTAGGACTTGGGCTCTATTCCATCCTGATGGGCATCATGACAGGTCCCTTGGTCTATACGGCCTTGGCCCAAGGAAATGAGGAAGCCATGAGTGCTTTGGCGCAAGGGCGAATTTACACCGACACCCTGACGCTCGGCACAGGAATCGTCACCCAAGCATTCGCCTTGACCTCAGCTGTTTTCGGCGGCTTGAGCTTTTACGCCCTCACGACAAAGCGTGACTTCAGCTGGATGCGAGCTGGACTCTGGATGGGATTCCTTGGCCTGTTCGCTATGGGTGCCTTGGCCATGATGGGAATCGGCGAGTCCCTGATTGGATGGGGATATTCTGCTGCATGGGTCATCCTCATGGGTGGCTTCATCCTCTACGACACGCAGAACATCATGCGTCGGTTCCCTGCAGACAAGGCTCCGATTGCTGCAGCCATGTTGTTGTTCGATTTCATCCTGATGTTCAAGCACATCCTCATCCTGTTGATGAACCGCGACTAGCCCCACCCGGTCGGCGCACCGCGCCCACCCACCAGACCCCGCATCGGCTTCGGC
>JBMYYH010000111.1:0-9178 GCA_049609225.1 Planctomycetota bacterium | reverse complement strand
GTTCCGTGCTGGAGACCGCCGCATTGGCGAAGGCGAAGAACCTTTCTCTGGCCAGTGGCTTCTGCTGGCGCGCCGCATATGGGCATCGCGCGCTCTACAAACACATCCTTGAGGGCAATGGCATCGGAGATGTGCGTCACGTCTATGCGACTTATCTTGCTGGCGGTGTCTGGTACAAGCAACGTCAGGATGCTTGGACCGATCTCGAATACCAACTGCGCAACTGGTACTACTACACGCCGTTCTCAGGAGACCATCTCGTCGAACAGGCGATCCATTCGGTCGACAAGGTCCTTTGGGCGAAGGGGGATGAAGTTCCCATCAACGCGACCGCCATGGGTGGACGTCAGGTGCGCACTGCGAAGAAGTACGGCAACATCTACGATCACTTCGGTGTGGTCTACGAATGGGCCGACGGCACCCAAGGGCATCTGCAGACGCGTCAGCAGAACGGTTGTCATGGGGAGAACTTAGACCGCATCGTCGGTGCGGACGGCGTCGCGCATATCGATGGATGGCAGAACACGCTTGAGATCAAGGGTGCGCGTCCATGGAAGTACGAGGGCGACTTGAACGACATGTACCAGACCGAGCACGATGACCTGTTCGCCAGCATCCGTTCCGGCAAGGCCATGAACCAAGGCGTATCGATGGCCAACAGTACCTTGGCGTCAATCATGGGCCGGATGTCGGCCTACACCGGGCAGCGCATCACCTGGCAGCAGGCGATGGAATCGACCGAAGACCTTACCCCCAAGGATTGGGTATTTGGTCGCGGCATCGAGGTCGAGATCGCGACCCCGGGCAAGACCAAGTTCCGTTAGTCCTTGACCTTGATGAGATCGCTTTCGATCTCGCCGAATGGAATGGCGCCGGGTGCAAACTCGGGCTCGGCGCCGAAGTCCACGGCTCCGCCTTCTGCATATCCCATCGCTTCGAGGTTGGCCTTCTCTTCTTCCGAGGCACTCACGTCAGCGACATGCGTGCGCTCGACGAGCCAGCCTAGATCCATGAGCGCGACCATGCGCTCGATCATGGATTCCCGCAACGCATCCTCTTCGAGGACAAGGTTCTTGTGCTCTCCAGGATCCGCGACCAGGTCATAAAGCCACATGCGCCCAGCAGTCTCTTTGTGCCATGGGTCGGTGATGACCAACTTGTTCTTTGAAGTGCGAAGAGCGCGCAGTGGACCGGCCGGCCCGGAAAGTGGGCTTCCAAGGTGGTCAGTCTCGGAGAAAGCAAGTCTTTCTGGCTGATCGCCTTCCAAGCGCAGGAAGGGGGTCAGGGTCTCGCCCTGAATCGTATGGAGATCCTGAGGCCAAGCCTCTAAAAGCCCAGTGAGCTCAAGCAAGGTCGGGAGAACATCCAGGTGGCGCACTTGGTCATCGTGGAGGCCAGCTTTGAGGCCGAGCTTCTCTCCGAGTGCGGGACTCCAGGCGAATTGAAGGGGCACGCGAATCAGTTCCTCATGCAGGGAGTGTGCGTGGCCCAGGTCTCCGTGCTCGAGGAACTCTTCACCGTGGTCGGAGCAGATGACTACGAGAAGGTTGTCGTTCGCAGCCAACTGTGCCGCGACGAAATCACCGACTACATCATCGAGGTAACGAATTTCCTCGGCGAAAGACAGACGCAGGCTCTCGACCTCTTCTGGGGTGAAGCCGGGGCCTTCGCCTTTGCGAAAGGCGTCTTCGGTAAGCCCATCCAAGTGTGCTTCAATCCCAGTTTGATTGAACATGCCTTTGTAACCCGGGAGTGGGTCATAGGGATAGTGCGCATCGTTCAGGTGGAGATACAGGAAGGACGGTTGCTCACCACCTTTTGCCAACCAATCTCCGCCGGCCTTGCTGAGTTTCTCTGCGATCTCGGTCGTGTCGACGTAAAAATCCTGGAAGCCTTGCTCAAAACCAAACAAGGGCGTGATGTTCGGATTGGAGCTAAGGGCTGCCGTGCGGTATCCGGCAGAGGACAGAGCCTCGGCCAAAGTCCGATTGGTATAGGGCAAGGGTGCCCGTCGACCGGCCGCACCATGCACGCCCGGAACCATGCCCGTCATCAAAGTGCCGACCGAAGGCTTGGTCCAAGGAGCCTGCGTGATCGTCTGCGTGAAGGCAGCACCCTGGCGTGCCAAGGCATCCAGCTTCGGTGTGGTATCCAACTCGCATCCACCCCAACCCATATGGTCCAGGCGCACAGTATCCAGAAGGATAAAAAGCACATCCGGCTTACCACTTGCATCCGGGCGCTTCATGGGAGCAACGGCGTGGGGCACGGCCGCCAACAAGACGGCAACCGCCACGACTACCGGGTGACCAACCAAGTCGATCCCCAAGGTGGTGGTCTTGGCCAAAAACCCTTGCAAGCCGATGAGGGGTTTCGGCCAGGCACGGCTAGAATTCGCCAATACCGCGAGCGCCACGAGCCCCACGGCCAATCCGGCCGCGAGCATCAGGCGCCGTCCGCCAGGATCGGAAGCCCACGTGAGCCAAAACAACAATCCGTCGCCGAACTCGGGCCAGCCGTTGGCCGAGGACATCGAGAATGCGCGCCAGAAGCCCGGCAGTGCCGAGGCCAGCGCGATGGCGGAGACCAGGAAGAGCAGTCGGCTCATGGATGTTGAGAAGTATATCCCCAACTTCCGCTATCCGAAGGATACTGCCGAAGTCGAGTTCGTCCGCGCGAGCAAGGAAGACGGCGCCGCGATCAATGATCTCTACAACCGGGCCTTCGATCAGAAGCGCACCTTCGAAGAATACCTTTGGAAGTACTGGCAGAGTCCCGCGGGCCCGCCCTTCGGCATCCTCGCGCGCGAGAAGGAGACCGGTAAGTATCTGAGCACCTCCACCGGGGTAACCAAGCAGGTTTGGGTCCAGGGCCGCGAGGTCCCGGGCATCCTTACCTGTGAAACCAGCTCCGACCCCGATGCTCGCGGCGGCGGACGCCTTTTCAAGGGTGTCATGCAGGGCTTCGGCGTTGCGGTCAACGATGAGCGGGGGATCGTGTGGAGTTTCGGCGGGCAATCCAGCGATGAAGCCATCAAGATCGGTAAGCGCTGGTTCGGATTCCAGATCGTGGTGGAGCTGGTGACTTGGGAATGCGTCCTAAGCCTGGAGCCTGCTTTGCGCAGCCGCCTCGGAGGCCTCGGTGGTTTGGCTGCCGGCGTCATGAATCCACTGCACCGCGCGCGCTGGAAGAAATGCGGCGCCGGTTTGAGCTTTTCCGAGATCCACCGATTCGACGCTGCCTTCGACCAGCTCTGGGAAGAGCATCGCGATCGTTATGGCGTGGTGTTCTGGCGCGATGCCGCGACCTTGAATTGGCGTTACGTCGACAATCCTTTCTGGAAACATCGCATCGTGCGGGCCGAGCGCGATGGCCAACTGGCGGGTTATCTGGTGTGGCGCGAATGGGACGTCGAGGGCAGTCGCATTGCCACGGTGCTGGATGCCTGGCACGGCGAGGACCAGGAAGTGCTGGAAGGACTACTCGACCAAGCGCGTCGCAGTGCGGCGAAGACCGGTTGTGCCTTCCTGCGATTCGCGATCAAGGCGGGCGGCGTCGAACAGAGCGCATTCGAAGGTGCGCTAGGCGGGCGTCCGAGTCCTTATGAGCGGGTCGACAAGATCATCTGCACGCCGATGCCCGGGTCGAATCCGTACGAACAGTCGGAAGAAGCCTATGAAGTGCTCGGTGCCGTGATGGATGGCAGCAATTGGTATTACTGCCAAGGCGACTGCGACTTCCGCGACTAAGGCTTAGAAATCCCGCTTACGGAAACCCCATAGGGCGAGTCCGTAGAACAAGGTGATCAAAGCGACCAGCCATCCCGTTTCGTACCACGGGAAGATGCCCTGCTCGATCGGCATCGTGAGATCGAGATCGATGAGGTTGTAGAGGGAGTAGTCCCACAGTCGATCGATCATGTATACCGCGAGTTGCATCAACATGAAGCCGAGTACCAGCAGGCCGGCCTTGAGTTGATGACTGAAACGGGTGCTCAGCGCCACCGTCGCGGTGTAGCAGCACAGGATGAAAAGATAGGTATAGAGCGATGCCTGGAACAGCGGCACGAAAGCCAGTTCCTCATCGACGTCGGGCGCGATGACCATGTTGATCACGGCAACCAGGAAGAACGGCAGGTAAAGCAGGACGGCGCCCGTCAGCCAACGCGTAAACAGGATGCGGGCGCGGGAGATCGGTCGGGATAGAAGCAGTTCGGCTGTGCGCCGGTCGACTTCGCGGGCGACGAGACCGGAACCCATTAATCCGGCAGCGGCAAGTCCGAACATGCCGGCGCCTTTGAAGAAGTGTTGCACGCAGAAGTAAGCCCAGAATCCCTGTTCCTCGAAGGCCTTGGCGAATTGCTGCAAGGGTTCGATCGGGATCAGCTTGATGATCTCCGGGAAGTTGTCGCGCATTTCCGGCCAGTAATAGGTGCCGGCCAGCATGTTGATGAGCAACAAACCGGTGTAGCCCAAGACGAGGAAGCGTTGTTCCTGCACGAAGTGACGCACCAACATCATGCCTCAACCTCCGCAGAGGCTGCGCTAGGTGCAGCGTTTTCACCGGGGCCGTAAAGCGCTTCGAAGACTTCTTCCAAGCCACCGGATGCATCGCGCAGACCGGCGATCGGCAAAGTGGCGAGTTGCGGCAGGACCTCTTCGACGGAGCCACTGAATTGCACACGCCAATGTTTACCGGAGCCTTTCCAGACGAGGCCGGGCCCCTGTGGGAGTTGCGCTTCGGTGTAGGCTTCGCGCAGGTGCAGCTGCAGTACCCGTCCAGCTTGTTCGAGGATGACCTCCACGCGATCGCAGGCGAGCAACTTGCCGTCGCGCAGGAACGCGACGCGTTGGCAAACGCGTTCCACACTCGCGAGGTCATGCGAACTGAAGAACACGGTGCGTCCGGCAGCAGCTTCGGCTTGCAACTGCCTTTCCAGCAGGCGGCGAGCTTCTGGATCCAGGCCTTCCATCGGTTCATCCAGCAGCAGGATCGGCGCACCACTGGCGAGTGCCTGGGTCAACAACAGCTTGCGCTTCATGCCATGGCTCAAGGCGCGCACCCGACGCTTATGCGGCAGCTGATAAAGGTCGAGCAACTGCCGCGCACGATCAAGGTCGGCGTCGGCGTGGAAGGCTAGGGCGAACTTGATCATGCCCCAAACCGTGAGCGAGTCGTACATGGCCGTCTCGCTCGGCGCATAACCGCAAAGTCTGCGTGCGGCCAAGGGCGCCTTACGGGCATCGACATCGCCCAACTGGATGGTGCCCGATTGCGCATGGGCGATGCCGAGTAGACATTTCAGGAAGGTGGTCTTGCCGGCGCCGTTGGGGCCGACGAAGCCGAAGATTTCACCTTGCTCTACATGAAGGGAAACGCCGCGCAGGATCTCCCGCGCGGCGTAGCTCTTCCGGATGTCTACGGTACGGATCACTAGGCAGGATTGTACGCCTCCGATGCCGCAGCATCGGCCCCCAACGTCAGCTTCCCGTCCATGACTCCCACACGCACACGTTCACATCCTTCGAGCTCCCCATGAAGGAGCTTCTCGGAGAGCGGATTCAACAGCTCTCTTTGCAGCACTCGGCGCAGCGGTCGCGCACCGAAATCCGGGTCATAGCCACGCTCGGCAAACCAGGCTCGGGCATCCTTATCCACCACGAGTTCGAGTTGCGTATTGCGCATCAAGCGTTCGGCCAACTCGGCGACCTGCAGATCGACGATGCGAGTCAGGACTTCCGGCGACAGGCTGTCGAAGACCAGCACCTCATCGATGCGGTTGATGAACTCAGGGCGGAAATGCGCCTTCAATCCATCCATGCCGCGCAGGTTGGAGGTCATCACCAACAGGGTGTTGCGGAAATCGACCGTGCGACCCTTGCTGTCGGTGAGGCGTCCGTCGTCGAGGACCTGCAACAAGGTGTTGAAGACATCGGGGTGAGCCTTCTCCACTTCGTCGAAGAGGACGACGGCGTAGGGATGACGTCGGACCAACTCGGTGAGCTGACCGCCCTCATCGTGCCCGATGTATCCCGGAGGCGCACCGATCAGACGCGCGACGGTGTGCTTCTCCTGATACTCCGACATGTCGAGGCGCACCATGGACTTCTCGTCACCGAAGAGTTCCTCAGCGATCGCCTTGCACAACTCGGTCTTACCGACACCCGTCGGACCTAAAAAGATGAAGCTGCCGAGTGGGCGATCTTCATCCTGAAGGCCGGCGCGCGCACGTCGGACGGTCTCGGATACCGCCTTCACCGCAGCATCCTGTCCGACGACATGCTCCTGCAGCAGGCTCTCCAGCTTCAACAGACGCTGGCGTTCGGTCTCGATCATGCGATCCACCGGAATGCCGGTCCATGCAGCAATCACTTCCGCGACCTCCGCCGGGCCGACTTCCTCACGCAGGATCGGATGGTCCCCTTGGAGCTCGCGCAGGCGGGCCCTTGCAGTTTCCGCTTTCGCCTCCAGCTCTGGAATCTCACCGAAACGGATGCGTCCGACTTCCTCCAGACCACCTTCGCGTTCCGACTGCTCCGCCTTGACGCGCAGCTTGTCGATCGATTCCATCGTTTCCTTGATGGCGTCGACCTGTTCCTTTTCGTTTTGCCAACGCGCACGCTGCACCTGCGCCTGTTCCTCCAACTCAGCCTTGTCGGCCTCGAGCGATTGGATCTTGGCTTTCGCATCCGTGCCACCTTCTGCTTCGAGGCCAGCCTGTTCGATTTGAATGCGACGGATCTTGCGCTCCAATGCATCGAGCTCTGCGGGCATCGAATCCAACTCCAAACGTAGGCGACTCATCGCCTCGTCCATGGCATCGATCGCCTTATCCGGCAGCTGTCGATCGGCGATGTAACGGTGCGACAGATTGGCCGCATTGACCAATGCCGCATCGGTGATCTTCACACCATGATGCACTTCATAACGCTCCTGCAATCCACGCAGGATCGCGATCGTATCCGCGACATCCGGCTCTTCCACCGTCACCGGCTGGAAGCGACGTTCCAGTGCCGCATCCTTTTCGATGTGCTTGCGGTACTCCCCATAAGTCGTCGCTCCGACGCAACGCAGTTCGCCACGCGCCAAGGCCGGCTTCAACAGGTTGGCTGCATCCACCGCACCCTCCGACGCACCCGCACCCACCATGGTGTGGAGTTCGTCGATGAACAAGATGATGCCGCCGTCCGCATCTTGGACTTCCTTCAAGACCGCCTTCAACCGCTCTTCGAATTCACCGCGGTACTTCGCACCCGCCAACAGCGAACCCAAGTCCAAGGACATCAAACGCTTCTGCTCCAGCCCCGTCGGCACATCTCCCGACAGAATCCGTTGCGCCAAACCTTCCACCACGGCCGTCTTGCCCACGCCCGGTTCACCCACCAGCACCGGATTGTTCTTGGTCCGACGCGACAGGATCTGCATCACCCGACGCACTTCCTCATCGCGGCCAATGACCGGATCAAGCTTGCCGTCGCGGGCGAGTTGGGTGAGATCGGTGGCGTACTTCCCAAGAGCATCATCCGACGACTCCGGATGATCATCGACCACCCGACGGTCACCGCGGATCTCCTTCAGAGCCTCGCGCAGGGCTTGGGGCGTGGCGCCAGCTTCCTTCAACTCCTTGCCAAGAGGGGAGTCCGCCGAAACCAGGGCCACCATCAGGTGCTCGGTCGACAGGTACTCATCTCCCTGAGCCTGACGATTGGCATCGGCGGCTTGAAGGAGGAATCCCAACTCCTTGGAGGCAAGGACCTCGCCCGGTGACACGCGCGGCAATTTCTCTAGTTCCCGGTTCGCTAGAGATTCGGCGAGCATCGGGCTGAGGTCGGTCTTGCTCAACAGAGCCGGCACAAGGCCCTCGGGCTGTTTCAGCAAGGCCAGCAGCAGATGGGAGGGCATGATCTCTCGGTGGGAGAGTTCACGGGTGAAGCGCTCTGCATCTTGCAGGGCTTCGCGGGTCTTTTGGGTCCAGGTTTCAGGTTGCATGTCAGTGTGGCGGGGGCTTGGGCCCCTCAACGTCCGATAAGATGCAACGACCGTGCCGCAGAAACGCTGCCAAAATGGCGGAAGTCAGGGGAGGCCGTCCGCCAACTGATCTCTGGCCGGTGCGTACACTCTTGCCATGCCTGACTTCGGAGCCCTCCTTCTAGCCCTATTAGGGGCCTTGATGGCTGGACTAGGAGTCCTCCTCATCCCCTTTGGCCTGCCCGGGAACTGGCTGATTGCCGCCGTCGGCTTGCTCGGCCCCGCCATGGGCCTGGGCTGGCAACCCTTTCTGGTTCTGGTCGCGGCAGCTGCCGTAGCCGAGATTCTGGAGCTCCTTTTGGCGGTCAAAACCGTCAAAAAGGCCGGTGCAGGCCGCTCAGGGCAGTGGGGAGCCTTTCTCGGCGGCATCATCGGTGCCTTCGTCGGGACTCCGCTGGTGCCTGTGCCCATCCTCGGAACCCTGCTCGGCTCCGCTGCAGGTGCTTTCTTCGGCGCGATCGTTTTCGAAATCCTCTTCGCCAATCGCAAGGAGGACGAGCTCCTCGGCATCGGGTGGGGCGCCTTCCTGGGCATCCTCTTCGGAAAGGGGGCAAAAATGGCGATTGGAGCCTTCCAGGTGGTCTACTGGATCCTGGCCTGCAGAGATCTTTTTTGACCTATTTCCAATCTGGAGCCAACCCTAGAGCCTTGCGGGCGTAAGGAACAGGCCACGCGTTCCTCGTGGTTGCGCTACAATCACGCGCCCATTTTCCCTCCCCGGAAACCAGACACATGTTCAAGAAAACCATTCTCTTCGCTTCGATCGCCGGTGCCTGCATGGCTCCGCTCACTGCTCAAGAAGCAGTGCAAGAAACCGAAGCGCCAGTCGCCTCCAACCCCGCACTCGAGGCGGTCCTGGAGCACGTCCCAGCCATCCTCGATAAGAAGTGGAAGTCCACTTTCCATGTTCAGGCTTTCGAAGGCGAAACCCAGACGATGGATATGACCGCCGCGCTCCAGTACCAGGACAAGAAGCACTTCGCCCTGGACATGAGCATGACCATGCAGGACGAGTTCGAAGGCGAGCAGAAGATGAGCTTCGCCGTCATCGCCGATGGCACCTACATCTACGTCAACTCCCCGAACATGGCGGAGCTTTCCGGCGGCATGATGGCTGGCCCAGTGAAGGTCGAGCTCGCGCTGTTCGAAA
>JBMYYH010000110.1:0-9181 GCA_049609225.1 Planctomycetota bacterium | reverse complement strand
TGGATCTGCCGATTGCGCTGGGCATTGGCGCGGGTTTCCTTGGCGGTTCCTGGAATACCATCACCGGCGAAGGCGAAGTTTACTTTGAGTCGGTCGCCATCCTCGTGTTCTTCTTGTTGTGCGGTAGGTTCGTGCAGCAAAAGCAACAGCGGCGCGCCTATGAATCCTTGGAGTTGATGCATGCCCTCACGCCGGGCGCCGCAATCCGCATCTTGGAAGATGGTCAGGAAGAAGTGCCCATCCTCAGTTTGGCGGCGGGGGATGTGATCCAAGTTCTCGGCGGTGAAACCGTTCCCGCTGACGGCATCCTGCGCACCGGTCCGACTTCCTTCGACCTGAAGGTGTTGAGTGGTGAGACCAAGGCCCAGGAAATGCAGGTGGGGGATCCCGTTTTCGCCGGCAGCATCAATCTCGGCGCCAAAGTGGAGATGGAGGTCTCCGCAAGTGGGGAAGAGAGTCGCGTCGGGCGCCTACTGCAATTGGTGGAGGACTATGCGAAACGTCCGGGCGGGCTGGTGCGCATGGCGGATCGGATTTCGGGCACTTTCACCGTGGTGGTGTTGATCCTCGCCTTCCTCACCTACTTCGGTTGGCGTGCTGCAGAATCCCCAGCTGCACTGGAGCATGCGATTGCCTTGTTGATCGTGGCCTGTCCTTGTGCGCTTGGATTGGCAACTCCGCTTGCAGTGGTCGCTGCCGTCGGACGTGCCGCACGCAATGGCATTTTGGTCAAGGGTGGGGATGCACTCGAGCGCTTGTCGAAACCAGGCATCCTGCTGTTGGATAAGACTGGCACCATCAGTCAAGGATCGGTTTCGGTGGTGGAGTGGCAAGGCCCGGAGGATTGGGCGGCCACCATTGCGGCTCTGGAATCCCATGCCTCGCATCCCTTCGCTTTGGCTTTGCAGCAATTGCAGCCGGAAGAAGCTTGGCCGAGCTTGACGGAAGTCGAAGTTCTGCCCGGAAAAGGCGTGTTCGGGAAGCGTGATGGCAACCTGTATCGCGTCGGATCGCCGACATGGATGCGCAGTCTTGGGGTGGATGTCCCGCAGGCAGCTTTGGAGGAACTGACCGCCAAAGGTTTGTCGCCTGTAGTCGCCTGGCGTGACGCACCCACTACAAACCAAACCTCCGAACTAGAACTCCTCGGCATCGGTGATCCACTGCAACCTGATGCGCACGCTGTCATCCAGGATCTGCAGCAACAAGGTTGGGATCTGCGCATCCTTTCCGGCGACCACCCGCGCGTCGTCGCAGCCGTTGCCCAAGAACTTGGTCTGCCCGAGGATGCTCATGCCGGCGAGATGTCCCCCGAGGACAAACTTGCACGGGTAGAGACCATCCTGGAAGAGGAATCCAGGCAAGAGCATCCGCGCCCCGTCGTCATGGTGGGCGATGGTTGGAATGATGCCGCCGCTTTGGCCGCCGCCGATGTCGGAATCGCCGTCCACGGCAGTGCCGAAGCCAGTCTCGCCGCCGCCGACGCCTTCCTATCCAGCCCCGGCATGGGTGGAATCGCGCAGTTGTTGCATGGCGCCGAACGCACCGTGCAAGTGATTCGCCGGAACCTGGTCGTCAGCCTTTCCTACAATGCGCTTGGTGTGGGCCTGGCGGTGACGGGAGTGTTGAATCCTCTGGTCGCGGCCGTCTTGATGCCCCTGAGTTCGCTGACCGTGGTCAGTATCGCTTGGCGTTCGCGCACCTTCGCTTCTCGATGACCGTCCTCTTCGTTGTCCTGCCGTTGGCTCTGTTGATCGCCGCCGCCGCCCTTTGGGGTTTCGGTTGGGCGGTGAAGCGTGGCCAGTTCGATGACTTGGAGACTCCCGGCCGCCGCATGTTGTTGGATGATGATCCCGTGGTCGATCCGTCGGAGCCCGCGGAGGAGGAGCCACCTCGATCATGAACCTGCAGTACACCCTTCACTTCGACGACTGGGAAGCCTTCACTCTGCATGTGAATCGCACTGTCCCGAGCCTCGTGCGCGCGCGCAAAGTCAGCCATTTTGGGTTGCCTGTGGTCTATGCCGCCTTCGGCCTGTTCGCCGGCTGGAACCTGGGCGAGTGGTGGGTTGGCGGTTCGATGCTGGGCCTTTCCTTCGCCTGGTGGATGCTCTATCCGAAGTTGCATTTGCACCGCACGCGCAAGCATCTGCAGCGCCTGGAGCGGGATGGAGCGGCCAAGGCCATCCTCGGCGACTACTCCTTGGAGCTCTCCGAAGACTCCCTGGAGGCCAGTATCGGGGGGGCTCGCAGCATTTTCCCGTGGGATGCCTTCGAGCAGGTCATCGATGATGATGGCCGCACCTACCTGCATCTCTCGCCCTCGAAGGCCCTGGTGATCCCGCGAGATGTGGCTGGAGCGACGGAATTCGTCGCAGAATGCCGCCGTCGCATCGGTTGAAGCGCTTACAGTCCGACGCCTATACTGGCCGAGGAGGTAAATCCATGCTGCGACCCGCTGCCATCACATTTCTCGCCCTGCTGCCTTTAGCAGCTTTCGCGCAGACCCAAGAGCCCAAGAAGCCGAAGGAGATTGCGCCCACCGTCCTCGAGCCGGAAACCGAGATCGAGTTTCCGATCTGGCTGGAGCACGAGAAGCTGAAAGGGGAGCGTCATGACCTTTGCGGCACCGGAGTCCGCGAGAAGACCATCTTCAAGGTCAACGTCTATGGTTTCGCGTGGTATGTCGAGCGCGAGTCGGCGGTGAAGTTCCTGCGTGAGGAACTCAGCCCCAAGATGACGATCAAAAAAGCCCGCAAGGAAAAGAGTTTCTCGCAGGCCATGTTGTCCGATAAGTTCAACAAGTCGATGCGTTGGGTGATGGCCCGCGACGTCGACGGCGAGGATGTCGCTGAGGCATTCGACGAGTTCCTTGAGCCCGGCATCCGCAAGATCGTCTCTGGAGACAAAGCCCTGAAGGCTGGTCTCAAGGCGATGGGCGAGATGCGCGATTACTTCGCGTCGGGCAAACTGCGTGAAAACGATGAGCTGATCTTCCTGTGGGAGACCGGCGGCAAGATGCACACTTACCTGAACGGGCGCCTGCTCGGCAGCATCGAGAACTACCACCTGTGCTACGCATTGTTCGAGGTTTTCGTCGGCCCTGATCCGATCGACGAGAACGGCAAGGACAACATCATTGAGGGTCTCTACCCTTACATCTTCCCGGACCAGTAGACCCCCAACGCCTCCCAACACAAACGACCATGACCGAATTCGATAGAAGGCGCTCGGAGCGCAAGGACCACACCGCGCCCACCGCCATGATGATTGCGGCCGGCTCCCTAGAAGGCGAGACCGTGAACGCATCGACCCACGGTTTGCTGATTCGTGCCACTGGCCGGATCTCCGTGGTGGTCAAACTGGATGGCAAGGAGTACCGCGGCCGCCTCGTACGGGCTGAGCCGATGGTCGATGGGGGCACCTACTACGCCCTCGACCTGGACGACGCCTACGAGGTCTAAGTCTGCTCTCGAAGGGTGGTGGAATGGTGCTACAATTGGGCACCATGACCACGGTCCTGATCACCTTCGTCTTCTTCGCACTCGCCGTCACGGCGATGGCTGTGGGCGTGATCGTGAAGGGCCAGTCCCTAGCCAAGAGCTGTGGTGGCTCGGCGGATCAGGTCGAATCCGATCTGCTTGGCGGTGATTGCGTCTGCTCGCGCAAGGATGCGGATATCTGCGCCTCCGATGAGGGCAACGAGCTGGTGATGCTGGCGGAGTTGGGGAATCCCAAGCGCAAGGACTACTTCAAGAAGACACGCGAGGATGGCGTGTCGTTTGAAGTTTAGTCGGACTCGAGGGACGGGTCGGTGAGTTCCACGTGGACTACGTGGTGATCCACTCCTTCTGGGATGGTGATTTGCAGGTTCAAGGACTCCTGGCTGGTGCGTAACTGCTGGCCACGACCACCCGGGCTTTCGGGGTCAAAGGAATAGAAGGAAAGGGAGTAATCGCCTGGATGGATTACTTCCAGAGTGGCGTTCCCTGGCCAAGCCAGAGTTTCCTGGATGGAAGGTTGCGATTCCATCGAATACAGTTGAACTTTGGCTTTCGCCCCAGAGGGGTTGCCTTGCTGAGAAGAGATGAGCAACTGCAGTTCGATGGGCGGTAACAGTTTGATGGTTTGCTCGCCCATGACGGGGTGGAACTGAACTGCTCTGCCATGTTTGGAATGGGCCGTCAGTGGCAGTGATGGTTTGGGTACTGCAATTGTGCGGCCGTTTCGAATCCGTCGAGGTCGATCATGCCCTGGGAGTAACAGTTGGTAAGTAGCGGGCAAACTTCCATTGGGGTCCAGGACTGTCAACGTGGTGACAATCGTGGTCTCGCTGATGTCCACTGGATCGAGTCGTGGATCCTGCGGAATCCCAGGACCAATCTCAACATCGTGAATCGTTGCAAGCACCTCGCGGGAGGTGTTGTGTTGAATCTCAACTTGATAAATCCCAGGCTTCACCCGGCTCAAGGAGACTGGATTGACCCGGAAGTTTGTTGAAAAGGCCTCTCCTTGATTCCTGGGGTGAAACACAGCTCGATAATCCAGCGGAGAATCCTCCCGGTGGGTTACGAAATGCAGGATGGAATCGGATCCCTTGTCCATGAGGAAGACCAACCCCTCGGATCCTGGTTCGACCATTTGCTTGACCCTCGGGTACCCTCGTTTCATCGCCAAGAGTTCTACAGGGCCCGAGGGGATGCTGGAATAAATACGGAACGCTCCTTGGCGGTCCGTCATCTGGGTTCCACTTCCCGCCGGATTGCGTGGCAGTCGTCTTCGCGCGTTTCGGGATGCAAGCTGGGGCGTGCAATTCATGGAGACACTTGCGAAGCCTTCTCCAGCCTGATTCATGACTCGACCGGAGTAGAGAAGATTCGAGCTGAATCGTATTTCTCCAAGGTCATTGTCACCTGGATTTAGGTCTCGGCTTAAATCCACCAAGGTTACATAGGAAACACCAGGTTCGGGCTGAACCTGAAAGACCACTTCGCGGAAATGGTCAAGACGAGGAGAATCCCGTCCTGCGGAAAGGAAGTTCGGGTTTTCGATCGGCAGGCGAAAGGACCCAAGCGGATCCGTTGTGATGCGGAATCCCTGTAGGGAGTTGGGGTCTACATGGCGTCCGCGCACCAAGGCGTTCGAGAAAGGCTGGCCAGCTGGGTCAAGAAGGATTCCCGTGACGAAGCAGAGCTCCTCCTGAAGGTGTATTTCCAACTCCATGACCTGCCCTGGCGCAGTGGGGCCAGCGGACTTTCCGGTTACCACGGCTCGATGTTCCGGGTGATGTAGCGCGTATTCGAGAGATTGATCCAGCGCAGTGAAGAAACGAACGGATCCATTCTGAATCGTTTTGCGATCCCATCCGCGGAGGGGATCGGTTCGGAAATCTTCGCCGCTACGATTGGAAAAACTGGCTGACTGGGAGCCAGGCAAAGACTGCAGTGAAATTTTTCCTTCCTCCGGATATGGGCTTCCATTCGGAAGGAAGGCAGAGATCATCACTTCTGCCACTGGGGGCAGGGTTATCTCAAGGAAGCTTGGAGGACCATCTTCGAGGAGGAACTTGTGCATGATCGGCTTAGCGGATGCCAAGCCAACCACGATGGCGTGCTCCCAATCAGCGCGAGCGCTTCGCGCTCTCACCTGATGATGGAGGAAAGTTGCTACCCCTGAGGCATCAGTCCGCTCCATGGCAATGGGACGGGCGCCAAAGTCATCGTGATACTGGGTATGGCTTACGCCAATTCCGACAGCGGGTGTGCCATCGATGTGCGAAATCTTCACCCGAAAGGCTTGATCCTGCTCGACTTGAAAAACCTTTTTATCGAGCTCCTCCTCGGGGCTAAGACGCATGCGTCCGTACCATCCCTGGGAATCGACTAGGAGAGTGAGGTAGGCGTCATTTTGGGGCAGGCGCACTTGGCCTTGTGCATCGGTGCTTAGAGTGCTGCCATCATTCGTGAGAATCTCGTCGTAACGAGACCAATCCACCTGTTCCCCCCATGGAGTCTCAATCCAATGGATGGGAAGCCCTGGGAGCGGAGTAAGGGTCTTTGCCTGAACCACCGTTAGCAGGTACGTGCCGTCGCCACCTTCTGAGGTGCTTGCCAAGTGTTCTCGCTGGGACGTTGGTGCGGGGGCCTGTAAATGGGAGACCCCGTCTGATTGGGATTCGGCTTGTGTTGGCTCCGCGTTGGCAGAGTGCTCTGTCAGGGAAGTCGCTGGATCTGAATCCTCGTCAGAGAGCAACCAATAACCTCCACCCATGAGCAGCAATGCAAGGAGAACAAACGCTAGCTTCGTGTTGCCAGAATTACTGCTCATCCTTCTCCTCATTCGACTTCTCTGTCACATCGAAATCCAGAATTTCGAACGCTCCAATCGAACTGACATCTAGAGAATGGGTTTCTTTCCCATCAATCAAAAGCCCTTCGATGCGAGAATCAAAGTTCTCCGGCCTAATGTCATGCTGGCGCCACAAGAACAGATCGCAGCGCCCCTCTGTTAATAATTCCAAATCAATGGCTTGGTTCTCTATGACTTTAAACTGAAGGCTCGTGCCACTGTCCGCCTGCACCAGAGATAATTGGGCGTGAATGCCGGCTTTCAAAAGGGCCGAACCATGGAAACGGAGGCGAATCTTATGCGTATTTCCCAAATAAACGTCTTGGGGCAGCCCATTGAGCGTAACTTCCTTCCCACCAAAGCCCTTCGCCCACAGGAAGTATTCATTGGAACCCTGCGCGAGGAAGAATGGCTCACCGCTTCGAATCTGTCGTGGCTTGCCGTATAAAGAGAGTTCGGCATCCTCGGAGCGAAGGAAGCAGTCGGTAATCAACTGTCCATTCAAGTCATGGGCGTTCACGACCTGTTCCACGAAGTGGTTCCGGAGGTCCACCGGATCTAAGCGCGAATCTTGCTTCGCCTTACCGCCGATTTCCACACCTTCTGCCAGGAAGACTTCCTCGCGCGACGCCCTTAGCTCTAAGCGCAAGTCATACACGCCTTCTTCCGCATTCAGAATCATGACGCCATCGCGGAGTCGAAGATTGGTGGAGGAGGTGCTGGAATTGCCATTGGGATGGTCTTGGCGGTAACTGATTCGAAGGGCATCGTCAGGCATTCCCTCGGGAAGCAGGACCCGAATGAAGGGCTCCGCGCCATGACTAAGTCGTAGGCGCTGATCGGGTACGCCGTTCTCCAGCTGAAACTCCTGCTTGCGGTACTCCTTCTTCTCCGCCGCTGCAGTCAGATTGGTTTCATCGCAAGTGCCAAAAACGGCGAAGCTGCCATCGGCGGCAGTATTGAGCCGGGCAAGATGGATGCTACGCAAGTGCTTGCCTTGCGGGTCCATGGGCTCTTTGATCGTGAATCCCAGGCGGACATCGGCTAGTGGAGTGTCCTCTTCGTCGATGGTGTTGCCGCTGGTGAGCAAAGGGGCATCGAGGATCTCATCTTCAAGGAGGGTCAAGCCAGGGGTGAGGTCTCGAGCAAGATCGAAGGTGCCGCAATGCACGACGCCCGGCCCCGTGCGAACGGCATAACGAAGGTCGCGATAGAGGTCGGTGAGCTCCAGTCGGCTATTCCGACTCAAGGAAGGGGACTCAAGCGGGAATCGAAAGTAACCCTCTGTATCAGTGGTAGCGCTATCGGAGGAGACGCTCCGATTCTCCACCAATCGGAATTCGACTCTCGCCCTAGCGACGGGAGTTCCTTCCACAGTCAGGAATCTACCGCGCAGGAAGGTTCGTGGGGTTTCCTCCTGCAACTGGACCAGAACCTCTTGTCCAGGGTCGGTTGGGCCGGTCACTTTCTCATAGAGCTGGTCCCGATGTTCTGGATAGACCAGTCCCACCTCCAGTTCTTGTTGGAGCGCCACAGGAACCACCACAGTGCCATTGATCAGTCTTGTTTTGCAGTATCCCAAAAGAAACTCTCCGTGGA
Source organism: Planctomycetota bacterium (assembly GCA_049609225.1). GTDB lineage: Bacteria > Planctomycetota > UBA1135 > UBA1135 > UBA1135. Next base: position 1,235 of record JBMYYH010000110.1, on the reverse strand, counting down.
CCCGTTCCTGCTGCAACGAGAAAGTGAATGTGTTCTTCTCTTCTTCCTTCGGCGGTTCGAGAGCTTGGATTCGGATCTCTGTTCCGTCCGGGAAAGGCACGCCATCGGCTTGGGTCGCTTCAATGCGCAGATAGCCGATTTCTGGGATCGTTAATGAGACGCTCTCAGGAAGGTCCTTTCCCTTTGGGAAGAAGGTGTGCACTGCTTGATGATCCGGCAACCCAACGCCTACCCCCACGATGGTGGTCCTCTTCGTTTTATGCGAGAGGTGGAAGTGCTGGAGAACGGCCGTGCCTTCATGATCGGTCCAAGCCACGGCGTATGTATTCGTGCGCTTTTCACCTGCTTTCGCCAATAGACCCACACGTAGCCCTTCCGCCGGCAGGCCATCCGAACGGGAAACCTGCACTTGGACCTTCTGACTGGGATAGACCTTGAACTCAAAGACATCTTCCTGATCCTTAGGAAGGCTATAACGCAAGCCGTACAACCCTTGATCATCACAAGCCAAAGTGATGCGTTCGTGGTCAGCGGGGATCGGTAGGCGAACATGGCCATCCGCATCCGTGGTTACCGCCAGACCCTCCGCGAGGGTGATGCGAGCATGGGAGCCGACCTCGCGATTTTTCCTCTCCGAGGTATCGAGCCATCGAAGTTGAAGATTGGGAATCGGCTCTCCCGATTCACCATGGATAACGCGGGTATCCAATCCCATGGTGAATCGTGTGAGTTCATCCGATGTGGGCTCTCCAGCCGTGAGTGCAGAGCGATCTACCGTTTCGGTTTCTCCGGTAGAAAGAGTGGCTGGATCTACCTGTGGAGCAGCGTGCTCCTCATACACGGCCGCGGATTCAGAGTTTGACGGCGGTGTGGAATCCGAAAGCAGCCAAGCTCCTCCAGCGAGGAGGGCGAGTAAAAGGACTGGAATAAGAAGTCTGTTCATGTGGGGGTGAGCCTTGCCTGACTCAGGGATAGTGCAGTTCCGGGAAGCCGGTACTGAGACGTCCGACAAAACCTTCCCCTTCCTTCACCAGAAGATAACACTCGATGCCGTCGAGGCTCTCGATCAGCTGCAGAGCCGCCTCAGCTCCCAGCACCATACATGCCGTCGCCCAGGCGTCCGCCTCGCGACAGGTGGGGGCGAGAATCGTTGCAGAGGCCAGTGCATGCTCTACCGGGCGCCCTGTTCGCGGATCCAGCGTATGCGAGAACCGCTTGCCATCCAGCATGCGGTA
>JBMYYH010000109.1:0-9323 GCA_049609225.1 Planctomycetota bacterium | reverse complement strand
CACCCGATCCTGAAGCAAGTCACCCGACGTTTCCGACGTTGGGACCAGAAGCATAAGGACAGCCCGGACCTCTACTTGTCGATCTCCGAGTATGTCGCTGACATGGTGCGCAAGGCTTATGGCAAGGAATCCGAGGTGGTGTATCCGCCGGTCGACTTGGAGCCTTATCGCAATGCCGCGAAAGGCGTGGCGCCGGGGGATTATTACTTCACCGCATTGCGTCTGGAAGGCTACAAGCGCGTCGACCTCGTGGTCGAAGCCTGCAACCGCCTCGGCCTCAAGTTGAAGGTCGCCGGTTCCGGTCCGATGATCGAAGAGCTGCGCAAACTGGCTGGCCCCACAGTGGAGATCCTCGGTTTCGTCTCCGATGAGGAGATGCTCGAATTGGTCGCGAACTGTCGCGCATTCGTCTTCCCGCCGGAGGAAGATTTCGGCATTGCACCGGTCGAAGCGCTCGCTGCAGGGCGTCCGGTGGTGGCACTCGCCAAGGGCGGAACTGCGGAAACGGTGATTCCAGGTGTGTCTGGGGTGCATTTCGCCGAACAGGATGTCGATCTGATCATCGCCGCGATGAAGAAGGCTGAGGAGACCCCGTGGGATGTCGCAGCCATCCAGGAATCGGCCGAACGATTCTCGGAGCAAGCATTCCGGGATGGCCTCAGGAAGCACGCCGAAAGGCTGCTATCCTGAGCGCTGCATGAAAGCGCTACTTCTCCCTGTTGCAGCTGCATTTGGCCTGGGCATCGTCGCTCAGGATCCTTTCGAAGACGCCAAGGTCGTCGGCGAACCGGTCTCAGGCTCGGTCCACATGTTGACTGGTTTCGGCGGCAACATCGGCATCAGTGCCGGCAAGGATGGGGTGCTCATGATCGACGATCAGTTCGCACCTTTGGAAGAGAAGATCCGCGCGGCCATCGCCGAACTCTCCGATGAGAAACCGGAGTACCTGATCAACACGCATTGGCATGGGGATCACGTCGGCGGCAATGCGGCCTTTGGAGTGGATGCACTCATCGTCGCGCATGGCAATGTGCGTAAGCGCATGGCCGAAGGCAATGAACGCACCGCCCCCGCGCCGCCCGAGGCACTTCCTGGACTGACCTTCGACAGCTCGGTGATGTTGCACTTCAATGGAGAGCGCATCGAAGTCCTGCACATGCCCGACGGGCATACCGATGGCGATAGCATCGTCATCTTCCACGACTCCAAGGTCGTGCACATGGGAGACCACTTCTTCTCCGGCATGTTTCCTTTCATCGACCCGGCCAGTGGTGGCAGCCTGAGAGGTTATCGTGCCAACGTGCAGGCGGTGCTTGATAACACGCCTCCCGATTGGAAGATCATTCCGGGACATGGTCCGCTGTCCACGCACGAAGATCTTCAGACCTTCGCCAACATGCTTGACCAGACCACGGCAATCGTTGCCGCACGCATCAAGGATGGGGATCACCGCGCTGCCGTCATCGCCGCTGGGCTCCCGAAGGAATGGGAAGGTTGGTCCTGGGGTTTCATTCCCACCGACCGTTGGCTCGGCACGCTCTACGACGAACTGTCTCAGTCGGCAGATTGAGGCGCGCGTAAAGCACGCCGTTCCACACCGCGGCCACTGGGGCGCGGATACTCTTCCAGCAGGTCCGGCAGGAACAAGGTCAAGAGTTGGAACAGGTCGCGGCTGCGATCGATGACGTCGATGGTTCCCTGCCATAGCAGGCGGTCTTCCGCATCGTGGAAGCGGACATCGAGGGTATGCGCGAATGCCGGCACCGAACTGGCGGGCACCCGATAAGGCGCAGATTCCCAGCTGCCGGGGCAATACATCGGTTGCGGATGGATCTTGCCATCACTGCCGCGGACGTAGGCGGTGCGAAAGTAGCCTGGGGAGAAGCGCCTGCCCATTTCGTAGTGAGCGGGCAGGACGATGGTGGTCTCTCCCATGGTGGCCGTGAGGTGCACATGCAAATCGGCGGAGGCATCCTTCACTTCCTGCATGCCGCGTTGCTCCATCAAGGATGCCAGCTCCTCATACAGGGCTTTATCCCGAAGTGGGTGGTCCGCATCCTGCAGCGGCACGAAACGGAAGGTCTGGAAACCCTCCAACTGTTGCGCATCCTGGGCAAAGCCTTCCACCGCAGCCTCGACGTATTGTGGGCCGGAGCAGGAGGCAAGCCAAGCGATTCCCAGTAGGAGGCTTAGCTTGCAGGCGAAGGAGTGGATCAGCTGCATGCTTTCGGGTCCCAAGCGGGCATCTTGGCCAGCATCTCTTTGGCCGCGACTTCCGCTTCAGCGCGTTCCATCTTCTGCATGTGCATGAAGTAGCCTTGGATAGTTCCTTCCAGCACTTCCTCGTACGAGCGTAACTTGCCGTTGTCGTCGGTGCAGTAATCGCAATACATGTCGCCGGGCTGCGCATCCGCCAAAGGCATGCCACAACTCTGGCAGTTCTCCATGGTGATCGGCGAATAGAACAGCAAGCGGTAACCGGTGGGATCCTGGATGCCGAAGGCGCGCAGACCGTAGAACTGCGACTTCGGATCCGTCGAGGGCTTGCCGCCACGTTCGATGACCGCCGCATGATGCGCATCGACATCTTCCACTTGGATGTAGAACATCGCACCGACGCCAGCAGGATGCGCGCGGAACTCGGCGGAGGCCTCTCGGTGCCAAGCACGTTCCTTATCGTCTTCGGTCATGGCGTCGACCTTTTCCGGGTCCATCGAGATGCCGATCATGAGCGATTGACGTTCCATTACCATGTTGGCCCACATCGGATCCTCTTCGCCGGGCCAACACTCCTTCACCTCGTAGCCGCAGATGTCGCGGTAGAAGGCCATGGAAGCCTTCATGTCCTTCACGGCGAGGATGGTGGTGTTGGGGAATTCCTTCTGCTCGGTCATGCCTTCAGGTTAGCACGGTTCCGCAACCACAGGGTCTGCAGGATGCCGCCGAGACTGAAGACGGTGAGCGCAGCGTAGATGCCCGGGAAACTGCCCCACCAGACCGCGACCTGCAGACCGGTGAGCGCCGTGCACACATAGAGTGCCACGGCTTCGGTAATGCCACGCGTCTGTTTGGCGTGCACCAAACGACCTTGGAAAAGGCTCTGATAGACCTGATAGGCCGGCATCAACATGGCGAACAACAGGGCCGTAGCGCACATGACCTTGAGGTCTGGCGCGAGACCGTAAAGATCGCCAAGGATCCAATCGCTCAAGGGAGTGAGCGCGATGAGGCACAATAGGCCGGAGGTGCACAACGCAAGGATGATCGCGAAACGTTGCAGGGTCTGCTTGGCGCCGGGGCGATCGAGTTGCGCCACTACCACTTCATTGAAAGCGAAACCGGTACTGCGGAACAGGAAGACGATCGCGTGCACGACTTGCCACGATGCCAATGACAAATCCGCTTCTGGCATCCGGCTCATGGCGGCGGCACCGGCCGGCCCGATGAAGAGCGTGAGCAGAGGCGTCATGGCCAAGGGGAGATAGAAGCGCAGGAAACTTCTGCGCGTAACCGGCGTGGCTGCCGGATCATGCTGCGGCATCTTGTTGCGCAGGATCGGCTGCACTGCAAAGCGCGCGAACAAGGCCTCGGCGGTGACACCGGCTGCAATGGCAGTGGTGCCGACCACGATGCCGCTGAAGGAACCCGTCGAGCGCATGATGCTCAAGGTGAGCAGCAAGACGAGCAGACGAACGCCGGTGCCGAACATGACCAAGCGCGAACGACCGAAGCGAATCATCACGCCTTGCAGGAAACGACGATAGGCGATGGCGGCGGACCAGGGCGTCAGGATCTGGAGACCGATCTGGCCAGGGCCAAGGAACTCCTCCGGAACGCCGAGGATGCGGCCGGCGACGACGTCGAACAAGGGCGTGAACGCGACCAGCAGATGCAGGATGGTCAACGCCACCGAGGCCGCGATCATGAAGCGCCGCACCTTGCGGTAACTATCCCAATCCTTGCACAAGGCGGTGGATGCCGCCAGCAACATGATGATGGGACCTTCGATGACCAGGGCAATGGGGAAGGCCACACTGCCGAAGGCGCCGAGGTTGATCTTCTGGTCGACCATGCTGGCCACGAACCATGTGAACAATGGGCCTTCGGCGCCCATCAAGGTCCAACTCATGGCTAGGGGCAGCCATAGTCGGAAGACCTGGCGGAGATTCAGCAACGCGCGGCGGAATGCGAGTGCATTGCGGAAGCGCAAGCGAGGATCTCATCGAACAGGTTGTCGATATCCTCCTTGGTGATCTCTGGATTCACCGTGACCAGGCGAATCGTCTCTTCGCCGAAGACCTTGCCGTAGCCGATGAGGGCTGCACCATTCTTATGCAGGGCATCGCAGATGGCTGCACTCTCGACGCCTTCATAAGTGAAACAAACCGTGATCGATTTCGGTTCCACGTGCAGCTTCAACTTCGGTTCGGCCTTGATGCGCTCCACCGCATAAGCGGTCAGTGCCATCTGCTGCTCGATGTGCCGTTCCCAACCGGCATCACCCATCTGCTGCCATGCCGCCCACAGCTTGAAGGTGTCATCGCGACGCCCGCATTGAATGCTGCGGGTGCCGGGGTTGAGGGTATCGTCGTCTGCCTGGAAAAGATAATCGGCAGTCTCGTTAAGGTTGTTGCGCAGGACGTTGGCATCGCGGGTGAGCAGCATCGAGCACATCAGCGGAATGCCCATGGCCTTGTGCGCATCCCAAGTCAACGAATCGGCAAGCTCGATACCATCGAGTAACGCGCGCGTCTTCGGGTTCAACAACATGGAGCCACCAAAGGCGCCATCGACATGCAACCAGATGCCAAGCTCGCGGGTGATGGCAGCGATCTCGCGGATCGGATCGAATGCGCCAATCACCGTGGTGCCTGCGGTCGCGATCACGGCACATGGAACCACACCTGCTTCGATGTCGGAGCGCAAGGTGGCAGCGAGATGCTCCACCTGCATGCGCCCTTGGTCATCCACATCGATCAGGCGCACATTGGCGCGACCGATGCCGAGGATGCCGGCGTTCTTGGTGACGGAATAGTGGCCCTCGCGCGAAAGGTAGAAGGCAAGCTTGCGGCCATCGCTGCCGTTCTCACGGATGCCGGGCACCGCGCTATTACGACCAAGCAGCATCGCCACGAGGTTCGCCATCGATCCACCCGGAACACTGAGGCCATCGCCTTGATGGAATCCGGCCATTGCGCACATGCGACGCGCGACTTCCTGTTCGGCCAGGATCATCGGTCCAGCCACCTTGAAGGTGTACATGGAAACGTTGAGCAGGCACGACAACCACTCGGCAGAGGTGGCAATCGGCAGGCGCCCCGCGAACAATTGATTGAAGAAACGGTGATCGCTGGTGCGCGGCGTATGGGCGAGCACGCTGCGCATGTTGTCGAGCACTTCTTCCTGAGAGCGACCTTCTCTACGGAGACCGAGGTCGAGCCGGGTCCGGAGCTCTTCTGGCTCAATACGGGGGCGGCGGACGGATTCCTGCTCGGTGGCGAGAATTTCCTCAGCTAGGCGAAGGGTTGTTTGAAAGAGGGAATCCATTTTTGGGCGAATTTGGGGCCGTATCGGTCCATACCCATGATCTTCATTTTACCAACGCGGTGGGGGGCTCCGGTGCATCACTTGCGTTGCTATCCACATTCGGTATGCCAGCCATGGCGCGCTCGGCCAAAGCCGTAATGGTCAAAGATGGATTCACCCCGGGATTGGCAGAAATAGCGGAGCCATCCACCACCAAACAATCCGGATAGCCAAACAGCCGATGTTGGGCGTCAATCGCTCCATTCTGGGCATCTTCGCCCATGGCACAGCCGCCAAGAATATGTGCCGTACTCGGAATCCCAAGCAAGGTCTCGGTGACCAAACTCCCGCCGACGCCATTCAACTCCTCACTCATTCCCTCAAGCAATTCCGTCGCTTCCGGAAGATCTGCGGTGGGTGGGGGACCTGATTCCGTCTCACTGCGCACCGCCGACGCACCACCACCCGCCTTCCTGCGCGCGGAGTTCTTCAGTCCCAAACGCAGTGTTGCGTCTTCGGTGCGCATGTAGAGAAGGATGGAAGTGCTTTTGGCCCAATCCCGTACGCAATAGGCCTTGAGCCAGGCCCAGGGACGTCGTCCGAAGTTGCGTAGCCCCTGCACCAGACGCTGCCCCAGGTTGCGGCCCGGTGCATGCGGCGCCATCAACAGCCGAAAAAATCCAGATCCCGCTGGGTAACGCACCGGTTCCAAATGCGAATGTTCATCCGTCTGCAGGATCGATCCAATCGCAATGCCTTTCGAGAGGTCCACATCCCTCCGACGTGTGGTGACCCCCAGCAGCGCTTCCGAGTTGGTGCGTATCTTGGCACCAACCTGCGCGGATAAATCCGGCAATCCTTCTGGGTCCTCCCGCATCTGCAGCAACAGTGGCACCGTGCCGAGCACTCCTCCTGCGAAGACCACCCGCTTCGCTCGCAAAATCTGCAGCGATGACTTTCTACTCCACCAGGATCCCCGCGACGTCGTCCGTACCTCCAAGCGATAACCGCCCTGCGCCTCCGCCCGCACCGCGACAACTTCCGATTCCGCCTGAATGCGCATGCCCAAGCGTTCGGCAAGGTGAAGATAGTTCTGGTCCAGTGAGTTCTTGGCGCCGACGCGGCAGCCGATCATGCAACCACCACAAGCGGTGCATCCGGCGCGCTCCGGACCAGCCCCATCAAAGTAGGGATCCGGCACCGACTTCCCTTCTTGCCCTTTGGCACCGAAGAACACTCCGACTCGGGTGGCGTGAAAGGCATCTGTCTGCCCACGCTCGGAAGCAAGACGCTGCAGGGCTTCATCGGGTGCGGTTTGGAAGGGTGTTGGAGTCGCACCGAGCATGTGCAGGGCGGTGGCGTAGTGCGGCTCCAACTCCGTAGCCCAATCTGCCAAGTGTGCCCAACTCGGCGCGGCAAAAAACGCTGGGGGAGGGGTCGGCAGAGTATTGGCGTACACCAGGGAGCCACCGCCCACACCGACGCCAGTAAAGGCAGTCAGGTGACGGAAGAAGGAAATCTGAAACAACCCGCGGAAACCCAATCGTGGCATCCACAGCCATCGCCGGAGGTTCCAGTTGCTGCGCGGGAAGTCCTCGGGCGCGAACCGCCGACCCTTCTCTAACATCAAGACCCGATAGCCCTTTTCGGTCAGGCGCAGGCCCGAGACGGCACCGCCGAAGCCGGACCCAATCACGACCCAATCCAAGGACTCCTCCATGGCTGGAGTGTAGCGGGGAGGCCGTTAGAGCATTAAAATGCCAACAAATTCGCAAATGCCGCCCGATCCGAACCAGGACCGAGCACAATAAACCCCATTTTGTTGCAATAAAACAAGACAAAAGAATCGCCAGTACCGGTTCTCGCTCCTATTCTACCGAGCTTAAAGCATTCCTCGCACCCGGGAACCTCACGGTGCGGCGACAGGAATACACTCCCTCGGAACCTGACCGATCATGAAATCCATCACACAAAAAGCGCTGCTCCCTCTGGCAGCACTCGCATTCACCGTCGCCGGCACCAGCTCGGTCTCGGCTCAACAGGAAGAAAGCCGTTGGGACTTCTCCGGCGACTTCCGCTTGCGCGGCGAGTTCAACGACAACGCTCCAGGCACCACCGACCGTCACCGTCAGCGCATGCGCTTCCGCTTTGGCGGCACCTTCAAGGTCGATGATGACATCACCGTCGGTGCGCGCATCACTACCGGTAATGCAGACGATCCGAATAGCCCGCACGTCGACCTCGGTGATGTGTTGAACTCCTTCGAGCTTAGCCTCGACCGTTTGTACGTCCTTTACACTCCAGAAGAAGTTCCTGGCCTCGCCCTGCTCGGCGGTAAGTTCGGGCACCCGATGTACCGCAACCCGGTCTATGGTGAGTTGGTCTGGGATGCCGATGTCCAGCCGGAGGGTTTTGGTGTCGCTTATGGCTGCACCGAAGGCTTCGGTCCTTTCGATACGATTTCGGTGCAGGCCGCAACCGTGGCCGTGCTCGAGCAGTCCGGTTCGGAAGAGGCTTGGGCCAACTGGATTGGCTTCAACTTCACTTCCAACACTGGGGATGAGTCCCGCATCGAAGGCGCCATGAGCTACACCTTCTTCGGCGACCTGACTCCAGGTGGAAGCGGTCTGATCGCTGGCGATCTGCGCGGCAACGCCCTCACCGGTAGCGAAGCCACCTCCGACTACGGCATCCTCGACGCCATCGTTGCTTTCCATAACGGCAACTTCGTGGTCTCGGGTGAGTTCATCAACAACATCCGCGCTGCCGATACCGTCGGTGATACGGGTGTGGCCCTTGGTGCAGCGGTGAAGACCGATGCCGGTAAGTTCTACTACCAGTACGCGACCATCGAGCAGGATGCCATCCTGACCGCAGTCTCGCAGGACGACCTCCTCATGGCCACCAACTTCAACAACCACATGGTGGGTTGGAAGAAGAAGTTGACCGAGCGCACCGCCCTGCACGTATGGGTGATGGCTTCGGAGCCGAACGAGCTGCTGACCGGCATGCTCGATGAGATGGTCTACCGCTTCCGCATCGACCTGAACATCAACCTCTAGACCGAGCGATTCACGACGGCATCCGCCGTCCACGAAACGTCCGGGTGCCGTCGTGGCGCCCGGGCGTTTTTCTTTCGATGGACTCCACGCATGAAGCGACCACCGACCTGGCTTCCTTTGCTTGCAGTATTGCCTTTGGCTGCCTGCTCCGAACCGGCGACCACCACGTCGACTTGGAACGAGATTCCGCTGGCCGATTTGGATGCCACCCAGCAGTCCATGTTCGATCGGGCGAAGGCCTCAGCCGGAAGTGTCGTCAAGACTCTGGTGGGGGAACTCACCGCCAAGATGAGTGCCGAAGGTCCCGTCGCTGCGATGGAACACTGCCGCCTACGCGCGCCGGAGGTCATGGCCGAGACGACCTCTGCCATGGATGGCGTCCGCATCGGTCGGACCTCGCACAAGCTGCGCAATCCGTCGAATGGTGCACCGGAGGGGGAGTTGCATGTGCTCTTGCCTATCCCAATCCAGCCCCCTTGCCTGGTATGTCATGGCGATCCTGAGACCATGACCGAGGATCCGCAGCAGGAACTTCTGGCCAACTACCCGGAGGATGAAGCCACCGGCTTCGCCACCGAGGATCTGCGTGGTTGGTTCTGGGTTGAAGTGCCGCCGGCTACGGAATAAGACTCCGATTCGCATCCACGGTGAGCCCACGAAGAAGGCCCGCGCTTCCCGAAGGAGGCGCGGGCCTTGGTGTTGGCAATCGTGGGCTTACTTGCCCTTGTTGCTGAC
>JBMYYH010000108.1:0-9517 GCA_049609225.1 Planctomycetota bacterium | reverse complement strand
GGCACGCTTTCGAAGCCCTTGCTGTTGGCACTGCATGAGCAGTATCCGAATACGGATGAGCCTCTTTCCTTGCTGCAGGATCTGGCCGCCGACCGCGATGACCGCGCCAGTGAGATCGCCATCGCGCGGCAACGCATGCGCGTCGAGGGTGATGAAGGCAGTGCTTTGATTCCACTGCTGATTGAAGGTACCGAACAGGAACGCGCCGAAGCGGAAAGCTTGATCGCGCGCCTGTTGGCGGAGGAACCGGATCACGCTTCCGGCATCTACTACCGCAACCGCCTATGGCGCACCGAAGGCAAGGACGATGCCGCGATTGCTTCCTTGGAAGACAAGGTAGCGGAACTGCCGGGCCGTCCGCAGCCGCTGGTGCGTCTTGGACGCGCGTTGATGCAGCAAGGCAAGGTCGCCGCGGCGCAGCAACAATTTGAAGCGGCACTTGCATTGGACCCTGCGGATGCCGATCTGCGGCAATTGGTCGCACGGATGAGCGGGCAGGCCCACGCCGCGGACATCTTCTTCACCGCCTTCGCTCCGGATGCTGCTGCACAGTTGGCCAAACGCAGCGAAGTGGAACGCACCAACTCCACCGCTATGCTCCTCGACAGCGGCATGGTCTACTTCCTGCCCGACGGCAGTTATCTCTACCGCACCGACAACCTCGACATCGCACTCGATCGCCGCGGCACCGAGATCCTGCATGAGTTGCCGATCAGCGGTGAACCGTTGATCGCGCAAGTGCACGATGCCGAAGGTGGTCTGCTCGAACCGCACCAGGTCGATGAGAGTTGGGTCATGCCTTCGCTCGATCCGGGCGACGTCATCGCAACCAGCTATCTGCGTGAAGTACGCGGCCTACCTGGACATGCGCCTAACCCCGGCAACTGGCGTTTCTCCTCCCTCGAGGAAGACTTCGTCCTCAGCCGTTGGGTCCTGTTCATCCCGGATGGCCTGCCCGGACGTATGGTCGAACACGACTTTGATGGCACCCATGAGATCATCGATTGGGAAGGCGGCAAGGTGCATATCTTCGAACGTCATGACAGCGCCAAGGTCGAGCCGGAAGTCCTGATGCCAGCCCAGAACGAGATCCTTCCTTGGGTCATCTGGGGTGACGACAATCCCATCGCCTGGGAGGCCGAAGACTGGCGCAACTGGTTCCTATGGCAGACCTCGATTCCAGCCGACATCGAGTTGGAGCTGCGCGATTACCTCGCCAGCCTCAGCCTCACCGGCTCCGACCTCGAACGCGCCCAGACCATCTACGCGGCGGTCAACGAGCATGTCCTTGAGTTCGACGGCGGCGGCGATGTCACCGATGTCTGGACCTTGAAGCGCGGCGACCCCCTCTACTTCCTATCCGCGCTGTTCACCCTCGCCGACATCCCGCATGAGTGGGCTGCTCTGCAGGCGGAAGCGCCGGAATTGGTCGATGAGCCCAACCGCCCCTTCTCCGACGGCAGCGATTACCGCGTGCCTGCTCTGCGCCTCTCCGACATGGAGGAAGGCGGCGTCGTGATGTGGTTGGCTCCCCAATCGCGCGGCACCGCTTTCGGCAGCCTCGCCGCGCAGATGCTCGGTGCGGAAGCCATGGTGCTGGAGCCTGAGGGTTATCGCCTCGAGCCTCTTTCGCGCGACGGCCTGGAAGACATCTGGGATCTGGATCTCTCCATCTCCTATGTCATCCAGCCGAATGAATCGGCCACGGTCGAAGGTGTCGTGCGCATCACTGGTGCGCAAGGTGCGGCGGTGCGTGAGCAGATCGCGCAGATCAGTCCGATGCAACGCGATCAGGCGATTCGTCAGATCACTTCGCAGATGGTGAAAGGCCTCGACTTGAGTGACAGTGAACTGCCGGAACTCGAGACTCCGGGCGCCCCACTGACCATCGAGTTCACCGGCTCCATTCCAGGCTTCGTGCAGAAGAGTGGCGAGAAGTACGGTGCGCGCCTGCGGATTCCGGAGATGGGCTTAGGCGATGGTTTGGGTCCTGCCGAACGCGAACTGCCCTTCGCCTTCCGTCAGACCATGCGCATGAAGGTGCACGTGCAGTTGGATACCGGCGGCACTTGGTTGATTGATTACGGCCCCACCGACACGCGTCGCGAGGAAGATGGATTCCTTTATGACTTCAAAGTCGCCAAGGATGAGCATCACCTCTCGGTCGATCGTGTCTTGATGATGCGCGGTCTCGAGTTGGCACCGGATGCCTTCCCAGGATTCGTCGCAGACCTCAAGGCCTTCGAGAACCAGGAATCACGCGCCGTGCGTCTGGCTCCCGATCTACCGGAACCGGTGGTCGAGCCGGAGTCAGTCGGTGAAGTCGAGGGTGGTGAATTGGATGGTGAGCCGATCTATGAGAGTGGCGAACCCGACATGCCCACGGATCCTGCGGGCACCGATGTGCCGGAAGAGCCCGTGCTCGAAGAGCCACAGCGATGATCTGCAGCTGCGCTTAGCGATAGGCGCAGCACTGCAGACCCAGGGCGGCCTGTAAGCCGCCCTCAGGGTCCTTCTCGATCGCTGCCACGGTACGTTCGGCCAAGGACCGCCCGTCTGCCATGAGCTCGCGGAGAGGCTCCAGATAAGGCTCTGCGCTGGCCGACGGCTTCGCCATCGCCAACAACTCGCGCCCGAGGTCCCTCAGGGCATGGCCATCCGGAGTTTCCCCTGCCAAAGCATGACGATGTGCTTGATGCCAAGTCGCGATGCGTTGCTCATGCGACCAATGCGCAGTGAGCGCTTCGGCCTGCTGTTGGGCGCCTTCGTCATAGAACAAGCCTTCGACCAAGGCGGACAAGGCCAAGGCATATTCCGGCGGCACCGTATCCGAGGTTCGCAATTCCACTTGCGGACGGAACCGCACTTCCGGGAATGGGGTGGAAAGATGATCCTCCCAATCCTCTTGGGTGGCATTGCCCTCTTCCATCCACTTGCGGAAACTGCGCCCACGCATGTCGACATAACCGCCATCGCGGTGGATGAACAACATCGGCACATCGAGCATCCAATCGATGTAATCATCGAATGTGGTGCCAGGCTTGGTGAAACGTTCGACGATGCCGCAACGGCTGTTGTCGGTCTTGGTCCAAACATGGCCGCGCCACGACATGAAGCCACTCAGCTTGCCGGCGCGAATCGGTGAGTTGGCGAACATCGCGTTGAGCACCGGTGCCAAACGGAAGACGGTGCGCAGCTTGGCCATCGCATCTTCTTCGCTGTGATGATCGAAGTTCACCTGCACACCGGCAGTCGTCTTCATCATCCATAGACCCAAATCATCCGCCTGCGCCAACCACGGCTCAAGGAAGTCGTAGCGGATCTTCGGCAGACGCTTGATATCGTCCGGCGCAGCATGTGGATGCGAACCGGTTGCGAGGAAACAGTACCCCGTCTCTTCACGCAGGCCGGCCAGCAGGCCGCGATAGTGCGCGACTTCGGCATCCATCGACGGCAGGTCCGCGCAGGGTGTACTGCCGAACTCGATCTGACCACCAGGCTCCAAGGTGATCGCGCGGCCATCGTCGGCCGTCAACGAAATCATGTGGCCGTTCTCGGAATAGGGCTTCCACCCAGTGACCTCCGCAAGCCTCTGGACCAGGCTCTCGACCCCGCCGGGACCGAAGAACTGGATGGTCTGGCAGGCATCATCGAGCACGAACTGCTCAAACTCCAGCCCCAACTTGCCCGCACCTTGGGGGCGAATGCCGCGTTCCAGGAAGGTGCGCAGCTGCGAAGGTTCTGTAAGGGGGTTCATGACAGGATGGCGGGAGCGCATGGGAATCGAACCCACCGGGCATCGCCGAACGACACCCCACCGGCTTTGAAGGCCAGACAGAACACCAGTCCTGATCCGCTCCCCTTCACATCACGTAGAGTAATCATAGCGCCCTCGATGCCTGAGGAAACCAGGATATCACTCCCCGACGACGACTCCGGCCTGACCTTCACGGATCTCGCCGACCTGGGCGACGGGTTCATCCGCAGGGATTGCGGACAGGAAATCCTGCGCCTTCTCAGGAGGAACGCAGACGAGTAGACCGCCCGAGGTCTCGGCATCAAAGCCAAGGCTCGCGAGCCAATCCGGCACCCCATCACCCAAGGTGACGAAGTCAGTAAGGTTCTTACGACCACGCTTGGAGGCACCACTGAAGACGCCTTCCTGCGCCAATGCAGCTGCTCCTGGATAGAGCGGCAACGCCGAGGCACTCAGGTGCATGGTGATTTCAGACGCACGCGCCAAGTTCGCGGCATGTCCGAACAGGCCGAAGCCTGTGATGTCGGTCGCCGCCTTGGCTTGGACCGATCGCATCGCAGCTGCAGCCTTGCGGTTCAAGCGCGCCATCCCTTCGACCGCCGCAGCGACATCCGCATCGTTGGCAACACCGCGCTTCACTCCAGTGTTGATGCTGCCGTTACCGACCGGCTTGGTCAGGAAAACCAAGTCGCCGGCACGCGCACCATTATTGGTGGCCAAGTCTTCCTCTGCGACTTCCCCGTAGATGGCGAAGCCATAGAGCGGTTCGGTAGAGACCACGGAGTGACCACCGACCCAGAGAGCCTCGGCTTCCTGGACTTTCTCGACCGCGGCCTCGAAGATCGGCTGCAGGATCTCATCGCCCCATTCCGACGGGAAGCCAGCGAGGTTCAAAACCACTTTGGCTTCCCCTCCCGAGGCGTAGATATCCGACAAGGAGTTGGCGGCGGCGATGGCCCCATAAGCCCAGGCATCGTCCACCACAGGCGGGAAGAAATCGACCGTGTGCAGGCCGACCTTGCCGTTGTGGAGGCGGATGGCACCCACGTCGTCGTAGCCTTCCGGCCCGGCGAGGAGGTCTGGAGAGACCGCAGCGGGTGCAACCGTACGCAAGACCTGCGCCAATTGCCCCTGAGGGAGCTTTGCAGCTCAGCCGCTGGAGGCTGCGTAGTCGGTCAGGCGTTTTTTGGGTTCCATGGCGGGAATTCTAGCAATGCAGGCCTGCAGCCGGATTGGCTTCAGGCGAGCCTCTTGTTAAGCCGAAGAATGGAAGGATTCCCATAGATTTCTCTGGGTTTCTCACCCCCTGCCATGCTTTACCAACGTTTAAAGAACCAATGGAGGTTCTTAGTCGATTCCAGTGACCTGGAGGACGATGCCGTCCGCCGGATTGCTACGGTCGCCTCGTTGGTCTTCATGGGAGTGGGTATTCCGTTCATCGCCCTGTGGTTATGGGCCGACAATTGGACCGTACCGGCAGCCATCGTGGTCGCGGAAGCGATCAACCTAGGCGCGTACTTTGCCTTGAAGCGTGGGGTCTCCTCGCGCCCCATCGCCACGGTGCTGGTGCTGGACCTCTTCGCTTGCCTGGTGTTCTCGATCTACCACATGGGCGGCGTCGACACCATCGGCAGTGCCTGGTTATTGACGACTCCACTGCTTGCATGCTTGTTGCTCGGTTTCCGAGCCGCGATCGGCACCTTCGGCTTGACCGTGGTTGCAGTCGCCACCTTGGGGAGCATGGATCGAATCGGAGATGGATTGCCGAACGCCGTCCCGGACGAGATTCGTTCTCCATTCATGCTGATTCAACTGATGGGGCCTTTGGCTTCCATCGTTCTGCTCGCCGGTACATGGGTCGCCACGCAACGAGGCGAACAGGCCAAACGTCAGCGTGCGGAGGAAGGGCTCCAGACCACCGTGCAGCAGATGCAGGATGGCCTCTTCGTGTTGCAGCGTAAATCTGGGGCGAATCAGACGGAATTCGATATCGAAATCGCCAACCAGGCAGGGCGCAAGATCCTTTCGGACATGCCGGAGGATCATGAGGACCTGGACCTTAACCGTTGGTTCGAAGCCTTGCCTTCGCATCAACGGCTGGATGCCTTGGCTTTGGAACGTGGCAAAGTGGCACAGGTGAGTTTGTGTCATCCGTTCAGCAATCGTCACTATGAAGTGAAGGTGGCGCATTGGGACCAGCGTTTGGTCCTGACTTTCCACGACATCTCGCATCAGAAGGAATCTGAGCAGCGGCTGAAGGAAGCCACCGATCAGGCCTTTGAAGCCAGTCGGGCGAAGAGTGAATTCCTGGCCAACATGAGCCATGAGATTCGCACGCCGATGAACGGCATCTTGGGCATGACCGAACTGGCCTTGGAGACGGACTTGGATCCGGATCAACACGACTTCCTCTCCACCATCCAAACCTGCGCCGATTCGATGTTGGCCCTGTTGAACGACATCCTTGACCTCTCGCGGATTGAGGCGGGTCGTATGGAATTGGAAGCGGCCGAATTCGAACCACGCAAGGTTCTGGAGGAAGTGCAGGACAGCCTTGGTTCGCGCGCGACGCTGAAGAACATCGACTGGAATGCATATGCTTCGGAGGATGTTCCGCGTGCTTTGGTCGGGGATAGCCTGCGGTTACGTCAGGTGTTGTTGAATCTTGCAGGCAATGCGATGAAGTTCACCGATAAGGGTGAGGTCGTCATCGAAACGCGTCTGATGGAGCGGTTCGACGACACGGCGCGCCTACGCTTTGAAGTGCGTGATACCGGTTGCGGTATTCCCGCCGAAGTGTTGCCGCACCTGTTCGAGAAGTTCACTCAGGCCGACGCCTCCACCACCCGCACCCACGGTGGCTCCGGACTCGGTCTTGCCATCACCCGCGAACTCGTCGATCTGATGGGCGGACGCATGGGCGCACTCAGTACAGAAGGCGAAGGCTCGACCTTCTGGTTCGAGATGGACTTCCCGGTTTCCCAGGTCCTGATGCCTCCGGTAGGCACTGCCGAGATCCTGGTTGGACGTCGGGTCTTGCTGGTCGACGACATCGAGACCAACCTCCGCGTCATCTCCGGCCAAGTCCGACGCATGGGATGCCGTTACGAGACCGCGCAGAACGCCAATGAGGCGCTTGCGCGTCTGCAGGATGGCCTTGATCGTGATGATCCCTTCTCGATCCTCATCACCGACAAGTTGATGCCAGGGCGCAGCGGCATGCAGCTCGCCAGTGCGGTTCGAGAAGAGCCTCGCTACGACGGCATGCTGATGTTGCTCATGAGCTCCAATCGCGCACAAGGCGATACTTCCTTGGCGCGCACGGCTGGCTTCGTGGGACACCTGACCAAGCCGGTGAAATATCCAGCTTTGAAGCGCGAGCTCCTCCGTCTTCTGGGCGAACAGGAGCCCTTGCCTCCACCGCCGAGCTTCGCCGCTGCGGAAGAACCCGATGCGGACCTCGAGGATGGTTCCAATGGCGATGAGGAATCCAACGGCGCATCCGACGATGTCGAAACCGTCGCCAAAGCACGGATCCTGCTCGCCGAGGACAACTCCGTCAATCGCAAACTCGCCACTCGCATCCTCGAAAACGCGGGCTTCGACGTCACCCCAGCGGTCGATGGTCTGGAAGCCTTGAAGGCGATCGCGGAAGACGATTCCTATGACCTGATCCTGATGGATTGCCAGATGCCGGAGCTCGATGGTTATGAAGCCACACGCCAAATCCGCGGCCTCAACGAGACCGCCCGACGCATCCCCATCATTGCCTTGACCGCGAATGCGATGGTCGGAGACCGCAAGAAATGCCTTGCTGCCGGCATGGATGATTACGTTTCCAAACCGCTGAAGAAGGATGCCTTCCTCGCCATGCTACAGAAATGGCTGGTGGAAGACCGCAAGTCCGCTTGAGCAGCTCCTAGGGCAATCTGCTATTTTCGGTCCATGCGCCGCATGGTCCTCCTCTTGTCCCTGCTCCCCTTCTGCAGCTCGCTATTCGCGCAGCAGGAGCCGTTGACCGACAAGAAAGAGCAGAAGGCTCTGATGGAAGAGTTCCGCAGCCTCGATGGTCGTGAAGATGAGGCCTATACGCGGCAGATGGAAATCCTCGCGCGCCTTTCCACGGTGCCTTTGGCGAAGGCAAAGGATGTCAAGACCTGGAAGAAGAACATTGCCAAGGATGCGAAGAAGAACGCGCCCAAGCTCGAAGGCAAGTCCGGACGTTTCCACTGGTGGGAAGAGCAGCGACGTGGTTTCTACATCGTCGGCGGCAAGACCTCGAAGCCGAAGGGACTCCTGATCGGCATGCATGGCGGTGGCGTCGGCTCGGGCGATGCCAACAACAGCGCTTCGGCCATGTCCGGTGCCGCCAGCAAACTCGGTTGGGTCGCGATCTTCCCGGAAGTGCTGGAGAAGACCGAACGCGGCTGGACGGATTCCGGAACCGAGGAATGGGTGATGGACCTGATTGATGCCGCCCTACGCACTTGGGATATCGATCCCAACAAGGTCTTTCTCGCCGGCCATTCGATGGGTGGTTATGGCAGCTGGACCCTCGGCGCACACCATGCCGACCGCGTGGCGGCACTTGCCCCTAGCGCCGGTGCCCCTTCTCCCATCTACAATCGCGACGACACCATCAACATGATCGAGAAAGGCGTGGTCTTGAACCTACGCAATGTCCCGATGGTGGTCTTTCAGAGTATCGATGACCCGCGCGTCCCTCCCGACGTCAACCAGGCAGCCGTGCGCGATGTCGAGAAGGCCAAGAAGAAGTACGGCGGTTATGAAGACTTCACCTACTGGGAAGTCAACGGTCTCGGCCACGGCTTCCCAGAGGGTGGCTTGATCAAGCTACTCGAGAAGGTCGCCGATTTCGAACGGCAACCGATCCAAGACAAGATGGTGTGGCAACCCGCCTTGAAGTGGAAACGCCAGAACTCCTACCTCTATTGGGGCGAACCCCAGGTCGGCCGCGTGGTGGTGGTCGAACGGCGGGCGGACACCAACACCATCGCCTTCGAGACACGGGCCGACCTCAGCACCATGCAGGTGCTGCTGGACGAACGCGTGGTCGACATGGAGAAGGAAGTCGTCATCCTGGTCAACGGCAAAGAGACCAATCGTGGCATCCCGCAGCCGGATCTCGGCACGCTGGTGCTGACGAGCGTTTCCGCCGACACCGGCCGCACCTTTTTGGCGCGGATGCCGGTGCTTGGCGACGCAACGGAATAGGCTGTTACCTATAGTGATGGGTATAGGTCTAGTCCTCCTTATACCCCTTAGGGGAAGCCCCGCCTGAGGCCTAAGGCGTCTGCCAGATGCCCTGCTGGATGCCGCTTTGCTGGTAAATGGCGAATTGCCCGCGGCCAGGGATCTCGGTGGGCGGCAGCAAGATCATGGCGCCTCCTGCTTCAGCCTTCGCCGTGGCGGCATGGACATCCGAAACGCGCAAGTAGATGCGCACGATGGGTGTCTCCATTTCATGCATCGAACCACGGATGGAGATCATCGAGCCCTCCGGCAGGTCCGCGACAAAAGAGCCGCCGAACTCTGGCACGGCATCACCAAAGACATAGCCGAAGTTGTCGGCATAGAAATCGCGTGTGGCCTCAGCATCTTCCGCCACGATCTCGAAGAAGTAGATGCCATGTTCGGGCACCGCTGGGGCGTTTGTGGGAGCAGGCATTTGGCAGGCTGGGCTAACAAGGAGGAGCGCGAGCAGCGTATCGAAGACATCATCTCAATTGCCGATCGTAA
>JBMYYH010000107.1:0-9536 GCA_049609225.1 Planctomycetota bacterium | reverse complement strand
CTTTGGATCTATGCAGAGCATCGCTATCTCAAGAGCCGCGTCAAGCGGATGACCAAACCGGATCGTGGAACCACGAAGGTTCTCGAACTCGATGGGGTCCGCGAACTCATCGTCGACGTTTGGGATGCGGAAGGGAATCCCGTCGCGGATGTCCCGGTGCGCATGGTCCCGCGGCCATCGGCAGGCTCGCATGTCGTCGAAGCCAGAGTGCGAACCAGTCGAGATGGTCGCGCGATCGCAGACTTCGACAGCAGCCATCACTTCCGACGTGATGATTGGCGTAAGCAACGTCGGGTTTTGGAAGTGCCGGTGCTTGGAGGAGAACCCGTCCGCAAGGAGATCTTGGGGGATGAACTGCCGGAAGATGGTGTGCGCATGGTGTTGCCGGAATTGGGCAGCTTCAAGATTCGAGTGGAGGGGATGCAGGAGCGGTTCCGTGGTCGCATCATCATTGAAGCGATGGGTTTGAACCTCGGCGCTCGGGGGAAAAGCGAAACGCGGTTGCTGCGCAGCAACCAAGCGACCTTCCCGCGGATCGGTTATGGCCGGCAATATCGCGTGGTGTTGCAGCAGAGCCATCAGATCGGGGACCTGGAACAGTTCGTAACGGGACCGACCGCTGAGCAGAGAGAGGTCGAGGTCGTCTTCCGGATGGAGGATCGTTTGGCCGTGTCGGGACGCCTCCTGTTCCCGGACTCCGGCGGCTTCGAAGACTTCGATTTTCAATTCTTCGTGCTGGATCGCACCGGAGCCAAACATGCCATTGGTTCGCGCAATGCTCGTGGACGATTCCTTCTGCGGCTGGATCCAGAATGGAAGGGGCAATGGGTCGAGAGCATCTTCGTTCGCGCCGAAAGCCCGAAGTGGCGCCACGATGAGACCGCTCCGCATCGCAACTTCACTTACCCCATCCAGGGAATGCTGACGGATTCGGTGGATTTGGGTGAGATGCTGCCCGAATCGTGGCAAGCCGAGCCTCAGACCGAGCAACGTTGAGCGCCGCCCGGGCCGCCGCGCACTGCTAGAATCCACGCCAAAATCCACGGCTCCTCGCCGCGGAAAACTAGCGAAAACATCCCATGAGCAAGCAACTTGTGATCGTCGGCGGCGCCCGTACCGCCATGGCCGAATACGTCGGAACCCCGGGTTACGGCCTCTTCAAGACTCAGTCCGCCACCGATCTCGGTGGTCATGCCATCAAGGCCGCGATGGAGCGCGCCGGTGTGAAGGCCGATCAGGTCGATCACGTGGTCATGGGCAATGCCATGCAGACCTCTGCGGATGCGATCTACGGTGCGCGTCACGCCGGTCTGAAGGCAGGACTCGCCAATGAGGTGCCTGCACTCACCGTCAACCGCCTGTGCGGTTCCGGTATCCAGTCGGTGCTCAGCGCCGCCTACATGATCATGGCCGGCGATGCCGATGTAGTCGTGGCCGGTGGTATGGAAAACATGTCGCAGGCTCCGCACGTGCTGCGCGGCGGACGCGAAGGTTTCCGTCTCGGCATGTCGCCGACGCTGGAGGATTCGCTGTTCGAATCGCTGAAGGATCCGTACTGCGGTTACTTCATGGCGCAGACCGCCGAGAACCTCGCCACCAAGTACGGCATCACCCGCGAGTCGCAGGATGAGTACGCGCTGCGCAGTCATCAGCTTGGTTCTGCCGCGGTGCAGTCCGGCGTTTTCGCCGATGAGATCGTGCCGGTCACGGTGAAGATGGGCCGTAAGGAGTTGGTCGTCGATACCGATGACCACATTCGCCCAGAGACCACCTTGGAAGGATTGGCCAAGTTGCGTCCGGCATTCGGTAAGGATGGCACGGTCACCGCAGGCAATGCTTCCGGCATCGTCGATGGCGCCGCCGCGCTGATCATCACCACCGAAGAGAAGGCTCAGGCCGAAGGTTGGAACATCCGCGCCAAGATCCGTTCTTGGGCAACGGCGGGCGTCGAGCCGGAGATCATGGGCTTCGGTCCAGTGCCTTCGATCAACATGGCTGCCGAGAAGGCAGGTATCGCGGTTGGGGATATCGATTACGTCGAGATCAACGAAGCTTTCAGCGCGCAGTACCTCGCCTGCGAGAAGGTGTTGGAGCTGGATCGCGACAAGTGCAACGTGAATGGTGGTGCCGTCGCTATCGGTCACCCTCTGGGCGCAACGGGCACGCGTCTGCTCTTGACCTTGATGCATCAACTCGAGCGCAGTGGCAAGTCCACCGGCATGGCTTCAGCCTGCATCGGTGGTGGCCAAGGCATCGCGATGATGATCGAGCGCTAGATTCCGCAATCGCATCATGGGGGAGTCAGCCAAGGCGCTTGACTCGCCTGATAGGGTGGAAAGGGACCCACGCGTCTCTTTCCGCCCATGACCCAAGCCCTGACCTGCGCCTTCCTGTTGATCGTGTCGATGCTGACACGTTGCGGCGGCAGCAGTCTTCCAACCGCCGCCGAGGCCCTGACCCCCATCAGCGGCGCCCGGACCTTGGAAACCGAGGATTACCTCGACCATGCGGTGGCCCCAGGCTCACTTTTCCGCTGGACGCCATCCGTCGGCCGCAGCGAGATCGATGTGCCGATCGAGATCTTCGATGGCGATGGCGAATTGCCCGCCCGTTTCCTGGCCGACGGCATGCATCCCGCCGAGATCGAGCGCCAGGTTTGGGATGTCGTGCAGATGTGGGCGCAACAAGCCTCATTGGCTGGGCTGACGGTCCGCCCCGAGTTCGCTTATCACTCCAAAGGCCAGAGTTTCGACGGGGATGGCCGCGCGCGGATCAATCTGCATTTCCGCTCGCCGCCCACGGGTGATTTCGGCGGCCTTGCCACTCTGCAAGTCTGGTCCACCGCACCCGACGTCATCCTTTCCGCCGAACTCACCATCACGGTGCCGAACACGCAGCTGCCGATCCAGCTCAGTGGTTATCAAGCCCTGCTCGCGCACGAGTTCGGTCACGCCTTCGGTCTGATCAGCGCAGGTGCCGCCACCGGCCATAGCCCCGACGGCAATGATGTCATGTATCCTTTGGCGCAGTGGAGCTCCCTCTCCGACGGCGACCGCCTCGCCATCCAGGAGCTTTACCGTCGTACTCCGGATTTGATTCGTAGTGGTGCCATCCAGCCCACCGCGCCGGGGCCTCAAGCGACGAAGACCGAAGCCTTCCGACATAGCTGCACCACGCATTAGATGGAAACCGCCTTTTGGCAATCCCGATGGCAAGAAGACCGCATCGGTTTTCACGCCGATCAGATCAATCCTTTCTTGATGGAGTATTGGTCCACCTTGCAGCTGCAGGGTAATGAACATGTCTTCGTGCCACTGTGCGGCAAGACCTTGGACATGCATTGGCTGGCTCAGCAAGGTCATTTGGTTACCGGTAATGAGATTATCGAAAAGGCCGTTTCCGCCTTCTTCGACGAATCCGGCTTGCGTGCCACCCGCACCAAGGAAGAGCGCTTTGAGCGTTTCCGCGGCGGCGAGGTCGACCTCCTGCTTGGTGATTTCTTCGCCTTGGTCCCCGAAGACCTCGAAGGGGTGACCGCTTGGTATGACCGCGCTGCGCAGGTGGCTTTACCGCCTGAGATGCGCATCCGTTACTACGAGCACCTCGCCTCCCTCTTGCCCATGGGCGCCAAAGGATTGTCTCTGGCATTTGAATACCCGCAGGAGCAGAAGGATGGGCCACCCTTCTCCGTCGAAGAAGACGAGATCCGCGCCCTTTGCGGTGAGCATTTCGCCTGCACCTTGTTGCATCGCTCCGATCGCCTCGAAGCGGAGCCGCGCTTGAAGGAACAAGGCCTCACGCGCGCGAGCGAAGCCATCTACTTGATGGAGCGAATCTAGTTGGAATCCAACGCCATACCGAAGGTGCCGAGCGTCGGCCTCGACCTGCGCCCATACTTTCAACCACGCGAAGCCCAGCTGTGGGTGGCTGCTGGATTCCTTGCCATCGCCATCGACTATGTCTTGGTGTGGCATTTTGAACTGCACTTCTCCTGGGCGCGTTTCCTGCCCGTCGGCATCGCCCTGATCCTGTTCGGGGAGAAGGCGCGCCAACGGCCCGGCAAGGGCTGGCCGAAGGGGGAGCCGAATGGTGGTTGGCCGCTATGGATCAAAGTCAGCCTCATCGTGACGGCCTGGGCCGTGCTGCTTTGGGGCATCCTCTATGGCATCGCCGCGTGGGTGCCTTGGCTGCATGATTTTCCACCCGTCGACCCGACGCATGTGCCAGAGATGCTGTTTCCCATGTGCGTTTTGGCCCCGGTGATCGAGGAGGGGGTCTATCGCGTGCTGCTGTGCACGGTCCTGGCCACGCGTTTCCGCCATCGCACCGTCGTCCTCATCAGTGGCACCGCCTTCGCCGGCCTGCACTTCCTCTACGGCAACCTCGCCATCACCAATTTACTGGCTGGATATCTGCTCAGCTGGGCTTATCTGATGAGTGGAAGTTTCTGGATGCCCATCCTGTGGCACGCGGTCGGCAATCTCGGCATCCTCGGCGCCGGGATGGTCCTGTTCCTACTTCAGTAGGGCATCTTGGTACAATCTTCCCCTTGGAACCGGGCGATTCCCGGTCCAATTGCAGCAAGATGAGCGAAGCCTGGCCACCGTCCGAGATCCGTCTGAATCCCGAAAAGCGCGTCCTGTTCCTGACCAAGGATCTGGATCTTTTGCGCAAGCAGCTTTACGAAGGCGTGAACCTGCGCATGGAGGATTTGTCGGTCGACGATCTGATCGACGACATCAACACCGATGTCATGACCCCAGCTTGGGTCTGCTTCCGCCACCGCCCGGAAGACATCGCCCTGGATGCCTACGCCGGCCTCTTGGATGAGGAAGGCAAGCGCGTCTTCGAGACCCGCGCCTTGATGGACGGCAACTTCGAGGCCATCGTCTCGGGCTATCGCAAAGGTACGGGCTCCAGCCGCGAGACCGCCGCGCAGTGTGAGCGTTGGAGTGGCATCCGTTATGTGTTCGCCGCCAGCTTCGCGCCGATCCACGAACGCAACAACATCAACCTCGGTCAGCTGATGGGGGACCACGCGATGTTGAGCCGTCTGCAAGGTGGCGCGACCGTGGCTTTGGATGAGTTCACCAAGGGTTATGATCCGGTCACGCAGGTGATTCTGGAACAGGGTGGTCTGTTCACCTTCTCCAAGAAGGTCACTGGCGGTGAGATCTCCTTGCCTGCCAACGAAACCGGCAAGCGTGGCATGACCATGGCCGAGAAGATGGTCGCCGCGAAGATGCTCAACCCTGGAGTGGATGGCGCTTATGTCAAAGCCGATGATCCGGTTTTGGCCAAGGTCGACGGCGGTTACAGCCATGAGTTCACCACCGCGCAGGTGCATGCCTTCCTCGGCGCCGAATATGGCGAGGATTATCAGGTCAAGAACCCGGAGAAGCTCGCGGTCTTCGAGGATCACCTGCTCTATGCCGATGGTGTGGCGCGTTTCGCACCCTTCGTGGCACAGATCCAAACCCTGCGTGATCTGCAGAACGTGTTCCAGAAGCACACTGGGGTGCGCGACTACTCCGCCAAGGATGGCGTGAGCCCTGGTATCTGCCATCAGATCGCGCGCGAGGAGTTCGTCGACCCGGGTGATTTCATCCAGGCCACCGATTCGCACACTTGCATGGGTGGCGGTTCGAATGCCCTCACTTATGGCGTGGGCGCGACCGAATACGCGGCGCTGGCGCATTCCGGCTTCACCTTCGTCAAGGTGCCGGAAACGATTCGCTTCGACCTCGAAGGCGAATTGGACCCAGGATGCACCGCAAAGGATGTGATCCTCTACATCCTCGATACCTTCGCCAAGCGCGAAGACACCTTGAACCGTTCGATGGAGTTCGGTGGTTCGGGGCTCGCCAGCATGTCGGTCGATGAGCGCGCCACCTTGTGCAACATGGCCACGGAATGCACCGCGCGTACCGGAATCTGCGAAGGCGATGAGCAGCTAGCCGATTGGTTGGCCAAGCGTCGTCCAGGGCAGAGTGCTGCGGAGATCGCTGCAACCTTCGTCTTCCCCGATGAAGACGCGCACTACGATGGCGGACGCCACACGGTGGATCTTTCCGCGATCAAGCCGCGCGTGGCCACTCCTGGTGACCCTACTTACGGTAAGGAGATCAGCGAACTTGAGGAAGTGGCCATCGACATCGCTTACGGTGGTTCTTGCACCGCCGGTAAGGTCGATGACTTCCAGTTCTACGCCCAGGTCTGCGCTGAAGCCGATGCCGCTGGCCTCAAGGTCAAGGATGGCACCGAGTTCTTCATTCAGTTCGGCAGTAAGGCTGTGCAGGACCATGCGCGTGCGCAGGGATGGTTGGAGTTGTTCGATAAGGTCGGCGTGACTCTGATCGAACCAGGCTGTGGTGCTTGCATCGGTTGTGGCCCTGGCGTTTCGGAGACTACCGAGCAGGTCACGGTCAGTGCGATCAACCGCAACTTCGCTGGGCGTTCCGGTCCGGGTCAGCTCTACCTCGCGAGCCCGCTGACGGTGGCTGCTTCGGCCTTCACGGGGCGGATCACGGCCTTCCATGAAGGCATGTTCGCGGCCGAGACCGCGGGAGCCGGCGCTTGATCGACGAGGGGCTCACTCGATGAGCCTCGGCGAACTGCGTCGGATTGCTCCGCTCTACCGACGCTACCGCAGACGCTACTTCCTCGGCGCACTCGCGTTGGTGGGGGCCGTGATTCTGCGCATCTCGGTGCCGTATCTGCTCGGTCGCACGGTGGATGTGCTGCGTTTGGCAGCAGAGGACCCAGAAGCGGCAGGCGTGGATGTGGGGAACATCACCTCGATCGCACTGCAGGGCGGATTGATGATCGCCGCGGTGGCTTTGGTGGGTGGTGTCTTACGCACCTTCAGCCGTTTGTTCGTGCTCGGCAACTCGCGCCATGCAGTGCATGACTTACGCGAAGAGGTGATGGGCCATCTGGTCCAGTTGTCGCCCTCGTATTTCGGACGCAACTCCACCGGCAAGTTGATGTCGCGCTGCGTGAATGATGTGCAGTTCGTGCAGAGCCTGCTGGGACCGGTGTTCCTGTATCTGGCGGAGACCGCTGCACTTTATGTGGTGGCCTTGAGCTACATGGGATCGATCGACTTGCGCCTGACGGCATTGGCGATCCTGCCCTTCCCATTCTTCCTGTGGCGCTCGCGACGCATCGCCACTGGCATCCAAGAAGATTCGCGCGCTTCGCAAGAGGCCTTGGCGGAAGTCAGTTCCAAGGTGTCGGAAAGTTTGTCCGGCGGCATGGTGGTACGGTCCTTGGCGCTGGAAGATTTTGATTTCGCGCGCTTCCGGGATCGCGGTACGGAGTATCGGGATGTCAATCTGCGCTTGAGCCGACGTCGGGCGTGGATGGGAGTGAACATGCACCTCCTCGCTTCGACCAGCACCTTGATCGTTTTGATGGTGGGTGGACCGATGGCAGCGCGTGGTGAGATCACCTTGGGCGATTTCGTCGCGATGGTCTTCTATCTGGGCATGTTGGCGGCTCCGACAGGCGTACTCGGTTTCGTGATCTCGTCGCTGCAACGCGGTGCGGCGGCATTGGGACGCGTCGGCGAGATGTTGGATGAGGAGCCGACCATGGCGGATGCACCCGATGCGGTGGAGGAACCCTTGGAACATGGCGCTATCGCCGTACGGGATCTGACCATCGTGTTGGAGAATGAGAAGGGCGTCCCGCGGACGGTGTTGGACAACCTCAGTCTGGAAGTGCCGAGTGGTTCGGTGCTTGGCATCGTCGGACCGACGGGTGCGGGTAAGAGTGTGTTACTGCGAGCCTTGGCGCGCCAGTTGGAAGTGGAGGATGGGCACATCCAATACGACGATGTCGATGTCAACCGCCGACGTCTCGCCGACCTCCGCGCGCAGTTGGGATATGTGCCGCAAGAGGCCTTCCTGTTCAGCATGGCCTTGGCGGATAACGTCGCTTTGGGGCGGCCAGAGGCCTCGCGTGAGGAAGTGGAGGAGGCGGTGGACCGCAGTCGTCTGGCGCAGGATCTGGTGCAGTTGCCGGAGGGTTATGACACTCTGGTCGGAGAACGCGGTTTGAATCTTTCGGGTGGCCAACGCCAACGCACCGCACTGGCGCGCGTGTTGTTGCTGAAGCCCAAGGTGCTGTTGCTGGATGATCCCTTCAGCGCCGTCGATGCCACCACCACGGATGAAATCCTTTCCGGCCTGAAACCATTCTTCGCCGGACGCACCACGGTGCTCGTCGCGCATCGGGTGGCCACGGTGCAGCATGCGGATCACATCCTGGTGATGGAAGAAGGGCGCATCGTCGAGCGCGGCAGTCATCAGGAGTTGTTGGATTTGGGTGGGGCCTATGCGGCGCTGCAACAGCGCCAGCAGGAGCGTGCGGATCTGCGTCAGGAGCTGGGGGAGGAAGACCATGGTTAGGGTTTCCTACGCCGGGGAGCCTGGGGATAAGCAGGGCGCGGCCTTCGATAAGAAGATCGTGCGACGTCTTTGGGGCTTCGTGAAGCCGCATCAACGTTGGTTGTGGTTCGGTCTGGTCTGCCTGTTGGCGGTTTCGGCCTGTCGCCTGACCATGCCGTGGCTGATCAAGTTGGCGATCGACCAACACTTGGCGCTGGGAGACCTCAGTGGTTACTACCCCTTGCTGGGCGCCTTCGCTGCGGTGGCCCTGATCGATACCTTCTTGCGCCGTTCGCAGCAGATCGCGGTGGAGACGGGCGGCCAGAATGCCTTGCTTGATCTGCGCCTGCGTTTGTTCCGCCATCTGCAGGATCTGCCAGCCGCCTACTTCGACCGCACGCCGACCGGCCGCCTGGTCGGGCGCGTCACCACCGACGTCGAAGCCCTGCAGGAACTGTTTTCCAGTGGTGTGGTGACCATCCTCGGTGATCTGGTGTTCCTCATCACCACCCTGATCATCCTGTTCAGCCTGCATGCGAAGTTGGCATTGGTGGCGATGATCGTGGTGCCGATCCTGCTGATCGTCACGCTCCTGATCCGCATGCGCGTGCGCACCGCTTATGTCGCGATGCGCGCCAAGCTATCCGAGATGAACGGATACTTGCACGAACGACTCAGCGGTATGAGTGTGGTGCAGATGTTCAATCGCGAAGGCGATACCACTGCCGGTTATGGCGCCATCAACGACGATACGCGCGATGCCCAACTCAAGACCGTATGGTGGGAGACCAGTCTTTCCACTTCGGTGGAGATGTTGTCGAGCTTCACCGTCGCGATGATCCTTTGGTACGGCGGCGGATTGGTGGCCGAGAACTGGCAGACGGAAGGCGTCGCAGGTGGCTTGACCCTTGGTGTGCTGTTCGCATTCATCGACTACATGCAGAAGTTCTTCCAGCCGTTGAACGAACTGAGCTTGAAGTACACGGTGTTGCAGAATGCGATGACGGCAAGTCGTCGGATCTTTGATCTGCTGGATGTGGAGGAGCGTTTGCCGGAGGCGTCGCAGCCGCAGAGGCCGGAAAAGGTGATCGGGGAGATCACCTTCGAGAACGTCACCTTCGGTTATGACCCGGAAAACCCGGT
>JBMYYH010000106.1:0-9689 GCA_049609225.1 Planctomycetota bacterium | reverse complement strand
GGTTTCGTCGGAAGCCTGTCGGTGGAGTTGCGCAAGCAGGATCCACTCGGCAATTTTCTCGCCGAGATGCCGCCAGTGACTTACTGGCCGAAGGTCACGCACGACAAGGTGTTGGATGAGCGTCAGAAGATGCGTGTGGCGTGGGGGCAACCCTTGGCCCATCCGACCATGGACCTGCTCGACATGATGCAGCGTCGGATCAACGCCTATTACCGTCCGGCCATGACCTTGGAGTCGATGGCGCGGCTGATGGGGGAAGATCGTTGGACCCGCGTATTGCGCGCCTATCACGAGCGTTACCGCTTCGCGCATCCGCAACCCGAAGACTTCTTGCGCACGCTGTTGGAGTTCGGCAGCGGTGCTGGACTGTCCGGGGAGAATGGTGTGGTCGCCGTCGATTGGGCCAAGGTCTGGCAGCATGCCTATCACGGCAACGCGGAAATGGATTTCGCGGTGCATCAACTGAGCAATGTCCCGATGAAGGCGGATGGCACCGAGTCGACCGCACCGCGTTGGAACGTGAGCTTCTCGATTACCCGCGCGACCGAGTTTGAGATTCCGGTCGAGGTGCGCGTCACTTGGGAAGACGGCTCCGCCACCGATTTGGTGTGGGCGGGGGATGATTGGGTGTGGCGTCAGGATTGGACCGAGCATCCACAGCAGGCGATCAAGGTGGAAGTGGATCCAAGGCGTCGTCTGATTCTTGATCGTGATTGGGGAAACAACACCATCACGCGTGAGCCGGATGGTGATCGCGCCTGGCACGTCGGTGTACAGACCATGTTGTGGGCGCAGCAAGTGCTGCAGTACTTCGGAGGTGTGGGATGAGCGAAGAAGAAACCACGCCGCAGAAGCCATTGCCGACCACCATGGTGGTGGATGCATTCCCGGTACAGGATCGCCCGGCCCGTGATGCTGGACCTGCGGCACCGCCGGAGCGTTCGATCGCGAGCCATCTGCTTGGCGGTATTGCGGTGGCGTTGGCACGTCCACGCATCCTGTTGTTCCTGCTGCTGCTGAGTTTGGTGCTGCCTTTGGTGGTGGCCCTTCCGACTTTCTATTCGGCCCAGCAACACCTGCCGAACTTCGATCCCGTGCCCGGTGGTACAGCGATCGATCTGCCGACAGAAGCACCCGCTTGGTTGTTCGAAGAGTGGTTGCGCGCTGCACCGACCGAACGCGAAGTCGCGGTGCAGAGTCTGCCCGCGATGCTGCTTCTGGTCAGCCTGTTCAACTTGGTGATTACCGGTGGTTGGATGCGCATCGCCGTCAAGGAACGCCGCGCGCATTCGCTGCGCACCTTCCTGCAAGGCGGGGGCCATCTGTTCTTCCCATTCCTGCGCACTTGGATCCTCGGCCTTCCCCTGTTCGCACTGACGACTTGGATCTGCTGGGGCACTCCCGCGGAATGGCTGTTCGAGCAAATCATGCCCGACGGCAAGCCAGGCAATGCACCCTCCGAAACCACTGGCCGTTGGCTCGAGATCCTACGCCAAGTGATCTACCTCATCGGTCTTTGGAAGATCGAAATGCTGCTCGACATCGCCCGCGCCTCCATGGTCTGCGGCGGCCGACGTTCGGCCCTCTTCGCCATCGTGCGCTCCTTCGGTTTCTGGCTGCGTAGCCCACTGCCGATCTTCGGATTGATGGGTTTGGGCTTTGGCATCGAACTCCTGTGGATCGGCGGCGTCGAAGCCATCCGCGATACCTTCGACTGGCCGATCTGGAGCCTGCTCCTGCTCCTACCCTTCGGCCGCAACGTCCTCCGCGGTGCACGCTATGTCGGTCTCGCTACCTACTACGAAGCACGCACCAAAGAAGGCGTCACTGCGGAACCCCAAGCCGGCGAGGAGCCGGAAGGGATTCCGGAGATGGCGTTCTGAAATCGTGTCTGTCCCTTGACTGGGGCGGATTTCTGGAATAGGCTCAGGCGTTCTCGGAGTCAATGTCTTGACTCCCACATCGTTATGCGCAAGTCTTTCCTTCTTTCCTTCTTTCCTTCGCTGCGGCATTCCTGCTGAGCAACCTACTTTCCGCCCAAATTTTCTACGTAGACTCGACTGCTCCAACAGGAGGGGATGGCTCGGAAACCAACCCATACGGATCCCTTTCCTACGCGATTGACGTAGAGACGGCGCTTGTTCCTCCTGGAACACCTCTGGTTTTTTGGGTTGCAGGTAGAGGTCCTTCCTCACCCTACACGACGACTTCTGGGGCACCTATTGATCAGACTGAAAGCTTCCCAATCGATCTTCCCGATGGAGTTCGAGTTCGTCATTGGGATATTGACAATCTGCTTCCTGCCACTCGGCCACCTTCTGCGGTGTTCGTTCCGGCTAGCCCTGGGCTCGGCACTTGCTTTAGAATCTTGGAATCCAACACAGGGGGCAATGCAACGGGAATCGCAGGGTACTTGCCGGTTGTGCCAATGACCCTCCCAGATACGAATCAGGGCATTGAGATTAGAGACTTCAATCTTGGAATCGAGATGGCAGACTCCAACGTCGCGATGGGTGCGCCAGATTTCCTGTTAGACGGCGTGGCTTTCTATCAGTGTCTCCAGGCGATTAATATCACGAACTCCTACACGGCGGGGGCAGTCATTACGTATGAAAGAGGGTTGATTCGGTCAACAACTCCGCCTGGGGCTCCGGTGCCGCCCCTCATCGAAGTTCTGACGAATGACCTTTTTCAGAACAGGAACACAAGCCTTGTGTTGACCCTGGAGTCTTTGGATATTCGGCCTGGAACAAGCATGTGGGGGGGATCTGCAATCGGTATCGCTTCCCTGGGTAGTGAGAACGACGATGATTTCATCCGAGTGAACCTGCGAAACCTGAAGATAACTGGACAGAGCACCATCAATCCTATTCCTGGTCCAATTAGCCAACAGTACTTTCGAGGTGCTGGCGTGGAAGTCGGTCTCAAGCATGGAGCGATTGGCCGTTATGACCTAGAGAACGTACTTATTCGCGATGCAAGAGCTGAAGGATTCCTCGGATTCGTGACCACATCAGGAGCCTCAGGCACCTTCTCGGCTACCAATGTCTCACTCATTGAAAATGGCTCTGATGACCATGCAAGCCCCTATCTCCCCAGTATGGGAATTGGAGGCGCCACCTTTTCCGAGTCGGGGTTGCACCTTGCGGCAAGGGAAGGTGGTACCTGGACGGTGGATGAGGGGAGAGAGAGCCATTTTGATAGGAACTACCGCCATGGTGTTTTCCTCGAGGCGAGCTCCTTCCACGACGAGGCAGATGGATTCCCATTAGCCGAATTCGACCTTTGTACCTTCACTGGCAATGGGTTGGAATTGACTGCTGAACAGGGGCATGGGCTGCACACTTTCAACCGAGAGACGACCATGGATCTGCGGATTCACCGCTCGGCCTTGTCCTCGAATCTATCTGGTGGCATCCAGATGTACTTCGATGATGCAGAAACCTCGAGAAGTCAGAGACTGGAGATCACAAACTCCACTCTCTCAGAGAATGGTGGAGGGGGAGCCGTCTTCTTTAATGCCGGCGTCTATCCACTGGATACGAATCCGGTGTCGGTCGTTTCCGTGGATGACTCGAACTCCTTGGAGACGCGAATTTCTCAAGTCACAATTTCAGACAACCCGACGCCCTATGCGATTGCGTTCTATGGGACTAATCCGAGCGCTCAGGTCGAACTGTGGGCTCCCGGCTCGTCTTCGACCATAGACAATGGTGTTCTCAAGGAGAATGGATTTACTCCAGCATCAGGTGGAGCCTTCTCAGACCAGGCATGGTTCCCAGAACCACCTTCTCCTCTTGGAGGGGGGCAGTGGGAGGACATTTTCGACCGCACCTATTTCTCGAACCTAGGTAACGAGTTGGGTGTCAGTCTACCGGCATATACCCCAGATCAGGGGAACTTCTATTCTGACCCACAATTGACACCATTCACTTTCATGAACATTGACCTTGGGGTCGTGTTTCCCTCCGCAACTAGTCCGCTGATTGACGCCGGTGGAGCCTCTCCATTTGCGACTGAAGCAACGGACAATCGGGGGCCCGGCAATCCAAGGCTCCTAGGAAACACCTTTGATGTTGGTGCTTTCGAACTCCAATAATCAAGCCCGCGGTTCAATCGTGTGGTAAACTCCGTCTAGGATTGATGTGCAATGAATTGTAAACCCCTATATCTGCTCGGTGTCCTGCTCTTTGCAGCACCCCTTGCCTCCCAAGTACCAGGAGGCGACTGGGTGTCCCTTGGCCAGGTGGAGGGATTGATTTGGGATCATGGTTACGGCGGGTCCATAGCCATCGTGGAAGACGTTGATGGAGATGGATTCCCTGAGTTGGTTCAAGGCTCTTTCATTCATGAGGATGGCAGTGGGCAGAATATCGGTCTCCTTCAGATGCGCTCCGGCAGGACCGGGTCCCTACTGTGGGAGTATGTTCCTGCAGCTCCAGCCCCCAGTCCCTTTAGCCCGATTACTGGGAGGAAGATTGCGCCTGTACCGGACCTAAATTCCGATGGGATTGGTGACATTCTCCTCGGGAATACGACGTATGACGCCGCCCGTGGGCGAGTGGAGGTTCTGAGTGGAGTCGATGGCACCTTGATTCGGGTTCATGATGGAGCCTGGTACAGTTCCTTTGGAGGAGGGGAAAATCTTGGGTCCGCCATTCTCGGCGTAGCCGACCTTTCCGGAGATGGGCTTGGGGATTACTTGATTGGTTCCCTTAACGGTGAGGATCCCTGGGGGACCCAGGGAGTTGGATTCGTCGATTGTTTCTCTGGCGTCGATGGCCAGCTCATTTGGCGCAGGTACGGCTTGAATGGAGGTGATCATTTCGGAACAGCTATCACTTCCACCTCGGATTTCGATGGTGACAGCATGCCAGATTTCCTGATCGGCTCCAGTGAGGAATACCAGGGCATTGCTGGGCAAGGCATGGTCTACGTCATCAGTGCGGTGAATGGACAGACCATCATGACTTTCCCTCCGTTGGTGCAGGACCAGAGTCAACTGTTCGGCGGGTCCCTCACCACGCTCCCCGATATCGACGGCGATCAACTCGAGGAATTGGTGGTCGGAGCTCCTGGTTTCGGTTCCGGGAGTACCTATGGGGCCGGAGCCGTGGAGGCCCGATTGAGCGGATCAGGTACGGCACTCTGGCGCGTCGAAGGAAGCATTCAGTTCGGTCGGCTCGGAGCGGAGCTCCACCGCGTTCCCGATCTGGACCAGGATGGGTACCCCGAGATCGTGGTCTACCAGGAGTTGTTGAACACGACCGATGATCCCCGCCTCATCGTACTGAGTGGGATGGATGGTCGGGTGCTCTGGGAGTTCAAGGGAGTCTCTCCCTATTCCGGTTTCGGGATTGGAATGGGATCCTTCGACCGCAATGGCGATGGGCTGCCAGAACTCTTTGTCGGTGAGCCCTATTACGGAATCGGCTGGCCTGGACGAGTCCTCGTCCTTTCTCTGACCCCATTTCTTTTCAACGAAGGTGAACTTTCCCTCTCAGCCTCCACCCAAGGCGAACTCCGCTTCCAGTTGGACTTCCCAAGCAGCGAGGCGGGCTTACCCTTCGCGGTTTTAGCCTCTTCCTCGGGCCCCGGTAGTTTCCACTACGGAGGTGTGGGTATCCCCCTGGCCATGGATAGCACTCTGCAGCGAACCTACCGCAACCCTCCGCCAAGTTTCCAAGGGACGCTAGATGGAGATGGGAATCATCTGGTCGTCACCCGAATCCCCACGGGATCCCTCGCCTCCTTCGTGGGTACGACCATGCATTTCGCAGCCGTGACTCTTGTCGGTGGCCAACCGAGTTTGAGTTCTGTGGCGGTGCCGATCGAAGTCTTGCCTTAAAGGCGAAAGGGTTGACATGCTCCGCAGCCCACTGCCGATGTTCGGATTGATGGGTTTAGGCTTCGGCATCGAACTTCTGTGGATCGGTGGAGTGGAAGCCATCCGCGATACATTCGATTGGCCAGTCTGGACCTTGCTGCTGCTTCTGCCCTTCGGCCGCAATGTCTTACGCGGCGCACGTTATGTGGGTTTGGCCACCTATTACGAAGCCCGCACCAAAGGAGGCGTCACCGCGGACCCCCAATCCGGCGAAGACCGCGAGGGGAATCCGGAGATGGCGTTTTAGGGTTTGGGATGATGTTCTTCGCGTGAGTATTGTGCCTCTAGAATGACGGGCATGAAGAGACACGGATTCATTCTGCTATTGGCCGTCACTTCTTGTTCTGGCCTTAGGCAGGAGGCTCTACTGAGTTGCCGCGATTCTTCGTGCTGCAACCTAGCGATTGACGATGCCATGAAGGCCATTCGCAACGGCAACGTAGATGTTGATGAGGGAATCCAAGGCGATGCCCAAATCGCAGTTTTATTGGCGGCTAAGGCAGATGGTGCAAATCTCAACTTTTTACACCGCATGAAGTCGGTGAACGGAAATGGCGTTGAGTTGGTCACATACGATGAGACGGATCGATTGACACCATTCACTCACTTTGTGTACAGCCTTGATGGTGAGGCTCCCGAATTGATTAGGAACTACACCACCAATCCAGCCTATTAATCCTTTGGGTTTGACGTGGGCGAACCGCAGCGTGTCATTCAAGAATCCCCCCGCCACGTAAACTCGTTATGCAGCGAGTCTCAGCGCTTGGTCTACAGGGGTAAGGTTTTCATTGCCCCAGCAAGCGTTTCGGCTAGGCGGCTGAACTCAACCCGCCCGGTCTTAGGCTGCATCACCGTCAGCCGTAGATAATCACGCCCACGATGCTTGGCGGCGGTGATGTAGAAGTTACCGTCTTCCATCAACCTTTCACGAAGGGCAGCTTGCTCGACATCCTCACCACCCACGCGGAAGAGGAGGATGTTCGTCTCCGGTTCGAAGGGCACTTCGAAGCCGGCATCGCGGAAGACGTCTGCCGCGACCTTAGCTTGCGCATAGACATGGTCGATGCGATCCGCCATCGTTTGCTCGCCATGCAGGGCAAGGTTTAAGAACACCTTCAATCCCAGCGGCACCTTGGTGCATTCGATCGCGCGGTGGAAGAGGTCGGGGCCTTTGTTGCGATCGGCATTGCCGAGGTAACTCGCATCTTGATGGAAGGCTGCTGCGAGATCGCACTCACGCCTGACGAGCACGGCTGCACAAAGTGCGGAGGTGTGCAGCATCTTGTGCGCATCCCAGATCACGGAATTCGCTCTTTCGATGCCATGCAAGGCATCTCGATGGGTGGGGGAGAGCAGTGCAGAGGCACCATGGGCTCCATCCACATGAAACCACACCTTGCGGTCATTGCAGATCCGCCCAAGGGATTCCAAATCATCGAGTGCACCGGTCGTGGTGTTGCTGGCATTCGCAACAACCGCCATCACCTGCTCGCCTTTTGCAGCACAAGAATCGAGCACTTCCGAGAGTGCCGTTGGGATCATGGTGCCGTCGGCCTCGGTGGCGACGGGACGCACGGCTTTGGCGCCTAATCCAAGGATGCCGGCCGAACGCGCGACGGAGTAATGCGATGTATCCGGTGCGACCAGCACCAAGTTTTTCGGCACGCCTTCCATCCATGCATCGGGGGCAATGGCAGCACGTGCGGCAAGCAAGGCCGTGAGATTCGCGAGCGAACCGCCATGGGTGAGGACGCCACCGCTGCCTTCCGGTAGACCCACATGCCCGCACATCCAACGCAGCACTTCCAACTCTAGAGCTACCGCCGGCGGCCCCATCTCATGCACCGCCATGCCGTTGTTGGTCACGCCATTCACCGCGTCGGCAATCGAAGCACCACTCATGGGCGGCGCCACTTGATGGCCGATATACCCCGGATGATGCAGACAGGTCGTGAGATCCAAATACTGCTGGAGGAAAGCATCGAATGATTCCTCATCCATGCCACCTTCTTGAATCCAGCGCGGCAAATCCATTGCCGCTGCAAGATCCTCCGGCCCACGCAAGGTAATCACCCGACGCTCACGTTTCGCCGCACTTTCCTGATACGCAGTGAGGCGCTGCTCCGTAATCCGAAGCAGCGCCTGGTAAGCCTGTGGAGAAGACTCCACCTTGTCTAGCTCTCGAAGATTCTGCTGATACCGCCGAGCAAGGATCCTTCGCCCTTGTCATGGCCG
The DNA here is from genome assembly GCA_049609225.1 of Planctomycetota bacterium. Classification (GTDB taxonomy): domain Bacteria; phylum Planctomycetota; class UBA1135; order UBA1135; family UBA1135. The sequence continues at coordinate 1,567 of JBMYYH010000106.1, read as the reverse complement.
CCACCTTGTGGTGCCGCAGCCAGCACGCGGCCGGCCAATCGCGAGAACGGCAAACTCTGCAGCCAGACCGTTCCATGACCGCGGATAGTCGCGAGGAACAGACCTTCGCCGCCGAAGAACATCGACTTCAATCCGCCGGAGGCCTCGATGTCGTAGTCCAAACCAGAAGTGAAGGCCGCGATACAACCCGTATCGATGCGCAGGGTCTCACCCTTCAACTCCTTCTTGACGATGGTGCCGCCAGCGTGGACGAAGGCGAGGCCATCACCGCGCAGGCGTTCGAGGATGAAGCCTTCACCACCGAAGAAGCCGGCGCCGAGTCGTTTCTGGAAGGCGATGCCGACTTCGGTGCCGTAGGCAGCGCACAGGAAGGCATCCTTCTGACACAAAATCTCGCCGCCCATTTGGCCAAGGTCGATCGGCACGATCTTGCCTGGATACGGTGCGCCAAAGGTGACCCGGCTCTTCTGCCGCTCATCGTAGTTGGTGAAGTGGGTCATGAAGATGGACTCGCCGGTGAGCACGCGCTTACCTGCATCCATCAACTTGCCGAAAAACCCAGTATCGGGCTTGGATCCATCGCCCATCCGGGCTTCGAATTGGATGCCTTCTTCCATCCAGTTCATGGATCCGGCTTCCGCGATGACGACTTCGCCTGGATCGAGTTCGATCTCGACCAGCTGCATGTCGTCGCCGTGAATGGTGTAGTCGACTTCGTGGCAGCGCATGGTGTTTTCTAGCACGGCGGCGGGGGGTAGAGGGTAGGGAGAAAGGCCCGCAGGCTGCTAGAATCTGCCGCCCGTGCCCCTCTCTTACGCGGGCCCATCCATACCATGAGTGAAATCCTTCAAGGCGCGGCCGTCATCGGCCAATCCGGCGGCCCGACCGTCGTCATCAACCAGTCCCTCGTCGGCTTCGTCGAAGCTGCGATCAAGGCCGAAGGCATTACGGCCGTCTATGGCGCGCGTCATGGCATCGCCGGCATGATGAAGGGCGACCTCATCGACCTCGGTAAGGAAGATGTTGCCACCCTCGAGAAGGTGGCCAATGTGCCCGCCGCGGCTCTCGGCTCGGTGCGCATGAAGCCGAAGGCGGAGGATATCGCCACTGCGATCGAGACCTTCAAGAAGCACGGCATCCGTTACTTCTTCTACATCGGTGGCAACGATACCGCCGAGACCGCGCACATCGTCGAGCAGCAGACTGCGGCGCAGGGTTATGAAATGCGCTGCTTCCACATTCCGAAGACCATCGATAACGACCTGCGCGTGACCGACCACTGCCCGGGTTATGGCTCCGCCGCGCGTTTCGTCGCGCATGCCTTCCAGGGCGATGATCGCGATAACCGCAGTCTTCCAGGCGTGAAGATCAACGTCGTCATGGGCCGCCACGCAGGTTGGCTGACGGCTGCTTCCGCACTCGGGCGTCGCAATGACACCGATGGTCCACATCTGATTTACCTTCCAGAGCGCACCTTCGATCCCAAGGTTTTCGTGCAGCAGGTGAAGGAAACCTATGAGCGCCTTGGTCGTTGCATCGTCGCAGTCAGCGAAGGCATTCACGATGC
>JBMYYH010000105.1:0-9903 GCA_049609225.1 Planctomycetota bacterium | reverse complement strand
GCCCGCAACAGCACCATGAAGTTGCCATGGAAGGCGCGTACCCGGCCGATGCTGGCCTCTGGAGTGCGCAAGCGGTACTTGCCGTTTGCCTCGACCACTGCCGGCGCCGGCAGGTACTTGGTGAGTTCCTCGGTCACGCAGATCGGACCGGAACCAGGACCACCACCACCGTGAGGGGTGGACATGGTCTTGTGCAGGTTCAAGTGCATCATGTCGACCCCGAAATCTCCGGGACGACTGATGCCCATGATGGCGTTGAAGTTCGCACCATCCATGTACACCTTGCCGCCGGCTTCATGCACCAGGCGACAGATCTCGGCGATGTTGTCCTCGAAGAGGCCAAGGGTGTTCGGGTTCGTGATCATCAAACCCGCCGTGTCATCGCCAAGATGACTCTTCAGGTCTTCCAGATCACATAGACCGAGGTCATCCGACTTCACGGTCACCACCTTGAAGCCAGCCAAGGTGCAGGATGCCGGGTTGGTGCCATGCGCACTGTCCGGAATCACGATGGTCCGACGCTGATCCTGACCCTTCTCATCAAGCCAGGCGCGCAGCACCATCAGTGCCGTGAGTTCCCCATGCGCACCTGCAGCCGGATGCAGCGTGACACCCGGAAGGCCCGTAGCTTCACCGAGGTCGGCAGCCAAGTCATGCATTACCTTCAAGGCACCCTGCACCGAGCTGTCGTCTTGCAGAGGATGCAGGCCGGTCCACTGTGGCTGGGCCGCGATGGCCTCGTTGACCACCGGGTTGTACTTCATGGTGCACGAACCCAGCGGATAGAAATTGGTGGTGATGGCGAAGTTGCGCTGACTCAGGCGCGTGAAGTGACGCACCAGATCCAACTCACCCAATTCCGGCAGGGCCGGCGGGGTTTCGCGCAGTTCCTCAGTCGGAAGACCAGCGATGGCGGCTTTGCGGTCGGCACCTGGGGTGCGCACCGTGCGTCGGCCAGGGCGGGAATCTTCGAACAGCAGGTTGACGGGGGTAAGTCTCATCGTGCGACCTCCTGCTTCACGACGGAAGCGGCGATTTGCCCAAGTTTTTGGATGTCTTCCGGTAGGGAGCGTTCGGTGCAGGCCATCGTGAAGACGTCCTCCATGCCTGAATAGTGCGCGCCCATCGGCAGCACGCCGTAGAGACCCTGCTCGCGCAGTGCCGTCTTGAAGTTCAACAACTCCTCTTCCGACGATGCGCGGAAGGCGACCTCGTTGAAGTAGGCCTGCTCCGGGAAGGCCTGTGCGAATCCAGCACCGGTCAGCACCTCGACCATTTCCATGGTGCGTTGGCGCGAAACACAGGCGACCTCTTCCAGACCTTCCGGTCCCAGTGCCGCCATGTGCATGCACCCGCGCAATGCGATGAGCGCGTTGTTGGTGCAGATGTTGGAAGTAGCCTTCTCGCGACGGATGTGCTGTTCACGCGTCTGGAAGGTCAGGGTGTAGGCGCGTTTGCCTTCGGTATCGTTGGAGATTCCCACTAGACGGCCGGGCAACTTGCGCACAGCCTTCTTGGCTGCTGCGAAGAAACCGAAGCTTGGTCCGCCATATCCCAGGGGCACGCCAAAGCTCTGACCATCGCCGACGACGATGTCGAAGCCTTGCTTGCCGGGGGACTGCAGCAATCCCGTGGCGACCGGGTAGATCGAAGCCACCGACATCGCCTTGACCGCCTTCGCAGCTTCCACCACCGGCACCATCTTCTCGATGTTGCCGAGGAAGTTCGGTTGCTGCACCATGACTGCGGCGGTCTGGTCATCGACCAGGTCGCCCCAGTCGGTCACACCATCCACCAAGGGCGCTTCCACGACCTGACAATCCAAGTGCTTCAAGTAAGTGACCATGGTGGCGCGCGTATCGGGGTGCATGCCCGCCGAAACCACGACCTTCTTGCGCCGGGTGCTGTTCAGGGCCATCAATGCGGCTTCTGCAGCAGCTGATGCGCCGTCGTACATGGAGGCGTTGGCCACTTCACAACCACAGATCTCGGCGATCATGGTCTGGAACTCGTAGATCCACTGCAGCGTGCCTTGCGAACACTCCGGCTGATACGGGGTGTATGCGGTCAGGAACTCCGAACGCTGCATTAAGTGGTCGACCAGGGCAGGCCAAGCGTGATCATAGAAACCACCGCCAAGGAAACAGGCACCGGCTGCAGGCTTGTTGCGTGCGCCGAGTTCCTGCACATGACGTTGCAGTTGGTCTTCGTTGAGACCGGGATCGATGGCCAGCGGCCTGTTCAGATGCAGATCCTTAGGGATCGCCTCGAACAGTTCCTCGACCGAGGAGACACCGATTTCCGCGAGCATCGCCTCGCGGTCGGCGTCGGAGTTCTGGATGTAGGGCATGGGGATGCGGGGTGGTTGCGCAGTGCGCGAACAGCGGGGAAGACGAGCTCGAAAGAGCCGGTCTAGCTCTCGGAAGCGACGACTTCCTCGTATGCGGCGGCGTCTTTGAGACCCGCGAGGGCATCGGCGCCACCGACCTTGACCTTCACCAGCCAACCAGCGGCGAGTGGATCATTCTGCAGGTCTTCGAGATTGTCGGGCAGGTCGCCGTTGATCTCGACGATTTCACCAGCAACAGGAGAGTTGATGTCGGAAACAGCCTTCACCGACTCGACTTCGCCCAGCGCTTCGCCGGCGTCGAGGGTGCGACCGACCTCAGGAAGGTCGAGGTAGACGAGTTCACCGAGCTGCTCTACAGCGAAGTCGGTGATGCCGATGGTGACAGTGTCGCCATCGAGCTTGGCCCATTCGTGGCTATCGAGGTAAGAACGATCGTCGGGACGCATGATGCTTGTTTGCCTAGGGGCGAAGGTTAGTCGCGGGAGCGATGGGGAACGAAGGGGGTCGCGGCGCGCTCGACAGGGAGCTGCTTGCCGCGGAAGTCGACAGTAAAGGCGCCGTCGACGCCTTTCTTGATGTAGCCGGTAGCAATCGGCTTCTCGAGGGTTGCGGAGAACACGCCACTGCAGATTTCGCCGACTTCGACGCCATCGCAGTAGATCGCATATCCCTCACGAGGTACGCGCTTTTCAGCGGTGAAGCCAACCAGCTCCACTTCCGACTCGCCGAGGCTGCGCAGAGCCTCACCGCCGACGAAATCGCGCGTCTTCCAACCTTTCACGGCGAAACGCAGACCGGCATCGAAGGGCGTGATCTTCTCGTGGATCTCGTGGCCATAGAGGGCCAAGCAAGCTTCCAAGCGCAGGACATCGCGCGAACCGAGGCCGACCGGTGCGGCGCCAAGTTCAAGCAGCTTTTCCCATACCGGCACGATCTGTTCGGCGGCGGCGAAGATCTCATAGCCATGCTCGCCGGTGTAGCCGGTGCGCGCGATGAACAGCTCACCCCAAGGAGAAGGGATGGTGGCAAGATCGAGGAATCCTGGGCAGAAATCGGACGTGCCCGACAGCTCCGCGAGGATGCGATGCGATTCCGGTCCTTGCAGAGCCAGGATGCCGCCGCCGTCTTCGGTGAGGTCGGTGCACTGCGTCGCCGACAGACGGCTGGTGAGAATCTCCCAGTCGCGGTGCCGATTCGCGGCATTCACCACCATGAAGATCTCTTCCTCACCGGTGCGATAGGTGATGAGGTCATCCATGATGCCGCCATCTTCCTGCAGGATCATGGTGTAGCGCGCCTTGCCGACGGGCTGATCGAGGATCGCGCCACCCAGAGCGGCATCGAGTTCGGCCGCGGCCTCCGGACCTGAGAACAGGAAACGGGCCATATGGGAGACGTCGAACACGCCGGCGGTGGTGCGGACGGCGCGGGATTCACCCAGAATGGAGCCGTAATCGAGCGGCATATTCCAGCCGGCGAAGGGGACCATCTTGGCGCCCAGGCCGACGTGGGCGTCGGCGAGCGGGGTCTGAAGTGGGGTTTCGGTGCTGGGAGTGGCCATGAAAACGAAAAAAGGACGCCATGATGGGCGTCCTGTCTGGGTCGGGGATGACGATTCAGGGTCCGTCAGGCGGTGGTCCTTGGTACCTGAGAGATTGGCTGCCATTGCAGTTTGCCCCTTCGGTGCCGGTTTCCCGGACTCTCCCACAGCCGTCGCGCGGACAGGTATTCTCTATGCGCCTCGGAATCCGGTCAACCGGCGGGGGAGGACCTCCTGTTCAGGGATAGGGTCTTCTGCCATTGACGGCTTGAGAGTCGGGGCCTAGACTATTCGGTCCGTTTGACCCCGGATACAGGTCAGAAAATCATGGCACGACGTTGCGAAGTTACAGGTAAAGGCACCAAAGCCGGCAAGAGCATTGCCCGCCGCGGTTTGCCTAAGAAGAAAGGTGGTGTTGGTCTCAAGACCACCGGTCACACGAAGCGGAAGTTCAAGTCGAACATCCAGAAGCTGCGTGTGCTGCTTCCTAATGGCACCGTACGCCGCATGAAGCTGGCGACTTCGGTGATCAAGAAGGGCGAAATCGAGGTGATGTTGGATGGTCGCATGCAGACCGTCCCCCTCGTGAAAGCACTTCGCGGGCGCAATCGCGCCTACGTGAACCAAGATTCTTAAAAGTAAGAGTCCTCCAAACATTCTCCCGAGAACCAATTCATGATGGTTTTCGGGAGAATTTCTATTTAGTCCGCCGATGGAACATAAACAGGCACAACATGTCGTAGGCATGTGGTGCTTGTTCTCCCTCGGCGGGCCCGCATTGTTAGCCACAGGGTTCGTTGTTTCTCTGGATCCAGAAACGGAGTCAACATGGCTGCTAGAAAGAAAGCTACAAAACGTAAAGTGACCAAGAAGAAGGCGGCTAAAAAGCCAGCCAAGCGCAAGGTCGCAAAGAAGAAAGCCACCAAGCGCAAGGTCGCCAAGAAAAAGGTGACCAAGAAGAAGGCTACCAAGCGCAAGGCCACCAAGAAGAAGGCCACCAAGCGTAAGGCAACCAAGAAGAAGGCCACGAAGAAGAAGGCCACCAAGCGCAAGGCAACGAAGAAGAAGGCCACCAAGAAGAAGGCCAAGAAGAAAGCCACCAAGCGCAAGGCCACCAAGAAGAAGGCCACCAAGCGTAAGGCTACGAAGAAGAAAGCCACCAAGAAGAAGGCCACCAAGCGCAAAGCCACTAAGAAGAAGGCTACGAAGCGCAAGGCCACTAAGAAGAAGGCCACCAAGAAGAAGGCCGTGCGCAAGAAGCGCTGAGATCTGCCTAGAAACTGTAGGTCTGCAAGGAATACTTAAATCCTTGACGAATCACCTGACCCCGGACACCATAGTTTGTCCGGGGTTAGTCCCTAGAGAACTCCACGCTTCCGTTCCCCCATTCTCCCGACATGAACAAACGCGAACTCGTCGAAGCCGTCTGCGAACAGCTTCAAACCACCAAGACCGCGGCCGAAGAGACCGTCAACGTCGTCCTCAAGGCCATCCAGGAAGGCGTGCAGGAGCACAGCCAAGTTTCCGTGGCTGGTTTCGGCACCTGGAGCCTGCGCCAGCGCGCAGCCCGTACCGGTCGCAACCCGCAGACTGGTGAGCCGATGCAGATCCAAGCCAGCACGAGTGTTGGATTCAAGCCTGCGAAGGCTTGGAAGGATTCGCTGAACTAAAGCTTCCACCCTTAGGGGTGAACGCAAACCTGCTTCCCGGGCAACCGGGGGCAGGTTTGTCTCGTTTCGGAGCCTTCGCTCCTGCGCGGCCGCAGCAAAGCGCGCTTAAGACTGTGCGGCGTTGGCTTCGAGCCGTTCGACTTCGGCAGCGATCCGCTCGTCGTCAATCTTGGCGAACAGAACCGAAGCTTCCCCGAGGTTCAGGCCGGCTGCAGCGAGGGGGGGCGTGATGTCTTCCCCCCAAGTCTCTCCGCAGGATGCGGTTCCCAGTTCGCCGAGCATGCCACGAAGGGCGCAGGCCGACTCCGGGCAGAAGGGGCCAAGGCGTCGGCTCAACAACTCCAGGTAGGCCAAGCAGCGCTCCAAGGAAGCGCGGCACTGGGCCTGCTCGGCTGGATCTTCGCTCTTGATGCTCTTCCAGGGTGCCATCGCGTCGAAGAACTGGTTGAGCGCACTGCATCCGGCGATGAGCGCCTGCCCAGCCTTACGGAACTCCTGCCCGGCGAGTCGTTGCCCGACTTCGGCGAAGGACGCATCGGCTTCGGCGAGGAACTCATGTTGCATCGGCGTTTCGCCATCGACCGGCGGCACCTTGCCGTCGAAACGCTTGCCGACGAACTTGATCACGCGGCTAACGAGGTTGCCGACCTTGTCTGCGAGCAGCGCATTATTGGTGACTTGAAAATCTTGCCAGGTGAATTCCGAATCGGAGGTCTCTGGCATCGACATCAGCACGTGAAAACGGGCTGCGTCGGGGTTGTAGGTGGAGAAGAAGCTTTCGTTGTCGAGGTACCAACCGCTGGAGGTGTTGAATTTCCGTCCCTGCAGGTTGTAGAACTCGTTCGCCGGCACCGACCACGGTAGGGCGAAGGGCTTGCCGTTCCAGGCTTCGCCTTGTCCAAGCAGCATGGATGGGAAGACCACCATGTGGAAGGCGATGTTGTCTTTGCCGATGAAGTGCAGCAAACGCGTATCTTCACCTTGCCACCAGTCCATCCAGGCATCGGGCGTGCCTTGGGCCTCGGCCCATTCCATGGTTGCGCTGACGTAACCGATCGGTGCATCAAACCAGACATACAGCACCTTGCCTTCGGCGCCTTCCAAGTGCTGTGGCACCGGCACACCCCAAGGCAAGTCGCGAGTGATCGGACGTTCATGCAGATCGCGCAACATCGCCTGCACATAGCCGTCGACGTTGGGCTTCCAACCCTTCACCGGGTTGTTTTCATCCTGGCCGCGATACCAGGCGTCGAGCCCGGCTTCCTGCAGCTTCGGAAGATCCAGATACCAATGCTTGGTCGCCTTCAGGATTGGACGGCTACCGTCGATCAGACTCACCGGCTCCTTCAGCAGACGCGCATCGATCCATGCACCACAGGATGGACATTCATCCCCGCGCGCCTTCTCATGCCCACATTCCGGGCAGATGCCCTCGAGATAACGGTCGGGCAAGAAACGCCCCGATTCCTCCGAGAACCACTGATCCTCGGTCTTGTCGAAGACGAAACCGTTTTCCAGTAACACCTCGAAGAACTTCTGGCTGGCGTCGTGATGCTGCGGACAGCGCGCGGTGCCGGAGAAGATGTCGAAGCTGATGCCGAAACGATCGAACAGGCTCTTGATCTCGCTATGCCACTGGTCGACATACTCGCGATAACCCAGTCCAGCCTGTTCCGCCTTCAAGGTGATGGCCACGCCATGCTCGTCGGTGCCACAGACGAACAGCACCGCATCCTTGCCTTTGGCCATGCGCAGGTAGCGCACATAGACATCCGCCGGCAGATAAGCGCCCGCGACATGCCCAAAATGGATGGGGCCGTTGGCGTAAGGCAAAGCGGAGGTGACGAGGTAGCGGGGCATGCTCTACTTGGAGCGCTCGACGACCTGGAACTGCAGGTCGCTGATGTACTTGTCGAGCGTCATGCGCTCGCCCTCATCCAAGGAGCCTTCGCACTTCTCGCGCAGCATCATCAAGTCATCGATGACGGTGCGGGCCAGGCCGACATTCGGCTCCTGTGCCGGTGCGCCAGGGATCTCGATCAGGCCGAGGGCGTAGAAGCCCTGCATGGCAATCTTCTGCAGGAAGAGGCGGAAGTCGCCTCCAGGAATTTGCTGCTGGTCGTTCATCAGGATTCGATCTCGGCCGTCTCTGCTTTCGGAGCGGCCTGGTAAGCGAGGGCAGCACCGACGAAGCTGCTGAACAGCGGGTGCGGTGCCAGGGGCTTCGACTTGAACTCGGGGTGGTACTGCACGCCGATGTAGAACGGATGGTCGCTCAACTCGACGATCTCGACGAGGTCTTCCTTCTCGTGGATACCAGCGCAAGTGAGGCCGGCCTTCTCCAACTGCGAACGGAAGGCGTTGTTGTATTCCCAACGATGGCGATGGCGTTCGAACACCATATCCCGCCCGTAGACCTCGGCAGTGCGCGTGCCTTCGACCAGGCGACAGGCATAAGCACCAAGACGCATGGTGCCGCCCTTATCCGTGACATCCTCCTGCGAATCAAGCAGGTGAATCACTGGCTGGCTGCACTCTGGATCCACTTCGGTGGTATTGGCCTCGGTGAGACCAGCAACATGGCGCGCATACTCCAAAGCCATCGCCTGCATGCCGAAGCAGATGCCGAAGGTGGGGAGTTCGCGTTCGCGCGCCCAACGTAGAGCGCGAATCTTGCCTTCCAGGCCGCGTTCGCCGAATCCACCTGGAATCAGCAAACCATCGACGCCTTCCAGCATCTTGGCGACATCTCCATCGGCGCAATCCTCTGCCGCGATCTTGCGGAAGCGAACCTTGTGCTGATGCTCCGCACCACCGTGGGCCAAGGCCTCGTAGATGGACTTGTAGGCATCGTGCAGCTCGATGTACTTGCCGACCACCGCGATCTCGACTTCGCCCTTCGGGTTGGCCCAGCGCTCGCGCAGGTCTTCCCAGTCCGACATATCGATGCGGTTTTCGGTGCCGAGGCCGAGATGCTCGACCATCGCGCGGTCTAGACCTTCCTTCACGAGATCCAAGGGCACCTCGTAGATGGTGGTCTCGACATCCTGCTCCTGAATCACGTACTCCGGACGCACATTGCAGAACAGGGAGATCTTCTGACGCATGCTCTGCGTCATCGGGCGCTCGCAACGGCACACCAGTACATCCGGCTGGATACCGATCTCGCGAAGTTTACCCACCGACTGTTGAGTCGGCTTGGTCTTCATCTCGCCTGAGGCGTTGAGGAAGGGCAGCAAGGTCAGATGCACGAACATGACGTGATCCTTCGGCTGCTTCAGTCCGAATTGACGAATCGCCTCCAAAAACGGCAGGGATTCGATGTCTCCGGCAGTTCCACCGATCTCGATGATCGCCACATCGGTGCCTTTGGGGGCGCCACGCAGGATCGCATTCTGGATCGCATCGGTGATATGCGGAATGACCTGCACGGTCTGGCCCAGATAACCGCCTTCGCGTTCCTTGCGGATCACTTCCGAGTAGATCGAACCGGTCGTCGCGTTGCTGTGACGCCCGATCGGCGCCTGCGAGAAGCGCTCGTAATGCCCGAGGTCGAGATCCGCTTCATAGCCATCTTCGGTCACGTAAACCTCACCATGTTCAAAGGGCGACATGGTGCCAGGGTCGACGTTGATGTAGGGATCCAGCTTCTGGATCGAGACCTTTAGGCCGCGCTTCTCGAGCATGACGGCCAGAGCGGCAGTGGTGATTCCCTTACCCAGGGAAGAGACCACACCACCGGTGACGAAGATGTATCGGGTCATGACAGGGGGGATTCCGGGGGGCACCGGCGTTCCAGAAAGGCATCGTAGTCTTTCCGCGTGTCGATTCCTGCGAAAGCATGCGGCCATTCGAGAACGCGCAAAGAAATTCCGTGTTCGAGCAGACGCAACTGCTCCAAACTTTCCGTCTGCTCCAAAGGCGTGGGGGACCAGGTCGCAAACTGTGCCAGCACATCCCGACGGTAGCCATAGACCCCAAGATGCAAGCGCGGCGCAACCTTGCCGGCGTTGCGTGGATGGGGGATGGCCGCGCGCGAGAAGTAAAGCGCATCACCTTCCAGGTTGACCACCACCTTGACCGCGGCGGGATCTTCGACCGCCTCGGCCGCCAAAGGAGCACTCAGGGTGACGGCTGGGCAGCCATCCTGCAGGGCACGGATCACGGCGTCGATGGCGGCGGGCTCGATTTCAGCTTCGTCGCCCTGAACGTTGACCAGGTATTCAGCATCGGGGTACTGCTGTGCCGCAGCCCACATGCGATCGGTGCCGGAGGGTAGCTCCGGAGCGGTCAGAACGGCATCGACGCCGGTTTCCACGGCGACCGCCTCCAAAGCAGGGTCG
>JBMYYH010000104.1:0-10157 GCA_049609225.1 Planctomycetota bacterium | reverse complement strand
CCTTGTTCTCCTCGGCCTCGCCTTCAGTCTTGAACAGGAGACTGAGGACAGGGATGTCAGAGAGGAAAGGAATCTCAGCGCGCTGGTCGATGTTGAACAGCTTCTTGAGGCCACCGATGACGACGGTGCCGCCATCCGGGACCACCACAGTGGTGTTCGCCGAGGAGATCTGCAGCTCTGGGAGCTGAATGGTGATCGGCACGGTCAGTGCTGCCAGCGACGAGGTGAACTCGGTGATGGGCTGCACGATGGTGGCGACGGTCGGACGCAGTTCCAAAGTGATGTACTTACGGTTCTGCGCGATGGTCGGGCGGACATCCAACACGATGCCATCCGAGATCACACCGATAATCGGGTCTGCGATGAAGGACGCAAGCGCGACCTCCACATCGAAGTCCTGAACGTAGGTGATCTGGTTGAGCATCGTGGCGTAGGCACGCTGGGTGTTCTGCGCCGACAGCACGGTGGAGGTGAGCTCCTGGGCGTGCTGCTGCTTCTCGACTGCGTTGAGGATCAGGCTGTACTGCAGGTCATCCAGGAAGGAAAGCTGCATCGCCAGACCGCCAGCGGTGCCGAGACGGGAACCGTAGGCACCGACGACGTTCTCGGTACGGGCACGGAAGTCGCCGTCGAGGAAGTCATCGAAGTAAGCACCTGCAGATGGGTTGCTATCTGCACCGGAAGGAAGGCCAGGGCCTGCGTTATCAAGAGCGAGCGACGCGTTGTCGTCGAAGCCCGAGGTGACATCGTCGAGGTTGACCAGGTCGAGCGAGGTGGAGTTACCACCGTTGCCGCGCCAGTCGACGCCGATTTCCTGCAGGTAGTCCTTGGTGATGGTGAGGAACTTGGCCTCGATGTTCACCATGGAGGAGGTGTAGCGACGGAAGCCACCGAGGAATTCCTCGATCTGGCGGTGGACCTCAGGGGTCTGACGCACGAACAACAAACCGTTCATAGGAGCGATGGTGACACCATCGTTTTCCCAGGTGCTAGGAGCGACGCCCTGCTGCACCAAAGTGGCCAGGTTGTCTGGATCCATGAGCGGGACGGCTTCGCCAATCACACCACCGAACTGGGTGCCATCTTCGTCGTCGTACTCGCCATCGGGGAGACGGATTTCCTGAATCTTCGGACCGGAGTGATCGACAACCACGGCGGTCAGGTCACGAATCTCGTGAGCGTGAAGGACCAGGTTGCTGTGAGCCTTCTCGGTCGAGGTGATGTAAACCACGCCGTGACGGAAGGTGTGGGTGACGCCAGGGCCGGCAACATCGGTGATGATGTTGAGCGCGTTGGCGACGGTCAGCTCGTGGGTCATGTTGAGGTTGAACTCAATGCCCTCAGAGTCGACGGCGTCGACTGCATCCGGGGTGACCACGAAGGGGATGCTAGTGAAGGTACGCAGCTGATCGACCACAGTCTCGAGCGAGGTCTCACCTTCGAAGATGAGGCTCGGGATGCGCTGGCTGTTGATGTCGGCGACCAGGCTCTGGTTGAGCTCGGAGTCGACCTCATCGCCGGCGGTCAGACGGTAAGCAGCACGCTTGGCCGAGATGTCACGCCAGTGGTTCGGGTCTGGCATGCCCATGATCTCGGTGGTGAGGACACGAGCCTCTGCGATATCGGCGAGCCAGTTCTGGTAGCGCTCGGAACGACGCTGAACCCACTCGGTTTCGATGTTGTTGTGACGTGCCTTCTGTGAAGAGTGAATCAACTCGCGGGCGCGACCGTTGAGCGGATCCTCGCGAAGGATGTCTTCGCACAGGCCGATCGAGCGATCGAACTCGTAGTCGTCGAAGGCTGCGATGGCATCGGCGAGCATGGCATCGAGGCGCAGGTTGCGACGCTCGAGCTCCATGTTGCGCTTCTGCTGCAGGGCCTCGAAGGTTGCGCGTGCGGCATCGTCGCGTTGTGCGGCGACAGCAAGGTCACGATCGCCTTCGGCTTGCGCCAGGAGGCTATCGACCTCGGCCTGCATGCCACCCCAATCGATGCGAAGGTTCGAGCCCGACATGGCAGAGCGTGCGAGACGCAGCTTGCCGATGGCGACATCGTAGTTCCCTTCCATCAGGTAGTTGCGACCAGCCTCAAGGTTGGCTGCGGCATCAGCCTTGGTGCGCTCTGCAAGCGCCAAGGTCTGCAGGTGAACGTCATCGCTAGAACCGGTGATGTCGCTGGTTGCCTTACCCAAGGCGACCTGCACCTGCTCCAAGAGGCCGCGGGCCTCTGCTGCAGTGGGGTCGAGGGTGAGTGCGGCAAGCAACTCGTTTTCGGCTTCGAGCAGACGCGCATCGGCATAAGCCATCCGCGCTGTCATGACATGCTCGCGCACCAGAAGGGCGATCTTCTGATCGCGGAGGGTCTTCTCCTGGATGCCTTGATCCAGCACCGAACCGTTACCCGGTTCCTGTGCTCCTGGATTTTGGACGCCGACCGACGCATCTGCGAACAGCGGTTGATTGCTGTTGCTGGAGTTGGTCGAAGCGACCTGGTCCTCGGAGGAAGAGGACTCGGGTGAAGCGCAGCCCAACGCGAGGAACGCGAGGGACAGGCTCAGGCAAGAAGCCGATTTCAGGGTTCTGTTCATGGGGAAAGCTTGGGATCCGAGCTTGGGGTGTGGCCTTGAGTTAGTCACCCACAACCACGTGGCTACCGCCTTTTGAGCGATGGTCAGGGGAAGAATGTAGCAGCCCCGGCGGGGACTCGCTACGCCCTTTTGGGGACAGATGTTCGGGGATTTCCGAGGGCGACAAAAGCCCCCAGTGATGGGACTCCAATTGGCCCATAAGGGCGGTCAAATCGGAGAGCCTGGGGGCCTCGTTCAGGAGCACCATGCGGTGGCACTGCTGGCCGTCGAGGCGGGTGTAGGAGGACCAAAAGCGCCCTTCCTGCTCCAGAGCCCGGTGCGTAGCGGCAATTTGGGGCCGATGTGCGGAATCGCGCGGCAAAAAGACCTGCACGTTGAGGTCTGGGCGATGGCAGGGCATGAAGAAAGGATGCTCGGCCAAAGTTTGGTGCAGCTGCTCCGTGAGCTGCAGACGACTCTCCAAACGGGCCTCGAGCCCTTCTTTGCCGAGATGGCGCAGGATCATCCACACCTTCAGCGCATCGAACCGACGACTGCCATCCAGAGCACGCCGCCCTTGGCTGACAGGTAGGGCTTCTCCGTGCTCGGAGAAGCGGTCGAGGTAGGGGGCGTCGTAATCGGCGGTGCGTAGAGTCTCTTCCTTGCGCACCAGCAAGATTCCCGCGCTCTTCGGCGCATAAAGCCACTTGTGTGGATCCAGGGTGATGGAATCAGCACGGTGGATGCCCACAAGGCGTTCCTTCTCCTTCCGGTGCAGCAGCAAAGCGCCACCATGCGCACCATCGACATGCATCCACAACCCTTCCTGGGCACAGAAGTCGGCGACGTCTTCCAGTGGATCAATCGCGCCACAACTGGTGGTTCCGGCTGTAGCAACCACCGCGACCGGGCGCTGCCCTTTGGCATGGGCGCGCTCCAAGGCCTTCGGTAGGTCGGCCGGATCCATCCGACGTTCCGGCCCCGCGACGGCAACCGGGATCACTTGCTCCGAGCCCATGCCCAAAACCGCGCAGGCCTTGGCAATGGAATAGTGCGCATCCACCGACGCCAAAACGCATAGGGGATGTTCCTGACTCAGGCCCTGATGGCTGGCATGACTGGATGCATCGCGGGCAAGTAGGAGACCGGTGAGGTTGGCGCCTGTTCCACCGGTGGTGAAGAGTCCGCCGGAGCCTTCGGGGAGGCCTGCGGCATCGCAGAACAGGCGCACCAACTTCTTCTCCAAAAGAGTGGCACCTGGAGCGAGCTCAAAGGCCAGCAGGTTTTGGTTCAACGCCGAAGCGAGGAAGTCTCCGAGGATGCCCGCGGGATCCACTTCCGAATCCATATGCCCGACATAACCGGGATGCCCAACCTGAAGGGCATTGTCGACTGCCCACTTGCGGCAGTCCGAAAACAGCGTGCTTAGGCCTTCACCCTGTTCTGGGAACAGGTCTCCTTCCGGCGCGCTGGGGGCAGAAGGAAAAATCGGCTGCGAACCGAGGCTGCCGAGGTAATCGGCAATCTGGTCCGCAGCCTGATGGAGAGCTTCGCGAAGCTCTCCAGTATCGCTGCAGCCTTGCGGCACGAATCCTTAGTTCTCGAGAGACCCCGCGAAGGAGACTTTCTCGAACTTAGCACGCACCACAACATCGAGCAGGACGACGACGTCGCCGTATACGACTCCCTTACGGGCATCGATGGAGACCGGAGTCTCGACCTTGTCGAAGTCGTTGAGGAAGACGCGCAGATCAGGAATCGGGTCGAGGGTGTCGGGCACATCGAAGGGGTTGTAATACCACTTGTTCTGGCCGATCTCGATCCGGATGCGACGGTTCTGGAACATCTGCAGGCCCTTGATGTCTGGGTCATCGACCAGCTCACCAGGGTCCGCGACGAACAGCATGATGTCGACCTTCTCGATCTCTTCCGCCTGCGAAGTGTTGGTACCACGATCCTTTGGAAGGGCGGCGTCCAGACGTCCCTCCAGTACCTTGAACTTCAGGGTCACGATAAAGAAGATCAGCAGCAGGAAGGTGACGTCAATCATTGGCGTCATGTCCGGCTTCAGCTCTTCGAATTTCTTTCTTCTGACCATCGTTTCCTCCTTTACTTCTTGGCTTTTTCGCGTGCCTTCACCTTCTCAGGATCCTCAGAGGCAGCGAACTGCACCTTCCAGATCTTGATCTTCTCCCGCGTGCACACCTCCATGATGCGCTGCAGGTATTTGAAGGGCGTGTTGCGGTCGGCACGAATCAGGACTGGGTCATCCGGAAGGTGGATGCCCAAGGTCTCGTCCATCTTGGTCTCGAAGTAGGGGACCCACTCGATTTCCATGGTTTGGGCGAGTTGCCAGTAGTAGTCCGGACGACCCTTACGGATCGGATCGGTGCGACCTTGCGTATCAATGTTCGGGTAGAAGAGGATTTTGCCCTTCCACACGATGTCGGACCATTCCTGATCCGGAGGGATGCCGATTCCCATGTCCGCGTACTGGCTGACTACCCCTGGAGGCACGCCCCCAGCGGGGAACCAGCGTACGTTGAGAATCTGACGCCGTTCGGGCGGTTCATCATGACCCGCCTCCATGGCGATCGGCAGCTTCAGCTCCTCGAGATCCTTCTTCGACATGTCATTCACAATGATGAAGAAAATGATCAAGAGGAACGTCATGTCGATCATCGGCGTCATGTCGATCTCGACTTCCGTGTCTGCTTCGCGTCGTCGTCTTGCCATGTTAGGTTTCCTTAGTTGAGGCTAGTGGACAGGGAGGGGGGCAGTAACGCCCCCATTCCCCAAAACGATTAGTCAGCAGCGCGGAAGCGCTCGAACATGTCCTCGACCACAGCGCCAATCTCCATGGTGACCATGGACACCTTGTTGCGGAAGTAGGCGTAGAAGGCGGTGGTCGGGATTGCCACGGTCAGACCGAGCACGGTGGTCATCAGCGCGAGGGAGATGTCCTTCGCGAAGTCAGCCGGGTTGACGCCGCCAGCACCGGCAGAACCGATGGTCGCGAACGCACCGACCATTCCGGTCACCGTTCCGAACAGACCCATCATGGGGCCGATACCAGAGATCAGGGAGAGCCAGCCGATCTTCTGCTGGAGCTTCACACCTTCCTCATCTTCCATCTCTTCGATGGACTTCTCGATGGTACCGAAGGGCAGGCCGAGCTTACGGATGCCAGCAGCGGTGACGTTGGAGAAGAAGCAAGGGGAGGCTTCGCAGGCCTCGAGGGCCTCTTGGTAGTTGCCTTCCTGGAACAGTTCTTCGATCTCATCGATGACCTCTGGTGGCGCAAGCTTCTCGCGCTTCAGGGTCATGAAGTGTTCAATGATGAGAGCCATGGCGACTACCGACATCAAGATGATGAGGTAACCGATTGCACCAGCGGACTGGATGGCGTCGATGAAGTTCGTGCCGCCTTTGTCCTCTTCTTGACCGAAGAGGTTACCAGCGAACAGGAGGGTACCGGCGAGGGCCGGGGCCATGAGACGAAGTCGGGACATTGCTTTGGACGCGTTGGGTTTCGGTAGGAATCTACCGGGAAGGAGAGGATTCTAGCAGCAATCGGTGTGTGGGGAAGGGCTTAGGACCGATGCTGTATGTCCTGCCTGGGGGCAGGAGGTAGGGCTCAGCGCACCTTGGCGGCCCAACTCGTGTTGGGATACCGCTCCAGGAGGCGTTGATGATAGGTATCGCCGGAAGTTGGGTTATTGCCCAATTCCCGCGAAACCTCGCCGAGCTCGAAAAGAGCACGGGCCATGACCTCATCCGAGGCCGGCAAAGTGGCAACTACCTTGGCCAACTGCAACTGTGCTTGGCGTGCATCACCACCTTCGCGGGCGGCGCGGGCAATACCAATCCATGCGGCAGCACGGACGTCGGCGCTGGCGTTGCGGTCTTCGGACAAGCCTTGCCAGTAGGAAGCAGCGGTGCGGACGCCATCCTTCTCGGTGATGGCATCACCCAAGAGGATCTGCGCACGCGAGTTCAAGCTGACGTAAAGCCCTTTGGTGCCCATGGGCGCCTTGGGGTCGCGGACGGCTTGCTCCAACTTGACCACAAGGTCACGCAGACGAGCCTCAGCGACTTCTGCTTGTCCTCCAATCAGGAAGGACTCACAGCGCACCAGATTGACCTGCAGCTCGACATGGCGCCCGAGGTTCTTCTCGAAGGCCGTGTCGGCAAGTTTCTGCATCAAGGAAGTCGCGCCATCGACGTCGCCGGACATGGCCATGGCCTGTGCGGCGCCCATTTGGGCACGTGGCAGCCAGAAGCTGTCGGCGTGGGTGTCGGACCAAGTGCGGAAAGCCTTGGCGGCATCGCCGGCACGCGCGCGGTCGGCAGAGGCCCATGCAAGCAGGGTCTCGGCGTGGCGCAGGCTGGCATATGGAGCGACCCAGAAATCACCGCCGCCACCTGCAGCTGCTTCAAAGCTGCTGCTTGCGTTTTGGTAATCGAGGTCCGCGAGGAAGGCCTCTGCCTTGACCATGCCCTCAGGCAGGGGGCCAGGCGTGAGGCTCAGGATGTTGCCGGCTGGAAACTCGCGAGAGTCGCCATCCGCGTTCTCCAGAGTGACGCTTTCAAGGCCTGCAGTGGTGAGCTTGCCACCCTGCATGCTGCCGTCGATCTGGGAAACCCGGCTCTGCGGCAGGGCCGCAGGCATCAACATTGGAAGGAGGAGTGCGCAGGAAAGGATCATCGGTCTAGCGGTTCAGGAGCCAGAGGAGGGATTGCGACATGCGCTTGCCGGAAACGGATTCACCGAGGTCCGGAGCTTGCTTCTGAAGACTGGAGACGAGCCTCTTGTGCTTGCCCAAGTCTTCTGGAATGGTCTTGCCGCGCTGGAACAGCACGTAAGCCTGCATCAACTTGGCTTCCCACCAGGGACCATAGTTGAAGTAGTTGAGCGGAGGATCCTGCTGACCCGCTTCATGCTTGGCAGCATTGATCAGGTCGGAGGCCATCTCGGAGGCCAGGGCCAAGGCTTCTGGAGTGCCTTCACCAGGCACCTCGAGGATTTGACGGCCATCCCAGATCAGGAATCCGGCCTTCACCTTCACCACCGCAATGCGGACGCGCAGGTTCTTCGGACGGCTCTCATGCATGGCATCCACCAGCGGCACCGCTTCGCCTAGGCGACGCAGTTGCAACAAAGCTTCGACCAGACCAATCTGGGTCTTGAAGGCGAAGGCTTCACTGAAGCCGGCAGCGGAGGAGTACTTGTCCAGGACGGTCTGGTAGAGGACCGCAGCCTGCTCGAAGTCTCCCACTTGGCTCCACAAGTCGGCTTCACCCAATAGGTTCGACCAACGCTTGGTGGTGGAGTAGGCGTTGTAGGCGGAGAGGTACTCAGCCTGCTTGAGGCGGTTCGGGCCAATCTGGTCCACCGGAAGGTTCGGATCCTCGGTGGCAGCCTTGTAGTGCAAGTAGAGCGAGAAGCTGGCGATCGCCAAACGACTGCTCGTTGCTGGAATCGCGAGCATGGCTGCGTATTCCGCTTCGGCACCTTCGACATCGCCCATGCGGACCATGGCTTCGACGCGATAGCTCATGCCGGCATAGGCAAGTTCCGGCTGATCCGGAAAACGCTCCAGCATGCCTTCGTAAGTCTCGAGAACTTTCGGCCAAGCGCTGGCATCACCAGCCTTAGCGAGTTCGCGGTAAGTGCGACCCAAGTAGAACACACCCTGTGGCTCGCTTTCGCGACGCACCTTACGTTGACGTGGATCCTTCGGCGCATTCGCGGCATCTGCGACATAACCCTGGTAGTCGGCGATGGCGCTCAAGGAACGATCGGTTGCGGTGGGGTCGAAGCGAATCGACTCGTACTCGCAGATCAGGATGGCCAGCAGTGCCTTCTCGTAGTTGGCACTTTCGACCGGCACAGCCTGGTAAGCGCGGACGGCATTACCGTAAGCCGCGACGACCTTCTTGGCCTCTGGAGTTCCAGGCTTAGCCTTGGAGTTCTTCGAAGCTTCCTGCTTAGCAAGCTTGTTGAGGTTCTTGCCTTGGTTCCACTGAACGTCGGAGCCTTGACCATCTAGGTCGATGAGGATTGCGGTGGCTTCGTCGTTGAAGGCCTGCAGGACCGTATCGGTGTTGTTGCGCGTGAAGAAAGATTCGGCTGCTTTCTGCCATTTCTGCACGTTCTTCAGGGCGTACTCGTTTTCCTCATCCGGGAAATCGTAGTAGCCGATCTGGTGGGTGACGGCGGCCAACATAGGCTGCTTCAAGTTCGCCCAGGAAAGGCCCAGGAAGTAGTAGGCGCGGGCGCCAAACTCATCCGCCTGTTGCGAGCCAGCGAGACGTGGAATCAGCAAGCGGAAGCCATCGACGGCCGCAGCATAGTCCTTCTGGTAGTAAGCACCTTCTGCAGAGCCGTAAAGGATGTCGAGCGGAATGTCGGCATCCGGTGGGGCAATGGCGATTGCCGTACCCATGACGGTGTTTGCCCGCAGACGCAGGGTGCTGCGCTCATTCGCCTTAGCGACTTCGTCGGCGAGGGCGATGGCCTCACCGGCGCGCCCTTCCTCGACCATTTGTGCGGCAACCATGAGCTGGAGCTCATAACCGGAACGGGAGAGGTCGATGCGCTCTTCGTCGACCCAGTCCAGGAACTTCTCGTAGGTTTCCCAGAACAGGGCAATCTGACCGGACTCACGCAGCATCTTCAGCATGCCGGCATCGGAATCCTGCACGGTGTTGTTGAGTTGCTCGATGAAGGCGGGGTCGAGGTCCGGGCCTTCATCCAGAATCAGTTCCTTGATGTTGGAGCTGACATACTCGTAGTAGTCGAAGGAATCCTCCAACTCGCCGAGCACGCGGTAGCAATCCGCCAGCGATTTGTAAGCGCGCTGGGAGGGGAGGAACGGCGCTTGGATCGCGAAGTTCTCCAAGTACTCCGTAGCCTGCTTGGCGCGTTGATCACGCTCCAAGGAGCCCGCAGGGTAAAGCTGCGCCCAGTAGAGATAGACCAGGGCGCGGTTATAGACCGTCGGGTAGTAGAGTCGGAACTCCGTAGCGATCTTCTCTGGATCATCATCTTCCAGGGTTTCCCACCAGGTGATGACGGAATTCATGCCCTTCAAGGAACTCTTGAAGATGGTCTCCGCCGTGGCCACAGCATCGTCACGGTTGGCACCGATGGTGCCCGTTTCGATCATGCGGACCAGGGTGTCGCCGTATTCATTGGCGAGCATACCGAGGTTCGACTGTGCCTGAGTCTCGCGGTCGGAGCCAGGTCCGGCGGCAAGAAACTCGACATAGGCTTCACCGGCAGCGCCCAGGGCGGGGAGCTTATCGTTGTCGTTGACCTTGCGTCGGGCGTTCAGACGCAAGACATCGCAGCGGGCCAGCAACAGTTCCGACTTGTCGTCGGGAGTCTTGGCCTCGGCAAGCGATCGATCGATCAGCTTCTCGGCCCAATGGTCGAGACCGAATTCGGTGGTGATGGCACGGGCGGCCTGCGCGTTCTTGACGGCGACAGGGCTGGCTCCACCATCTTGGAGCGGCAGCAGGAGGCTAAGGAGGAGTCCGGAGCTGAGTGCAAACATGCGTTCTCTCTCGATTCAGGCGAGTTGGC
>JBMYYH010000103.1:0-10162 GCA_049609225.1 Planctomycetota bacterium | reverse complement strand
TGTTCCATTTTTGGAAAAAACTCACCAAGGGCAAACACCTTTGGTTGCGCAACAATGCAAGCACTGTGTTCAGCCAATTGCTTGACTCGCTCTTGGTTGTCGTCGTCCTGTTCTACGGTCGAATGTCTGGCTCCGAGATGGCCAGCATCGTTTTTGACCTCTGGCTGTTCAAGGCCTCCGTCGCCATGCTGGATACGCCGTTGTTCTACCTCACCGCGACCTATATCCCGCGGTGGCTGCACCGGGATCCGAAGGCGTCTTCCTAGGAAAGCAGCTCTCTGCTTGACGTAGGAGCCTGAAACGGGAACACTCGGTCATGACCTTACCGCGCGAGTTCGTGGTGTTCGACACCGAGACCACCGGCATGCCCCCTGGGGCGCGTCTGGTGGAGATCGGTGCTTTGAAGGTGCGGGGCCAACATGTGGTCGACCGCTTCGAAAGCCTGGTTTATCCGGAATGCCCCATTCCCCCTTCGGTGATTCGCATCCACGGCATCGACGACCGCATGGTGCAGGAATCCCCAACTGCTGAGGAAGTGGTGCCGGATTTCCTGAAGTGGATCGGTAAAGCACCGCTGGTGGGCCACAATGTCAGTTTTGATGCCGCTGTGCTCGTCGCAGAGGCTGCACGTTATGGATTCGGGCTGCCGAATAACGGACTACTTTGCACCTTAATGGCCTCGCGCAAGCTGCTGAAGCGTCGCTCCCATGCGCTTCAGAATCTAGTGGAAGAGTTGGGACTGCCTGCCGCAGAGCACCACCGCGCTTTGGCGGATGCGGAGCACACCCTGAACCTCATGTTCAAGATGGAGATGATGTTCGGCAGGGAGTTTCGCCCCTCCACGATGGGTCAGAAGCAGACCATAAACGGCAAAGGCATCGATCCCCTGCCGTCGAATCCACAGACCGACATCCTGCAGGAAGCCGCAAAGGAAGGCCTTCCGGTGCAGATGACCTACCGTCTGCGCAGTGGCAACGTCTACCAGACCTTGGTCACGCCGCGCTTCCTCTATCGCTCCAGTCGGCAGCAGTGGATGGAAGCACTCTGTCACGATGCATGCTTCTATAAGAGCTACCGACTCGACCGCATCCTTGGTGTTAATCCTGCACCCGATGCACCAACAGCGCAGGCCCGCCGGATTTCGCTGTTCTAACCCGTTTCTGGGTTTATCGCGTGGATATTGCGCTAGAATAGACTTCTAACCATCCTCGCAGCCTTGGGATGGAAACCCGAACTTATTTCAGGGTTCGTATAAAAGGCTATTTTTCCCCCAGACTACCTCCTTCCTAAACCATGACCGAAACCCAAACGTTTGAAGGTGACATGGATGTCGCCTCTGCCGATTCCGGCCACACGGGTGTACCTGAGCCGACCATGGCTCCTGCGCATCCAGATTCCTCACTCATTCTCGATTCCTCCGAAGACCTCGCTGGCGTAGAGCGTGAGGATCTTGAGGATCGATACCTCGACCTGAAGGACGAGGTCTGGCGCCTGCGTCGCGAGCTCAACCTCGACCCTACCACCGGCAAGATTCCGAACAACGGTGGATACGCTTCGCCTGGTGGCTTCCTGAAGCGTCAGCGTGTCGCAGTTTTCGTCGACGTACAGAACATGTACCACTCGGCCAAGAAGACTTACGGCCGCAACCTTTCCTACTCGCGCATGCTGCGTGCTTGCGTGCGCAATCGCCGCTTGGTCCGCTCCACTGCCTACGTCATCGAACGTGAAGGCATCGATCAGGTCAGCTTCCTCGATCACCTGCGTTACTGCGGCTTCGAAGTGAAGCGTCGTGAGGTCATCGAGCGCATGGATGGTTCGCGCAAGGCCGAATGGGAACTCGGCATCGCCATGGACATGCTGCGTATCGCCGACAAGGTCGACACCATTATCGTGGTCTCCGGCAACGGCGTCTTCGCAGATGTCGCTCCGCTGATCCGCGCCAAGGGCGTCAAGTTCGAATGCTGCGCCTTCCGCGAGAGCATGAGCGATCTGCTCATCCGCGCGGTGGATCAGTACCACCTTCTGAGTGAGGATCACCTCTACCAGAACGACTAAGGCCAGTAACCTCAGCGAACATGCCCGGCACAGGAGACTGCGCCGGGCATGTTTCGTTTAGGTGCGATGTTGCCGGAGTTCTTCGAGGTAAGCGTCGGGCAGGCCCCGTTCTATTCCTGCACCCAGGATGCGTTCCAGATAACGAGGTTCCGGCGGCCCCTCAGGTTCCTTATTCGCATCCGACACGCGATACACCACTGCTTGGGTCCGCTCGGGTGGAGCATCTTCTTCAAGGGAATGCACGGTCTTGAGCAGACGATCATAAGTGGGTTCATGCGGCGCGAGCGCGACCCAAACTTGGGGATCCACTTCATAGAGCACGCCGAAGACACGGCCTTGGGAATCCTCGGACAAATCGGCGACCAGCCCTCCCCACTCCGGAGTGGTCGTCGTGAAGGTCAATCGAAAACCCTCGAGCACAGCTAGGCAAACGAATCGATAGTGTTGCGCACCGACGCGTTCGCGCATCGTCTGCTCGCGCATGTTGTTGCCATAGGCAAAATAGAATCGGCCGTCTTCAGAGGTCATGGGTTCCAATTGCGGAATCGGTTATGCCTTAGGTTTGCGCCATCCCCCACCTCCCGGAGTGGAGATGCGCACGCACCCACCACTTTCGAGCTGGATGGACTCGCCTGGGGGAAGACGTTTCCAGGATTTGCCGGCTTGTTGCACTTGGTCCAGTGCGACCTTGCCGGGTGCTCCACCAACCGTTCCATGGGGAGCCGCAAGACGTCGGGTGGCGGCAACGCTGAGGCGGACGGGGCGCAGAAACTGGAGTTCCTTGATCATGCCGTCACCGCCACGGTGCCTGCCCTTTCCACCGCTGTTGCGTCGGATCGCCAAACGGGTCACGCGCAAGGGCATCTCATGTTCCAGGACTTCGACCGGCGTGTTGCGGGTGTTGGTCATATGAGATTGGATGGCCGATGCGCCATCGCCGGACGGACCTGCGCCCGCACCACCGGCAAGAGTCTCGTAATGCACAAAAGGTGTGCCATCCTGCTTGATGCCGCCGAACAGGAGGTTGTTCATGGTTCCTTGACTGGCCGCAGGGAAGCGTTGCGGGAACAATTTCCCGAGTGCCTGCAAGATGAGGTCGACGAGACGTTGCGAGGTCTCGACATTGCCGAGCGCGACACCGGCTGGATTTTCACTGGAGACGAGGCTCTGTTCCGGCAGGCGGACCTCGACGGGTTCCAGGGTGCCGGATGTTTCCGGTAGGGTGCCGCCGCCGAGGCATTGCAGGACATAGAAGACCGCCGAAGTGGTGACGGCGCGGTGCGTGTTCCAGGATCCCGGTAGCTGTGCCGAAGAACCGGTGAAGTCAAGAATGAGCCGGCCTTTGCTGGCGGACAGGCGCAACTGCAGCAGTGGCGTACCAGGGCCATCGAGGTGATCCTTGACGCTGACGACGCGTTGCGGCCAATCCTTCAGGAGGTTCTTGCTGAAGCGGGCGCCGTAGGCATGCAATTCGGACATGGCATGGCGCAGGGCAGCGGCTCCATAGCGTTGCAGCAGGTCGTCGAAGCGGGAGGCGCCGCGATGCAGGGCGGCAATCTGCGCGCGGAGATCACCTTCGGAGGATTGCGGATCGCGGACGTTACTGAGGAACAGTTTCCAGACGGCCTCTACATCTTCATCTTTGGCACGCAACAGTAACGGCGGAATGCGCAGACCTTCGCCGAAGAGATCACGCGCACCACTCATCGAGCCGGGCTCGGCCCCACCGATGTCGGCATGATGCGCACGATTGAGCAGGAAGCCGACACGTTCGCCGCGATGGAACAAGGGTGCGACTACGGTGACGTCGTTGAGATGCGTGCCGCCGCGATGCGGATCGTTGAGGATGACGATATCGCCAGGGCCGGGGTCGACTTCCTGCAACATCGCCGGCACGGTGTGATGCGCGCTACCGAGATGGACCGGAATGAAGGCAGCGTGGGCGGCAAGGCGGCCGTTGGCGTCGAGCAGAGCGCAGGAATAATCGAGGCGCTCCTTGATGTTGGGCGAGACGGCGCTTTGTTGCAGCGCGAAACCCATTTCATCGGTGACACTGGCGAAGAGGTGGCGGAAGACCTGGAGTGCGGTGGTGGAACTCATGGCTGCGGCTCCAAGATGAGGGCACCAAAGGCATCGAGATGCGCATGCCAACGCGGCGGCACCACGGTGGTGGCAGAGTATTCCGTGATGATGGCCGGGCCGCTTAGGTGGGCGCCAGGCTTGAGATCCTCACGGCGATAGAGCTTGGCCTGGCGGACGGCATCGCCCGTGCCGAACCAGACTTTGGCCTGGCCCCAGGCCTGGGCTTCTTGTTTACGGATTCGTTGCTTGGTGAAGGTGGTCGCACTGGGGCCATCGACTTGCACGGTGATGGCGTGCAGTTCCACTTGCGCATCAGGGCGGGTGAAGCCGAAACGTTGTTGATGCTTCTCGTGGAATCGTTGCAACACGCGCGGCCCTTCCTCCAAACGCAAGACTCCAGCTTGCCCGTCTCCTCGTAGTTCGAGGATGCGTTTCACCTTCAGCTTGGAAGCGACTTGGCCTTCCTCCACCAGTTCCTCACGCAAGCGCGCCACCCACGGCGCGAACATCGCCTGACGCTCCTTCGCATTGGGTAAAGGCAACAACACTGAACGCGTGATCCGACGTCGTGCCGGCGCACCCAACAATCCAAACGCCGAAAAGGCTCCGGCAAGAGGCGGCACCACCACTCCGCGCATCTGCAGACGTTCCGCCAACCAGGCTGCATGCAGTCCTCCGGCACCACCGAAGCTGTAAAGGCGGGCGTCGCGTGGGTCGCGTCCTTCAGCGAGGGAAACCCGACGCAAGGCACGTTCCATGTCGGCGCTTGCGACCTGGAGTAACTGCCGTGCCGTGCGATCGGCATCCAAACGCAGGGACTTGCCTAGACCAGTCAATGCGCGGGTGGATGCTTCGCTATCGAGGGTGAATGCACCGCCGAGGAAGGCGTCGGGGCGGAGACGGCCGAGGTGCAGGTGGGCATCGGTGACGGTGGCGCGGGTGCCTCCTCGCCCATAACAGGCCGGTCCAGGAACTGCGCCTGCGGAATCCGGCCCGACGCGCATCCATCCACCCAAATCCACATCCGCGAGACTGCCACCGCCCGTCCCGACACTGTGAATCGGCAGACCGCGTGCGAGTAAGGGCAGGCGTCCGACAGAAACCGGGCGGTCTTCCGGAAGAGTGCTATCCAACCATGCGACATCGGTAGAAGTCCCGCCCATGTCCAAGGTCATCAACTGCAGGTCACCCCGACACCGCGCCAAACTCAAAGCCGCGCTCAACCCACCGGCTGGACCGGACAAGGCCAATGCGACGGGATGTTCCACCGCCGCCGCAGCTTCGGCCGTGCCGCCATCCGAGCGCATGATGCGCAACTTGGAATCCGGACGTACTGCAGTCAGCCCATTCTGCAACTGCAACAAAGCCTTCCGCACCACCGGTGCCAAGGCTGCGTCCGCCCATGTGGTTGCTGCACGTTCGTACTCCCGAATTTCCGGGGCCACTTCGTGCGACAACATCACCGGCACACCCAACTTCGCCAGTGCCTTACCCAAGCGACGCTCATGCTCCGGTGCACGATAGGCGTGTAACAGTGCCACTGCGACGGCCTCCGGTTTAGCCTTCTCCACCGAGGCGACCACTCGCCGGATTTCCAACTGCCCCAAGCGTTGCACCACCTTGCCATCGGCCGCATGGCGCTCCTGCACCTCCACGATCCGACGTCGCGGTTGCTGCGGTCGCGTAGCGGTGGGCTCCAAGGCATACACCTCATCCCGATCCTGGCGCCCGATCGCGAGCACATCCGCAAAGCCCGCAGTGGTCACGAAAACCACTTTGCCGAGACGCCCTGTCAGCAGCGCATTGGTCGCATGCGTGGTGCCATGTGCAAGATCCACCGCGGAGACTGGCCCACCGGCAACCGCATCTTCGGACTCCCCCGCCAACACCTCTACCGCTTCCAACACCGCCTGCGATGGACGTTCTGCGGTCGTCGGCAGTTTATGCACCTGCCATCCACCCTTGCCATCCGTAGTGACGGCATCGGTAAAGGTACCGCCGGTGTCGACACCGATTCGCGTCATCGTTTGCCTACTTCGGGAAGGCCACGGCGCAAGGTTCGATGCGCGCGCCATCCTTATCGGCGACGGCGTATCCGGCATTGCCGAGCATGTTGGCCGATCCGAACAGGCCATCCTTACGCACGGCGTAGAAGGTCAGGCCGAATCCAGGCTTGCCGTCTTTCCACAAGGCCGGTTGCCAACGTGCGCCGCGTTCTGCCTGTTCGGCAACCCGACGTAGGGCATAGAGACAAGCTTCCTCGGGAGTATCGCCGGCACGCATGCGCTCGACGATCAACCAAGAGCCACCGCTCAGGATTGCAGCTTCACCACGCCCGGTCGCGCCAGCACTGCCGACCTCGTTATCGCAGTAGAGCCCGCAACCGATCAGGGGTGAATCCCCGATGCGTCCAGGGATCTTGAAGGCCAAGCCGCTGGTGGTGGTGCAGCAACCGAGATTGCCGCCGGGCTCCAACACCGAACAATGAATCGTGCCCCAAGGCCGCGGTTCATCCGCCAAGGCCGGATCGACTGGATCCGTATCCAGCAAGGGCCACAATCGATCATCCCCGCTGCGCTTCGAACGCCACTTCAGCCAGATATCCCGCGCCCGTTCGGTGAGCAGGTTCTCGGTCTTGAAGCCATAGTCGATCGCGAACTGCCGCGCGCCCGGCCCCACCAAGTTGATGTGATCGGTGCGGTCCATCACCAGTTCCGCGACTTGCGCCGGATGCATGATGTCTTCGATCGAAGCGACCGAACCTGCGTTGTGCGTCGGGCCATCCATGCACGCGCTATCCAACTGCACCACACCCAGCTCATTGGGCAGCCCGCCATAACCCACGGACAGATCATTCTCATCCGCCTCGACGATGCCCACACCTTGCACCGCTGCCGATACCGGGCGCATCTGTTTCTGTAGCACCAACTCACGTGCCTTCGCGACGGCCGGCACGCCATTGCCGGAGCTCACGGCAACACAATCCCCATTCGGCAAGAAGCCATCGGGCGGCAGGCTGTCGGCGGCAAGTTCCTTGGAAAGGGCTCCGGTAGCCAGGCCGGCACCGGTGACGCGCAGGAAGGTACGGCGGTCGAGGGAGGACATGGCCTCAGCCTACTTGCGCGTGCCACGTGCCGCGCCGTACCAACGCACCAATCGCTCCGGCGACACGCCGCAACGGTACAGCCACGGGAAGGTGCGCCAACACAGCACCGTGCGGACGGGGTGTTGTTCAAAGCGTCGGGCAGAGGTGCGTACTTCCAAAGGCACGATGGTCAACGGCCCGAGTGCTGCGAGGCGTTTGGCGAAGGCCAGGTCTTCCATCAAAGGTTGTTCGGGCATGCCGCCGCAGCGTTCATAGGCATCCGCGGTGAGGAAGACGGCTTGATCGCCATAAGGATGACGCGTGCGATGCGAACGTTTGTCGGCTAAAGGCACAAAACGTCGGACCCAGGGGCCGGCATCGGTGCTCCATTCATGGCGCACATGAAAAGCACCGGCACAGGTCTCGCCACGGAAGGGTTCCGGACCGAGGGTGTGCTCAATGCGTCGCATCGCGCCTTCCGGCAAACGGCAATCGGCATGCAGGAAGAGAAGTACCGAACCCGTCGCAGCGGCAGCACCGGCAGCCAGCTGACGTCCACGTCCGGCCTGGGTCTCGAGCAGACGATCCACTCCAGCCTGACGCGCGACTTCCAAGGTGTCGTCGGTGGAACCACCATCGACGACGATGCGCTCGATCTCAAAACGACTGTCTTGCTGACGCGCGAGGGCGGCCAAACAACGCGGGAGTTCCTGCGCCTCATTCAAGGTCGGGATGATGACCGAGAGCCGCCCCTCCACCGCGCGTTGCTCCGACGAGGTCAACGTCGCCAACCGATGATGCGTTTCAGGAGCTTAGCCACGCCTGGAGTGAGACGTGCGCCACTCGCTTTATCACCCAATCGACCCCACACTGAAACGGAAGTCGGATACGGATGAATGACGCCGGACAGCTCCGTGACTTTCATCTGTTTGGTCACGGCGACCAACATCTCGCCAAGCAGGTCTCCGGCATGCGCACCGACCACGGTGGCGCCGCGCAACTTGCCGCTCTTCTTCTCGAAGATGACCTTGGCGAATCCTTCGGTCTCGCCCTCGAGCAGATTGCGATCGATCTCGGAGAAGTCCATGCGCAGGCTAGTCAACTCGACACCGGCCTCCTTGGCCTGGCTCTCGTAAAGCCCGACATGCGCCACTTCCGGATCGGTGTAGGTGCTCCACGGCATGGTCAGGCTACTGAGCTTGCCGCGGCCGAAAAAGAAGGCATTGCGAATGACGATTCGCGCCATCGCATCGGCTGCATGCGTGAACTGAAAGGATCCAGCCACATCCCCGGCCGCGAAGATGCGCTTATTGGTGGTACGCAATGCATCGTCGATCTTGACGCCACCGCGATCGAAGACCACGCCAGCCTTCTCCAGACCGATGCCTTCGACATTGGCGCGGCGCCCCATCGCGAGCAACAACTCGCTGGCGACGACTTCGCCTTCCTCCCCGCCTCGTTCAAACACAAGGACCTTGTTGCCGTCGCGCTGTTCGACGCGACTCATCTTGGCGCCGAGTTCGAAACGAATCCCATCCTTCTCCAGGGCTTCGCGGACGACAGCAGCGGCATCAGGATCCTCACGCGGGAGGATCTGCTCGGCCATATCCACGACCGTGACTTCCGTGCCGAACCGTGCGAAGGCCTGCGCCATCTCGACGCCAATCGGCCCGGCGCCGACCACCGTAAGGCTTGGCGGTAGCTCGGTCAGTGCGAACAGCGACAAGTTGGTGAGGTAACCCGCTTCTTCCAGACCAGCAACCGGGAACACCAAGGGGCGGGCGCCGGTGGCCACTACCGCACGCTTGAACCGCAAGGTGCGCAGGTTGTCATCGTGCAACTGCACTTCCACCATGTTCTCTGCGACGAAACGTCCTTCGCCGAGAAATACATCCACACCCAAATCGCGGAAACGGGGTGCACCATCATGATGGCCGATGCCGGCACGGATACCGCGCATGCGTTCCATCACCTTGGCGAAGTCGGTCTGGGGATCCTGCCCCATCTTGATGCCATAGTCCGCGGCCTTGCGCATCATGCCGAGACGTTTCGATACCGACAGCAAACCCTTGGAAGGCACACAACCGAAGTTGAGGCAATCCCCACCCAACAGTTCACGTTCCACCATCGCGACCTTGGCGCCCAGACCTGCCGCAATCGCTGCGCAGATCAAACCGGCCGTGCCACCGCCCACCACGACCATGTCGTAGAGCGACTGCGCTTGGGGGTTCACCCAATCATCGGGAGCGACCTGGCCCTTGAGTTCCTGGTCGTGAGGGTCGTCCTTAAGCAGCACCATCGTTAGCCTCCTCGCCCGGATCGATGGATTCCGCTTCTGCCACCACCGCATCCGGTGCGGCTTCGGCAAGAGCGCGTTTGGCAGCGCGGGTCACGAACACGGTGACGACCACGGTCGCTGCAAGTCCACCCCAGAAGAAGACGTCGGCCAGGGCTGATTCAGGTTGCGCACCACTCGATTGCAGCGATGCCAAATCCTCAGCAGCAGCACCTGCCGCCCTGCCAAGGTAAACGTACATCAACGTACCGGGCAACATGCCGAGAAAGCTACCGAGCACATAGTGCGGCAGCTTCACCCGCGTGATCCCGAAGGCGTAGTTGACCAAGGTGAAGGGGAAGATTGGTGACAAACGCACCAGCGTGAGGATCTTGAACCCTTCCTTCTCCATCGCGACCTGCAAGGCGGTGAACTTCGGACTGCCTTCCATCTTCTTCTCGATCGAAGAGCGAAACACATTCCGCCCCAACAGGAAGGCCAAGGTCGCGCCGAGCACACTCGCTGGCGAGACAATCGCAATGCCAAACCATGGACCATAGATCGCCCCGATCATCAAGGTCACGATCGAACCGGGGATCATCAAGACGGTCGCGGCAGCATAAGCCGCACCAACGATGACCGCGCCCCAGAGATCCTGGTCGCGG
>JBMYYH010000102.1:0-10166 GCA_049609225.1 Planctomycetota bacterium | reverse complement strand
GCATTGCCGCAGACTTCGAGTTGGGAAGACCTGGCGACCTGGTTCGGATTGGAGAACCTGCCGGGGGATTACCCCTACACCGCGGGCGTCTTCCCCTTCAAGCGCACCGGCGAAGACCCGACGCGGATGTTCGCTGGCGAGGGTCCGGCCGAACGCACCAACCGACGTTTCCATTACGTCAGCCAAGGGCAGCCCGCTGTGCGCCTGTCGACGGCTTTCGATTCCGTCACCCTTTACGGCGAGGATCCGGCCGAACGCCCGGACATCTATGGCAAGGTCGGCAACTCCGGTGTGTCGATCTGTTCGTTGGATGATGCCAAGCGTTTGTATTCGGGTTTCGACCTGTGCGCGCCGAACACTTCGGTTTCGATGACCATCAATGGCCCGGCGCCGATGATGTTGGCTTTCTTCCTCAATGCCGCGATCGATCAGCAGGTCGAGCGACGCTTGAAGGAGACCGGTCGCTGGGAAGCTGCCGAGGCGAAGATCCAAGAGCTTTGTGGCGGTGAGGTACCCACCTATCGCGGCGAGCTTCCCGTCGGCAATGATGGTTTCGGCCTCGGCACGCTTGGTGTCAGTGGCGACAAGTTGCTGCCTGCAGAGGAATATGCCGAAATCAAGGCTGCAGCCCTGAAGGCGGTGCGCGGCACGGTACAGGCCGACATCCTCAAGGAGGATCAGGCGCAGAACACCTGCATCTTCTCGACTGAGTTCGCGCTCAAGTTGATGGGTGACATCCAGGAGTACTTCGTCGAGCAGGAAGTGCGCAACTTCTACTCGGTGTCGATCTCGGGTTATCACATTGCCGAAGCCGGCGCGAACCCGATCACGCAGCTGGCCTTCACCTTGGCGAATGGCTTCACTTTCGTCGAGTACTACCGTGCGCGTGGCTTGGATGTCGACAGCTTCGCGCCGAACCTGTCGTTCTTCTTCTCGAACGGCATTGATGCGGAGTATGCGGTCATCGGCCGTGTGGCGCGGCGCATCTGGGCCATCGCCATGAAGGACCTTTATGGTGCCGGCGAACGTTCGCAGAAGCTGAAGTACCACATCCAGACCAGTGGCCGCTCGCTGCACGCGCAGGAGATCGACTTCAACGACATCCGCACCACCTTGCAGGCTTTGTATGCGATCTACGACAACTGTCAAAGCTTGCACACCAATGCCTACGACGAGGCGATCACCACCCCCACCGAGGAATCGGTGCGTCGGGCCTTGGCGATCCAGCTGATCATCAACCGCGAGTTGGGTGAAGCCAAGAACGAGAACCCGCTCCAAGGTTCGTTCTTGATCGAAGAGCTGACGGAGTTGGTGGAAGAAGCCGTGCTGATGGAGTTCGAGCGCCTGACCGATCGCGGCGGTGTGCTCGGCGCCATGGAGACGATGTACCAGCGTGGCAAGATCCAGGAAGAGAGCATGCACTATGAGATGCTCAAGCACTCCGGGGAGTTGCCGATCGTTGGCGTGAATACCTTCCTCAACCCGAATGCGAAGGAGGGCGAGGTCGTCGAAGTCGAACTGATCCGCTCGACGGAGCAGGAGAAGGTCGATCAGGTGCAGCAGGTGGCGAACCTGCGGGACCTGCATCGCGCGGATGCGGAACAGGCCTTGATGCGTCTACAAGATGCTGCGGAACGGAACGAGAACGTGTTCGCGGCGATGATGGAGGCGGTGAAGGTGTGCACCTTGGGGCAGATCAGCCACGCTCTTTATGAGGTGGGCGGTCAGTACCGGAGGAACATGTAGCCGTTGCTGCGGCCCCCGCGAAGCGGGTCCGCAGAACGGCGTGGCGTTAGGAAGCTTTGTCTTCCTAACGCTCTGTTGCAGCCGACGCGCAGGCGCGCGACTGAACCATTGGCGGCCACCGCGGAGCGGGGCCGCGGAGTGGCGTGGCGTTTGGAATGCTTTGTCTTTCTAACGCTCAGTTAGCCAGGAGTGGATGCATATGATTGGGGCCAACAGCGCCCCCTACTCTTGAAGGACAGATAAAATGGCAGGCGAGAGGATGCGGAGTTCAAGAAACACAATCAAAGTTGCGGTTGCCTTCGCTGGAATCAGTGGATTATTGATCTGGGCTTCGGCGAAATCGAGTATTCCAGAAACAGTGGTTGAGTCCGGATCCTCAGCAGCAGCATTCTCAGTGATCGAATCGCCCACACCGCTTGAGAGGCCCACGCTAGATCAAGAGGTACCTGTGACCAATAATCCCAAACTTGGTTTGGAGCAGAATAAGGTTTTTGTCAAATTCTTGGATGGGTTTGGCAAGCCCATCATTGGGACCGAAGCAATTCGAAGTTCGTGGGGGACGAAGGAGGCAGAGATATCCCTGGAGGCATTGAGTTCAGAGGGCATATGGGTTTTCCGCTATTGGAAGCCAAAAAAAAATGATCCTTGGTTGGCCAAAATCACGATTTCGATCAACCTCGGTGATACGGATTTGGAAAAGGAAGTCGATTTGGGTTCACTCGCGGGTAGCCTGGCGAACCCAACAGAAGTCAGGCTATCTCCCAAAGGTTTGTGGGATCAAATGATTGCCTCGGTGATTGAAGACGAAACCGGGTGCCCCATAGTCGGGGCAGAAATCCGACTGATTGAAGAAATGAGCAACCACGGGACCTATTCGCTTGAGGAGGTGGTCTCAGCAGAAACGGGTGGATTCTGGCTTTCCCACGAAGAGATTAACCCAGGCACGGGATTGCAGATATTAGCGAATGGATTTCAAAAAAGGGAGTTCTACAACTTAGAGAAAGGCATTCCGCAAACTATCGTTCTTCGTCCCGGCAAAGCATTCTCCGGCTCGATTGCTCTTCCGCAGGGAGCTACAGGCGGGAGAGTAGTTTTTGAGCAGGGGGAAAATAGGCAAGTCGTAGATGTTCAAGAAACGGGTGTATTCACAATCCCTGGATTGTCAGGAAAGGGTTGGGCCGCCAGCTTCCTGCGAAACTCATTGTACTTCCCTTTAGCTGAAAACCTTGAACCTGGGCTTTCGCCGTTTGAGTTCGATTTGCGTAATGAGACAAGATTAGTGCGCCTAAATCTAACCGGGGAATCAGGGGAAGAAGTTTCTGATCCGAGATTTGTTATTGTTTCTCAGGAGGGTAGAAACATTGAGGTGAACATGGATGTATGGAGCAGCATTTTGTTGCCACTGGACGTTGATAAGGGAGTTGTCGTGAGCTCCAATTGTCTGGATCTTCCAGTTGCCATTTCTGGTACAGAAATAGCTCTGGGACTTGAGAGCAAGGCCACTGTTAGGCTTTTGGTTTCCCTTCCAGATTGGCTCAGCAATCAGTTCCAGTTGGAGCGAGTACACATGCTAGAAGTGAATCCGGTTTTAGGTGGAAGTCGGTCCATTTTTTCACCAGTGATCGATGGCGAATCTACTTGCATTGTCCCTCATCTTGGAGAGTATCGGTTCTTTGGGTACTTCAGTCATCCTGAAGTACCCAATCGATTACGGGAAATGGAGCTAGTTCTTGAGTCAGGTTCCCCAACCGCAAGTATCTTGACCGAGAATATGAAATTGCCTATTAGGCTTTCGCCAAGCCAAGATTGGCTTGCGTGGGCAGAGTCAAGGCTTCGTGATTGAGTTTCAGGCTTGCCTGATTGTCTTGGGCGATTCCCGTCATGTTCTCTGGCTAACCAGCCGTTGCAGACAGACCTTCGTTTCGCTTCGCTACACTACGGCTGCTGAACGGCAAGCCCGTAAGACCAAAGAGGAAACAGAAGTGCCTGGTGCGAATCCCGTTGGAAAAAACGAAATGGGGACCATGGCCTTTACGTTGGCCGGGTGGATAGCGGCATATTTCTCCATGGTTCTCGCCGAGTGGCTAGGTTTGCCTTGCATCGAGTTTGTGTTCAATGCCTCAATCCTGACAATCCCTCTATTTGCGGTATGACTCTTGGGCGCATCTTACGAGTTTCTTTGCCAAAGGCATCCAGGCCAATACGGGCTTAACTCGATCCTCGCCTTCCTCGCCTTCCTCACATTCGCCATGTCTTGGCCATTCTGGCTGGCTTCCATTTATGTTCACATTGAACTTGGTGCAGGGTGGGGTTAGTTTCGCTCTAACCAGCCGTTAGTCCATTGAAACGAAGCGAAAGGATTCTAGGAGGAGCAGTTCTTTGGGTTGGCCCATTGTTTCTTTTGTTTTTGTTGATGACAGGGGCTGCGGATTCCGATGTTTTTTTTGGGATCACTCTGGTTCTAGGAGCGGCCTCCTGGCTGACAGGCCTTTGCTACCTGATCTACTCCCTTTTTCAGCCCCAACTGGAAGGAGCTCGGCATGAACTGGTTTCCTTGGTTGCCTGGGCAGAGGTGATTCTTATCGGAGCCATTGCAGCTGGCTTCGCCATGCTTCTTGCTAATGGCAATATTTGGGGAGACTAGGTCAAAGTGGCTGATCTCTTCCAAACCAGCCGCTGCAGAGGACAAACCGCTGATCGGCTATTCCGGCAAGCGGGTAAACGCAATCGATTCATCAGCGAGGAACGACAAACAGGTAGCCATGCGAGAAAGATTCAATCCGGAACAGGTCAAAGAGAGTTTGGAAGCTCTGAATCAATCCTCGGCCGAGCCATGGAGGATTGAAGATGCGATGCTGCATAGAGAGTTTGAGTTTGAAGACTTCGTGACTGCATTCGGTTTCATGGCCAAAGTCGCATCCTTGGCCGAAGAGATGAACCATCATCCGAATTGGGAGAATGTATACAACAGGGTGCGCATTCGACTCTCCACCCATGACCTCGGGGGCCTTTCTGCCCTCGATTTTGAACTCGCTAAAAAGATCAACGAAGCCCTGTAACCATCCTATGCAGCCGTTTCTGCTGAATGAGCACAGAATGGTCAGCCACGCGTAGACTGGAGGCAGCATGGTAGGCCTACGCACATTGGGAGAATTCCTCTTGCTGCTCCCACTATGGGGAGCAGCCAGTTGTGCAATACCGGAAGCAGAGACATCGCAATCTCAACGCAAGATTGCTGGTGAAGTGGTCCTGAAGACCCATGAAGTCAGGGACTTGATCAATGTGAAGATTGACCATTCTGGGCCCAAGATATGTGCACTGCCTTTTGAACGAAAAGAGTTCTGCGGGATTGAGGGGTGCACGGTTTTCAAGGGAGAGTTTCATCCTATGGCGCCGCAGCAGCTCCTCGCCACCGTGGAAGAAGATGTCTTTCCTCTTGGCATGGAGGATGGTCAAACCATTGCGACCCTTAACGGCCTTCTGTTCGTCAGAACGACCGAAAAAAACCATGAAGCCATTCAGGCCTGCCTTCGTGGCATCAGGGAATCGGACCCTGGCCATCGGTAGGAATTAGTTGCCGTCGCATGAACGAGTGCAGCCTACTAGATCATGAGGGGTCGCGATTACCACACGATCGGTAGCTTCAGATACTCAAGCTCCGGGAAGATCATGTCGCTTTGACGCAACCCTTCATCCTGCGCATCGCTGTCGAACAGGATACGGTACCGCACGAAACGTGCTCCGTCGATTTCCGCGAGATCGGTCACCCAATGATCCACACCTCCGAAGGGAGTGCCTGCCTGGTGTTCGAAGATGGGGTCGACGTCGGCGCCTTGGAACTCGAAGGTGACTGCAGTGCTGGGCGGCAAGGAATCCTTCATGCCCTGACTATTGATGCGGAAGAACTTCGGCTGCACAGACCACGTCGGATGAGCGGGATCGAGCGCGAACAGCATGGGGCTATCTCCGACCGCAGTGGTTAAGGTGAGGCGATCGGCGCCGCGGTCGTACTTGGCGTCGACGATCTCGAAAGTGCCGGAGGTGAGCGCATTGGGGAGGACGTCGTAACCAACGAGCAAGGAAGGCAAGCGTAGATACATCGCATCGAAATGATCCGACGCACGTGGAATCCGCAAGCTGAAGGCGTCGAAGCTGACGTCATCCAAATGCCCCGACGCAATCGGAGCCTGCGCCTGAAGTTTCCCCTGAGCATCCGTCAATGCAATGCCGTCACTCAGATCCAATCCCTCTAGACGCAGAAGCGCATGCCCATAAGCGGGGAAGTCGTCCGCCTCGCCGCGACGCACTTCCGCCAAACCGGTATCGATCCACTTCGACAACACCATGGTGCGGTCGGCGTAGAGCGGCAACAGCGCATAAGCCGAAGGCGCCGTGAACAAGGCCAGCAGCTCCTCGGCGCGATCCGTTGCCACGCCATTCGGGCTGGCGGCCAGATAAGCCTCAATCCCGGGCTGCGCATCTTCATGCCACAGGATGTCGGTGCCGGGGTTCGGCACGTGCACCTGGATCACACCATTGGCGCCGGCGCCGCCACGCCCAATCGCGAAGGTCGCATTGCCATCCCGACGGCTCACGCTCTCTGGAGTGGTGCTGTACAGCGGTGCCGCCCAGCCGCGACGTCCACCGAAAGCTTGGATGTTCTCGATCGGCTCAAGGTTGCCGATTTGGCCCGGCGTGTTGGCCACACCGACATCCACCTTGGAAAGATCCAAACCCGTCGAAGAATGCAGGATCAAATGACCACCGGATCCACCCCCGGAGCCGGACACGGCCTTATCCGTGTTGATCACCGATTCACCGCCCATACCAATGCCGCCATTCGCCATGATCTTGCCGTCGGCACCGAAACGAATCATGCCGACTGCCATGATCATGCATTGACCACCCCCGCCGCCGCCACCGGCACCCTTGCGATAGTTGCTCCATCCATGATCACCGGATTGCATCGATTGCGCAAAGGGACGCACTGGATAAAGGCTCATCAACGGCTCCACGATGAAATCCCCATCGCGATCATAAAGCCGAACCTGCATGGAATCCCCGCCACCCCCACCGCCGGAGCCTGCCCAAGGTGCAAGCAGTTCGCCGCGCATGACGGTGCCATCTTCCATCCGGCGAATGCCCCAGAAATCATCCGAAGTATGCAGAAGGGTCGGTTCGTAGCGGAATACCGACGGACCTGCGATACCCCCATCGGGCCCGAGGTTCGCATCACCGAAGTCGAAGGCCGGCGTATCTCCGCTGAACCATGCCGGGTCATAATCCGGATCATCCAGCACACTGATGGCATCGACGACCGGATCGACTTGGAGATCCTCGAATCCCACTGGCGCATGCTCGATGCCCGCCGGGAAGAAGTCCGAATCGAAGCCGCCGGCACCGCGCATGCCAGGCTCAGCTCCAATCACGGCAAAGCCATCTGGATTGAGTGGAGTCACGCCGAAGGCTGCCTGCATG
This sequence comes from Planctomycetota bacterium, assembly GCA_049609225.1. Lineage (GTDB taxonomy): Bacteria > Planctomycetota > UBA1135 > UBA1135 > UBA1135. The sequence continues at coordinate 2,942 of JBMYYH010000102.1, read as the reverse complement.
CGTGGGTGCCGCGCAAGGTTGTGGTCCGGACCGACGTTATCCACGCCAAAGGGAATCCACTTATCCGCGAGTGGCCATTTCGCCCATCGAATCGCGACATTGTGGGTCAAGGCGAATCCACCACCGCCACCACCACCGACGACCACCGAGTTGACGCCAAGAATGTTGGTAAAGCCAGTGTGCGCATTGAAGCCACCTTCGCCTCCGCCACCGCCCGCACGCGGCAAACCAAAAGCACCGTAGCCGGATTCCGCCCGCAGCGTTTCCTTATCACCCACTTGGGAGGCATCCCCACCGCGGCCACCACCGCATTCACCATGCGCACCACCTTCCACGAACTGCGGAGACTGCAAGGAAGTCGGCACCGTGGCGTTGTTTCCACTGACATCCAGGGTTCCATCGATCAACACCTCTCCGGCGGCATAGATGATCAGAGGGTTACTACCTCGCCCGCGCAACCGTGCACCGACTTCAATATGAAAGTCATCCACGCGCAACACACCATCTTGCACCACATGCGAACGGTTATTGGAATCCGTGAAGACGGTCTGCGAGTCGGTGAAGATCTCCGCGCTCACGCCTTCCTTCAGGCGGAAATCCGCCTGCGGGGAAATGAAACCGCCAGGAAAATCGAATTGCGCCGAGACATAGCCCTCCCCCACGCGCGCCAGAGGATGTTGCAGGGGCGTTTCATAATCCACCCAAGCATCGTTCTCGAATCCCTGCTGGATTTCATCCACAGCGAGGTCGGCCGGATGAACGCTAGGATCGTTGTAGAAACTGCGCAGCGTTGGCGTCGCGTGTTCGGCGAGGACGAGCACCGAAGGATTGCGTTGGCCGCCGATATCGCGGAACTGTTGCGTGATCGACAAACGCAGGCGCCGGTTCACGGGAAGGACCCCCGTCACTTGATAGGCCACACGGGATCCCTCCACGCTGCAGTTCTCCAGGAGGACCAACCTTCCAGGAACGCGGTTATCACTCGGGAACACCTTCTCCCCCGGTTGCCCGATCTCGGATTCCGCGAAGAGCAACTGCAGGTTCTGGGTGTTGAGGTTGCTGCTGCGCCCGTCGATGGCTTGATCGAATTGGATGGTGATTGTTGGATCCGTATCGCCAAAGAGGTTGAAGCCCTCCGGGAACTCCACAGCAGTGGCTTTCGCTGGAGTGGCGACGGTGTCGAGGAACAAGGATTGATTCCAAGCCGGCGTGCGGAAGGTGCGCCGCATGCCGCTGGTCAAAGGGCGCCCATCCGTGTCGCGCAATACCGTGAAGCCTTGCCCCTTGGCAGGAAGATACACCTCATACTCCACACCGCCAGGAACGAAGCCGCCCGTCATTAAGGCGTCGTCGATGGGGCATGCGGGCCGGAACAATACGCTGCGTCCACCGCGCGCTGCGTCGAGCTCGAAGATTCCCGTGACCGGCGAACCTTGGTCTTGCGGATGCAGAGGGCGGATCTGAATGGCGCCAAAACCGAGGCTGTCTGGATCCACCGGGTGATTGAAATCGAACCGCAGCTGTCGGTTCAGTTGCCACTCCATGCCATCGAGCACATTCGCACCTTCAAGGATGAAGGCACCGCTCGACTGATAAGCAACGCCATCAGGCCCAACACGAAAGGTCTCCCCGGAAGAACCACAGCTCATCACGGTGAGTGCCAAAAACAAGAGAAGGAAAGGACGCATAACATCCCCTCAAACGCAAACCGCATGCCATCGCTTTCTACCGCTCTGCAGCCCGCCCTTGTTCCATCCCGCACGCGAACGGAACCCACTTAAAAAGAAAACCGGCCCCTCCCCAAACGGGAAGGAGCCGGTTTTGAGTAGCCGTAGTCTTTACCAGACGAAAGGCAGCTTGACGTAATCCAACACTGGCAGTGGGCTGGTCAGGTCGACGCCCGAATCCAATGCATCTGCCTCGAAGGTCACGCGGTAGCGCACGAAGCGTGCACCATCCAGGTCGCTGAGATCGGTCAACCAGGTCTCACCTCCGACATCGAAGGGGTTACCAGGAAGGCCAACGCCCGGGAAGACTTCATCTGCACCCTGGAACTCGAACTTGATGCTGGCACTTGCCGGCAGGCTGTTCTTGGCGCCAGTGGTATCGATGCGGAAGAACTTCTCCTTCACCGACCACACGGGGTTACCGGAGTCGAGAGCGAAGGTCATCGGGCTGTCGGTGGTGGCAGTCGTGATCACCATGACATCCTCTCCACGGTCGTAGGAGGCGTCGACGATCTCGAAGGTCACGGTACCAGCAGCATTCGGAAGCACTTCGTATCCGACCACCAACCTTGGCAGGCGCAGATACTTCGCATCGAACAAGGTGGAAGCGTTTGGAATGGTGAGGGTGTAGGCCGTGAAGGTCACGTCTCCGGTTGAGCCGGTAGCGGCGTCGTTCAGCGGAGCCACGTTGTTCGGGCCAGCCTTCTTCACCAGACCATTTGCAGGAGCAATGCCATCGAAGTCGAGCAGTGGATCGCCGAACTTCGGATAGGCAGCTGGCTGATCAAGACGCAGTTCAGCAAGGCCGGTATCGATCCATTCCGAAACCACCATCGAGCTGGAAGCGAAGAAAGGAATCAGGGAGTAGGCCTGCGGAGCAGTGTAGAGTCCGAGCATCTCTTCCGCGCGGTCAGTGGGGATTCCACTTGGGCTGTTATTGATGTACTCGGTGATGCCATCGACACTGTTGGGGTGCCAGATGATGTCGGTGGTTGGATCCGGAACATGAATCTGGATGACACCATTCGCACCCGCACCACCACGACCAACGCCGAAGGTCGGGTTGCCGTCTTTGTGCGAGTTGGTGTAGTTCGGACCAGCCCATCCGCGACGACCACCAAAGGCTTGGATGTTGTCTGCGGCAGTCAAGTTTGGAACCTGCAGTTCGCCAGCAGCAATACCGACGTTGATTGCAGAGACATCAAGGCCCGTTGC
>JBMYYH010000101.1:0-10646 GCA_049609225.1 Planctomycetota bacterium | reverse complement strand
TCCTACTGGAAGGTGACCTCGACCACAGGAGTCATGGCTGGGGAGAACAAGTCCCAGTCATAGGCCTGGAAGGAGGCCGTCACACCGACGAATCCGGAAGGAATGTTGATGTTCTGACTCGTGTACTGACCCTCATCCGGAGCACCCAGCGGGCCGGACTTGTCACCAGGCTGACCAAGGAAGCGCGGGTTGCGCAGGTTGATCTGCCAGCTGCCGTTCGGCACGTTGTTGGTGGGGTTCTGGGTAAAGCCTTGGTTGGTACCGTAGATGTACACCGGGCTGTTGGGGATGCCCCAACGGGTGCGCATGGTGATCGGCTGACCAGCGGTGTTACCGAAGACGAACAAGGTCACGCCTGGATCGTTCACCTCACCGGATTCGGTGTTGGAGATGCGGACGAAGCCGTTGCGGTCTTCCACCATCTGGAAGAACAGTTCGGTTCCATCCGGGATGTTGTCAAGGATGCGGTAAACCTGCTGCGCGGTATCACCAGGGTTGGCGTCGACCGAGATCAGGGTCAGGAGACCACCGATGTTGACTTCGTAGCCCTCCGGAGTGGTGGTTTCGCTCAAGTTGGTGCCGACATACCAGTAGAGGTTGCCGCCGCCGCCTGGGGACAGGTTGGTGGCGCGCATCTGCACGTCGGTTTCCCAATCGAAGTTACCCATGAGGGAGAGGCCGATGGGGCCGATGTCTTGCGCAGGAGGTGCCATGATCTCAATGCTTCCGACCAGGCCATTGATGCGAGGCGAGCCCACACCGATTTCCATCTTGTCGGTCTGGTTGAGGTCGCCCACAACGCCGAGGGACCAGCCAAGGGCGCCGTCGGTGCCACCAGGACCGGTGGTCGCATGCACCTGCGTTGGTGCAGCAGCAACGCTGTAGACGTTGGCAGCGCCACGTCCACCAAGAGCACCTGGGGAACCGACCGCTAGGTCTGCCAGGTTGTCGAAGTTGGTGTCAGGGCAGAGCAACACGGAGTAACCGAACTGTGCACCAGGCGCAGCACCCAGCATCACTTCAGCCACGCCAAGGGAAGAGCCATCCCAGATGACGACTTCACCATTCGTGGTGTCTGGAGCGCCAGCAACGATGTCGACGAGGCTGTTGCCACGCGCATCCATACCGCCAGCCACACTCCAACCGAGGTGGGCATCCGCGACGGAGCCGACCGGGTTGAACAGGGTGGTCTGCGAGCCATTGCTTTCGATCAGGATGACCGCTCCAGCATCGACAGCAGTGTCGTCCGCGAAGGGAGCGCCAACTACGAGATCGTAGGAAGCTCCACCTGCACCGATGCCACCTTGCACGGCGCTCGAAACCGACCATCCGAACATCTCCATCGAACCCGCAGCGCCGAAGTAGTTGTCGGCAGCGGAGGCTCCGATGTCCGTGATGAGGAAAGTTTCGACCGAACCGTCTTGGAAGTTGGTGCCGGTTGCACCGACAGCCAGATCCATTTCGCCATCGCCGTTCGCGTCGAAGGCGGCAAGGCTGGTACCAAACAGAGCACCTGGCGTGCTACCTGGAAGCTCTTGGAACAGACTCGCGGTCGAGTTGGCATCATCCCAAAGGTAGATGCGAACCAGGCCGGAGAAAGGTCCGTTGGCAGTGGATGCATAGGGAGCACCTACAGCCAGCTTCGGCAAGCCATCGCTATTGTGTTCGCCCAAGAAGGCGACCGAAAAGCCGAGTTGTTCACCAGAAAGGCCATCAATCTCAGCGAGGACGGAATCATCCTGGCCGGAGAAGAAGGTGACCAAACCAGCATTTTGGCCGGCGCTATCGGATCCAATCGAGGTCACGGCGTAATCGTCGTAACCATCATCGTTCAGGTCACCTAGGCCTGTGAGGGCGGTGCCGAACTGATCGGTGGCGGAACCACCATCGACGGTGGTCCAAGTGACCCAATCCTGCTGTGCGGAGAGGGGACTAAGCAGGGCACTCAGAACGAGGGCCGTTGCAAGGGGATGGCTGCGTGTCATCATTTTCACGGTTTCCGGGTGAATCCCGGTGCACAATCCTACCTCATGGCAACTGGCCATCCCGGGCTTTCTTCGCCTGAAATCCGCTGATTTCTCAGTATCCTTAGGCCATGCAGACGATGAGCCGCGCCTTCCTGCTCCTGGCCCTCCTATTGCCTCTCAGTGCCTCCTGTGGTGGCTCTGAGGCCCCTGTGAGCAGGCATGAGCCTGTTTCCGCCGCCACGGAAGAGGGAGACGCTGGATCTGCGGGGCCTTCGGATGCTGGTTCTGGAGCTCCCGGAGAAGCATCGCCATCCACCGAAGGTGCTTCTACACAAGAGGTTACACTTCCCGACGTCGACCCAGGCGCGCAAGCGATTCTGGAGGTCAAAATCAGCCTGCAAGGCAAGCCGCTGGGCAATCACCCCTTTGATGTGCATTGGTTGGACGAGGGCAACCCCTCAAAAACCGCCAGTCGCACCAATCCAGACGGCACCCGCAGGATTCCCTTCGAGCATGGAGCGCAGTTATTGCGCATTCTGGTCAATCCGGGTCCATATTCCGCTCCCAAGACCGTGACGGATTTGGCCACCCTGTTGGGTGCCCGCGTCCACACGGTGGATATCGAGGTGGAACTCGGCGGCATCGTCAGTGGGGTGGTTTTGGATGTCGAAGGCAACCCGCTGCCAGGAGCCAGCGTCGCGGGCTTCTTCCAAACTCCGTCGAGCTTGGATCAACAGCAAGTGCCTTCGCCGCGGTCGCTCGGCACCACGAATGAGAAGGGTGCCTTCCGCATGGGCGGTTTCCCCGAGGGACCTTTCACCCTGGAAGCAGCAGTGGAAGGGCAAACCGCCGTTTGGCGTCCGGGCGGCTTCATCCGGGCCGGCGAAGAATTGAGTGGTCTAGAGATCATGTTGGAACCGTCCTTTACCGCCTATGGACAGGTCCTGGATTCCGACGACAATCCCATCGCTGGAGCCACGATCACCGCAGGTAAACTCGGACGTCGGCGCCAACAGCGGGAAACGCATCTCGAACAGGTCTTCCACTATGCCTCGCGCGGATTGTTGACCGTGAGTGATGAAAACGGCACCTTCAAACTCGCGGGTGTGCCGGAGTCGCAGACCTGGGGCGTCACGACCAAGCATCCGGAGTTCAAGAGCAAGTACGTGCAGATGGAGCCGGGTCAACTCGACGTCTGGGTGGAGATGAGTCGCGGAGCCAAGGTCACGGGCACGATTCAAAATGGGGATGGCCGTCCGCTTCATCAGGTCCAGGTGTGGATGCTTACGGATACCGGCGAACCGACTACCTTCACTGGCATCGATGGCAGCTTTCTCTTCGGTGGTCTCGATCCGATCGACAAGGCTTACTTCATCTTCTACAAACCGGGATCCGGCATGGCCTTCCGCGGTCCTTTGGAAGTGAAGGAGGGCATGGAGGCTCTTGACCTCACGATGGATGGTGGCCAATCCATCCAAGGCATCGTGCGTGATGCTGCGGGAGAACCCATGAGTGGAGTCGGCCTGCGCATCGCGGGCGTGGTGCCAGAGCCTGGATTTCCATCCCTATGGATGCCCGAACGCTTCCTTGACCAATACGCCGTCCTCAGCGGCCCCGACGGCAGTTTCCTCTTCGAAGGTCTTTACGAAGGCAGCTTCACCCTGACAGCTTCTTCGCCCGGAAAGGCCAAAGTCGAGGTCGAAGGCGTGGTTTCAGGCGGGGAGCCTGTCTCCGTAACCTTCGCCGATTAAGCGGCGCGACGACGTCGGCTGATCTGGTGGGCGGCATAGGCGGCCATCCACAACAGCGATGCGATGAGGTGCACCCATTTCCAAGTGGTGCGCCAATCCTCTTCGACTGCGATCTGCAGGAAGTAAGCGCTGACCAGCATCGGTAGGAAGCTCAAGGCCAAAGAAAGCCCGGTGCGACGTCGGCTCTTGGCGCCTTTTTGAATGCGCGCATAAGCATGTGTTGGCCACAACATGCCGAAACTCAAGACCAATGCCGGCGCCAGTACCAGATGCAGGTCGCGCACATTGCCTTGCCAGGGATGATTCCACAACGAGAACTCATCGGCGGGTGTCGCGAAGTAGAGCATCCAGGCATAGACCAATCCCGTACCGCCGACCAGGATATTGGCGACGTGATGGAACCAGGCTTGCAGACGGCTCATAGCCGCAAAGTCTAACGTGCGTCGGGCTTGGCCGGACTCGGTGCCGGCGTCCGCGCGACGATGTCCGCTGCCAGCATTTCACGCACCGCCGCGGTGGTCGCGCGGGCCGTCATGGTGGCACCACTGACGCCATGGATCGACTTCTTCAGCTTGAGTTTGTCATCCAACTTCTTGCCTTCGAACTGGGCATACCAACGGTCGACCGGCTTGTAGTCGAGCGGCTCATCGAAGTTGCACACCACCAGCTTCTCGATGGTCAGGTTCTTATCGACGATGATCATCACCGTCTGTTGCTTGGTGCGCACCAAACGCGTGTCGAACCACACGCGACGACCATCATCGGTTTGGCCTTTCTCCAGCACCTGCTCGAACTCGATGTGGGTGAGTCCGACATCCTTGCTGCCCGAAAGTTCGATCAGACGATCACGCTCCTCTTCACTCCAGTAGTGCGTGGTCCGGGTCACTTCTGCCTTGCCGAAAGCGAGGCCTAATGCCTGATCCTGGCTGTAGAAGACCTTTCCGGGACCCGCCGCGAAGGCGAGCGTGGCGCAAGCGAAGAGGAGCGTTTTCATCGTTTCATTTCCTGAACTAGAAGGCCCAGCCGAGGGTGAACTCGAAGGTGTCGACCGTGGTGTCGGCGTCGTTGGACGAATCCTTGAAGTCGAGCTTGAAGATCACATTCTCCTGCGGCTGGTAAGCACAACCGACGACGATGACACTGACATCGGTGGAGGCGGCGGTGGCATCCAACAAGTCGTAGTTGGAGTAGCGCACGAAGGGGATCAGGGCCTGACCATCGGTGCGGTCGGCGAAGAGGTCATAGCCGCCTTCGATGTACCAACCCATGAGGTCATCGCTGGCCGATGGAGTGGGTAGTAAGCTGGCATCGTCGATGGTGGCATCGGCGTAAAGGAAGCGGAAACGGGCTGGGCCAGTCTCGTACTCGGCGTGCACCGACATCACGTTGACACCGAAATCACTCACCGTGCTGCCTTGACCACTGTTGCCGGTGAAGAAGGAACCACCCAAAGTGAGTCCCTCGACGCCCTGCCAATCAAAACGACCGGTGAAGCTGAGATCCTCGGCAAGCGCATTCGAACCCTTCTGACGTCCGCCGCGGAGGCCGGAACCGCTGGGGTTGAAGCCAGCAGCATCGAAACCGCTGACGACATAGGCCTGCCAGGAGAAGTCGCCTGCAGCGCCGAAAGTTCCGAGACCGTTCTCATGCCAGGTGGAGGGTAGGATGAGGCGCTCGACCACCGGACGCTGTGCCGACCAGAAGGTGTTCGGATCGTGGTTCTGGTTGATGAAGCCCATCGGGATCAACAAGTGACCACCGCGGAAGTTCAAAGCTTCGGAGAAGTTGCCGTCGACCTGAGCGAACTCAACCGCGAGTTCATCGACGTGCTCATATTCGATTTCCGAAGTGAAGGACCAAGTGTCGTCGAACTTGTAGCCGAAGTAGAAGACCACGCGGTGGAGGTCGAGTTCATCGGTCATGCCGGATGGTGCGCCGCCATCGGTGGTGTCGTCGTAGCGGTTGTACTCGAGCTCGCCATAACCGCCGAAGGAGAAACGATCGGCGATGGATGGGCCGGAGGTATCGAGCTGGCCGGAGAGGATGTCGATGCGGCGGGCCAGTTCTTCATTGCTGGGCGCGCCGTCCTGCTGAGCAGCCAAAGGGGCGGCAAGCAGCAGGGTGAAAGGCAGGAATCGAGCGGATTTCATGGTTTTGAGGAGATTACGAGAATGAGACTCATTCTCATTACGGCCAAAGGATACCCCCGCCTCAAGAAGCCGCAAGCCCAAATAAAAAGAACTTTTCCTCGTTTATTGTCCACCCCTCGGAATCGCTACCCTGAGCCCCATGATTGACCTCTGGCTGCAGCAACGCCGCGACGGCATCCCCCAAGACGAGTCCGCCATCCGTGGATTCATCGATGGTGTGCTCGATGGCTCCGTCACCGATGCGCAACGTGGGGCCTGGCTGGCTTTCGTGATGCTGAAGGGCATGAGCGCCGAGGAGACCGTCTTCCTGACCCGGGCGATGACCGAAAGTGGTCGCTGTCTGACCTGGGATGGCCTTGAGGGACCATTCGTCGACAAACATTCCACTGGTGGTGTGGGCGACAAGGTCTCCTTGATCCTGGCACCTCTGTGGGCGCATCTCGGCAAGAAGGTGCCGATGCTATCTGGGCGCGGTTTAGGCATCACCGGTGGCACCCTCGACAAGCTCGAAGCGATCCCCGGTTATCGCACCGATCTTCAAGTTGCCGAATTGCATGAGGCCTTGGCTGCGGTGGGGTGCTTCATCAACGGCCAAACCCCCGACATCGCGCCGGCCGACCGCATCCTTTATGCCACGCGCAACGAAACGCAGACGGTTCCCTCCATCGCCCTCATCACGGCATCGATCCTGTCGAAGAAACTGGTCGAAGGCATCGATCGCCTAGTGCTGGATGTGAAATTCGGCAGTGGTGCTTTTATGCAAACCCGTGCCGAAGCCGAAGCCTTGGCTAAGAGCCTGGTGGATGTCGGCAATGGCGCCGGGGTGGCCACTTCCGCGAACCTCACGCCGATGTCTCAACCGCTCGGTAACTTGGTTGGCAATGCCCTCGAGGTAGAGGAATCGATCGCCACTTTGCAGGGGCAGGGCCCGGAAGATTTGGTCGACCTGGTCGTGCAACTCAGCGGTGAAGGAGAAAAGGCGCGCGCAGTGCTCGCGAGCGGTGCGGCCTATCCAAAATGGTTGGAAATGGTCCGCGCGCATGGCGGCGACCCTGAAGCCGAGCTCCAAGGCGGTGCGGTGGAGGAGCAGGTCGTCAGCGCAAAGGCCTCTGGCGTGGTCCAATCCTGCGATGCCGGCCATTTGGGCCAAGCCGCATTCCTCCTCGGCGCCGGCCGACGTCGGGCTCAAGACCCAGTGCATTTCGGCGTAGGACTCAAGTTGCACGCCAAGGTCGGAGATCAAGTACAAGCCGGTGATCCGCTGATTACCTTGGTTCATGCCGGACAGGGGTTGGATGCGGCGCTTGGTCTGGTAGAACAGGCTTACCGGATGGCTTGAAATCCCGCCCCTCTGTGCCATCCGGTCATGGCATGAACTCCTCCGTACCGTTGCGCGTCGTCTTCCTGACTCAGGGAGAAGCACCGCCCGAGGGGGTTGTGCAGATGCTGCAGCATCCGCAAGTCCTGATCGACGGCCAGGAACTCGATGCCTTCTTCGCTGCTTTGGATAGCGGCCTCGAGCCTCCCGACATGTTGGTCGGCGTCGGTGGCGAAGCTTTGGTCAGCGCTTTAAGGCGTCATGCAATCACTGCCTGCCTTCCCCTTTTCCGATGGGGCAGTACCACTACGGTGCCGCCGGGTTGGGATGGATCCCTAGTGCGTTGGAATCCAGCAGCACTCGCCGACATCGATGCCTGGGCCGAGGCTCTGCACACCTGGCCAGCCATCGAAGCCTCCGACGACAGTGCGCGGCGCGAACATGCCTTCTTACGCTTCCTCGCCACTCGCGGCCAAGCCAGCCTCGCCGACGCCAAGTTGTTTGGAGTCAAAGCTCCACATGCAGCGATGCGTCGTTGGACCGAGCGTTCTTGGTGTCGCGGTTCCGTCCAGCGTTTGCAGGCGGAACCCGGGTTGTGGGAAATCGCCGCGCGTCCGAGTTTGAAGGAAGCACCGCCAAAGCCCAAAGCGCAGCCGAAAGCGCAGGTGGTAGAAGTCTTGGCCACCCCAACCACCGAACCGGCGCCACCTCCAGTGGAGGTTCATCGCCCGCGTCGCGCCTTGTTGTGGAGTAGCGTGGTGGTGATCTTGGCAGTGGGTGCCTTCTTGGTCGATCAAAACAATGGCGTCGAACGTTTGAAGACTTGGATCAGCACCAAGTCCACACCGGTGCAACAACCACCCTTGGTGGAGCTGCCGAAGCTGCCGTCGCAGCCGTTGGATCAGGAAATGGATCCAGTGGCGCCGCCGCCGATGCCGGAGTTGCCGGAACTCTTCCTCGATGGTGAGTTGATTCGCCCCCAGGTCGATGTCGTAGCCACCGTCGATGGGCGCTTGCATTGGCGGCCGAAATTTGCGCAGCAAGGTGCTGTGATGGAGGGCGCAGAAGTGGCGGTGCTCACCCAAGTTGCCGGCGTCGATCGCAGTGATCGTCTGCAAGACTTGCAAAACGAAATGGAGCGGGAGTTTGCTGCTCAACAAGCTGCGTCTTTAGAACAGTGGAAGCAGGAAGAACGACGCCAGCAAAATGCGGTCGCGCGGCATGAGGCTACGGTCTCTTCTTTAGAAAGACGTTTGCCCGCCGCACGAGAAACCTATGCGCAAGCCAAGGCTTTGGCGGAAGAAGGCATTTTGAGCTTCCGCGAAGTGCGTCCCGATTGGGAGGCTCTGTTGGCCTTGGAACAAGAGTTGGAGGAAGCGCAGGCCGAAGTCGCCGCGGCGCAGGCTTCGTGGTTGGCGTGGCAGCAAGATGGGCCGCCAAACTTGGAGGAGCGTCCGGGTTGGCAGGCTCAATCGCGCGCTTTGGAAGTGCAGCTGCAGGAAGCGAAGGCTTCGCAGATTGAAGTGGGCTTACGCGTGCCGCGCGCGGGTGAGTTCCGTCCCTTGGTCGGCGATGGCGAGGCCGTGCAGGAAGGCCAGGTGGTGGGAGTGCTCACACCTTGGAATGATGGTTATCTTGAGGCGGTCTTGGCCACTCCCGATTGGGATCCGGCTTATCTGGCTGGCAATGCCCGCCTGCGCCGCCCTGGCCGCTCCAGCTGGATGCCCACACGCATTCTCTCTGCTGCCTCCGAACCCGACGGCCTCACGCGTCTGCGCCTGCGTCTACCCGTTGGTTGGCTCGCCGATACCCTGGCTTTGGCCGACGCCGACCGCGAACTGCTGGAACTGCGTCTGACCCCGCCGCAACCGCAGGCGGAAGAGCGCCCGGATGGCTTCCAACCTCCGGCCGCATCGTCCGTAGAGAAGCCGCAATGAAAACCTTCGCCCTGCCTGCCCTCCTTTGCCTCGGCCTCCTGAGCCTAGGCTCCTGCGTGCTCGTGGCCGGAGCCGCCATCGGCGCCGGTGCCATGTATGCCCTCGGCGAAGATTCCACCGAGGTCTTTGTCGACGCGCCCATGGAAGATGCCTACGCCGCCGCGCAGGCCGAACTGCAGGAGAAGGGCGAGTTGGATGAGATTGCCGGTGGCTTGGGCGAAAGCTCGGTGGTCGGCAAGGTCGATGGTCACAAGGTCGAGGTCTATCTCACCCGCATCACCGACAACGCCACCCGCGTGGTGGTGCAGGCGCGCAAGTGGGCGGATCTGGCGCCGAATCTGGAGTTGGCCCAACGTCTGGCCGACCGCATTGCTTATCGCGTCACGCGTTAGATGACTGCGGAAGAGCAGCGTGAAAGGGCTCGAACAGTGGACCTGCCCGGCCAAGGAATCCGCTACCAGGGACTAGGGGGATGGGGCTGTTCAGATAGGCAGCTCAGCACCTGCGATTAGGGCCAGACGGTGAGGATTTGTACGTTGGAATCCTCAACGCCTGAGGCGGGATTAGCCACGACCTCAAAGTAGTATGTGTTTCCGATTTGGGAGCTGTTCGCCGCTTGCGGAAGCACGATATTCGCATTGCCGTTTGGTCCCAGGGTTCCACTGAGGACCTCATTCTGGGGAAGCAACTGGATGTCGTATGTGTGGCCTCCTGAAGTCCAGCCATTCACGCGATCCCAGACTGTGTGGAAATAAAGCTTGTAGGGCGAGTTGGGAGGGCCTCCGGTCAAGACAAAGCTCGGGACCATGCCAACGGATGCCGAGGTGTCGCCCCTCAGGGTCATGGTGTTTGATGGACTCGGGCCTCCAGGAGATGCGCCGAGTGCAGTGACCTCAACATTGTCGATATTCCAGCCTCCATAGTTTGTAGCCAAATCAGTTTTTAGCTTGAATCGGAGCCTGAACGCCACTCCGTCGAGCGTGGAGGGCAGCTCAATGACCAAATCTTTCCATTCCGTGTCATTCGCTGAAACGGGGTCGGAAAGCTTGAGAATCTCAGCTCCAGTGACTGGGTGAACGGCCCAGATGGTGGCTTCGTCCCCAGGTCCTGCAAAACTTAGCCATCTATCAAAGCGCAATTTCAGGCCTGTCATGTCCGAGGCATCAATCACCGGAGATTGTAGATACGAATCTACATCGGCAAGATACATTCCGTCCCATGTGGCAGCGATGTCCGTTCCCCAGATGGATGTCGAGTTATCGAGGTTAGGCGGGTCATACCAAGGAGTTCCGAAGGAAACGCCCTGATTGCCTCCTGGCAATCCTCGTTGCCAGTCGTCATAGAGCGGATTGTTCAAATCGATATGTGTCCATCCCTGGTCCATTCCAGTGGGGGACTCAAAGCCGTTAATGAACAGCGGGTTCGATTCGCCGACCAGGAAATTGAAGTATCCATCCTCAGGGTAGTATGACCTTGCCCCGGTTTCATAGACACCTTGGTTATGCCACATCCGTGGCGGGGTG
>JBMYYH010000100.1:0-10972 GCA_049609225.1 Planctomycetota bacterium | reverse complement strand
AAGCACCCACCACGCAGAGGCGGCGGTCCCCACCAGGACCGCCGCCTCTTTTTGGTTGGATGCTGTACAATCAGGAAGTATAGTTCCCGTCCCTTCATGGCCCGCTCCTCCTCCAGACTGCTCCGTTCCTTCGGGAAACGCGTCCGCCAACTGCGCCTCGAGCGCAAGTTCTCGCTTCAGGCCCTGGCCAACCAGGCTGGATTGAGCCGGCGCTTCCTGGTCGAGATCGAGGCTGGACGAGCCAATCCATCCCTCGAGAAGATGGCAGCCTTGGCGCACTCTTTGGAGTTGCCCCTAGGCCAACTCTGTGATCTCCAGGTTGCTGGGATCCCCACCGATCGGATTGCCCTTCTGGGCATTCGGGGTGCAGGAAAAAGCACCCTAGGCCCGCGCCTCGCTGCGGAGCTGGAAGTCCCCTTCCAGGAATTGGATCGCCTCATCGAAGACGCCGCTGGCACCACCACGCGCGAGATTTTCGAGACCGAAGGCCGCGATGGTTTCTTGCGCCGCGAAGCTTCCGCCCTGGAGGCTTGGCTGCAGAAGAACCCGCATGGGGTCTTGGCATTGCCTGGCAGCATCGTGAGTCACACCGATGCTTATGCGCGCTTGCTCGCGACTTGCACCACGGTGTGGTTGCATGCCGAATCGATCACGCATTGGAACCGCGTCACCACGCAAGATGGCAAGCGTCCGCCGGAAGGGCAGCGCCAAGCCATCGCTCATATGGAGCAGCTATTGGCGCAACGGCGCAGCGCCTATGAACGCGCCGAGTTCTCCCTCGATACGACGCATTTAACTCCCGAGGAGGCCGTCTTGAAAATCGAGGCCTTTCTTGAGGAAGTGCGCGAGGACTAGTTTGCTTCCGCCGCTTCCGCGTTAGCCCCATGTTTGGGCTGCACGGTTTGGGCATTGGTCATCGCCATCATCATGAGCGCTAACACGCCGACGAGAAGGATGATCGCAAACAGAGCTGGGAGGGGGCGATGTGCGGTTTGTCGCACGATGGGAGATTGGGGGATGTTGCGGGGGAAGTGAGGGGATGCGCAATCGGCGTCGCCGACCACACTCACGAATTTACCACGGCAAAGAGATCCGAAGTGAATTTCTGGCCAAAAACTGAGGCTATTCTAGGAAATTGCTTAGCTTCCTTGTGCAGAAGCCTTTACGAGGTTCAGGAACTCGTTGCGGGTCTGAGCGTGGCTGCGGAATCCGCCGAGCATGCAGGAAGCGGTGGCACGACTCGCTTGCTTCGACACCCCACGCATCATCATGCACAGGTGCGAGGCCTCGCTGACGACCGCAACCCCTTTGGGCTCCAGCACTTCCTGTAGCGCCTCCGCGACCTGGACAGTCAGGCGTTCTTGCACCTGCAGGCGTCGGGCGAACATATCGACGATGCGCGGGATCTTGCTCAGACCAATGATGCGGCCCTTCGGCAAGTAGGCCACATGCATGCGGCCATAAAACGGCAGCATGTGGTGCTCGCACATCGAATAGAACTCGATGTTGTGCACCAGCACCATTTCGTCGACCTCTTCCTCGAACAGGGCGCCATTGACGACATCTTCGAGACACTGTTCCTGACCGCCTGTCAGGAAACGCAGGCTCTTGGCCACGCGCTTGGGGGTATCGAGCAATCCTTCGCGCTCTGGATCCTCTCCGATTTGGGAGAGCATCGAGTGGACGAGCGCCTGTAGGGGATCGTTCGGGTCGGAGGATTCAGGCATCGTCTGGGCCGTAGTAGGTGCAGGTGAAGTCGCGGGTTTCGCGCAGGGAGAGGGCATGCAAACGCACCCCTTCCGGTAGGCCAGTGGCCAGTGGATTCCAGAAAGCCTTCAAGAGGTTTTCAGCGGTAGACAGGATGCCATTGAGGAAGGGCACATCCTTGTCCAGGTCACGATGATCGACGTGATCCAACAAGCGCGTTTTGACATGCGCTTCCAGGTCGTTGAAGTTCATCACCATGCCACACTCCTCCATCACCGGACCCTCGATCGTGACTTCCAAGCCATAGTTGTGACCATGGCCGCGCGCGCACGGGCCGAAGACCTCTTGGTTACGCGTGGCACTCCAGTCTTCGCGCATCAAGCGATGGGCGGCGCTGAACTCGGTCTGGTAACGGACCAACATGGGATGACAGGGAAGCTTGAAGGGTGGGATGGGCAGGGTGGAAGCCCATATCTTAAGTCCCGCCCCATACCCCCGGGCCAGTAGAATCCCATCATGCGCCCGGAAAGTCGGCCGTTCCACCTCAAGAGCCTCCTCTTCGGTGCCTTCTGGGCCTCCGTCGGAATCCTGGTGACCCAGCGTTTCCTCGGCCCCTGCATCGTGGACCATACGCGGCCGGCAGAGGAGCAGATGTTGTTGATGGTGCATGAGACCATCCGCGAGGATTATGTCGAGCCGATCCCGAGCGATGCGCTGATGCGGAGTGGTGCAGAAGGCATGCTCCAGTCCTTGCAGGATCCGTATGCCAGCTTCTTTGGCCCGGAGGATCTGCGGCGCTTCCGCGAGGGCAACTCCGGGGTGCTGGTAGGCATTGGGGTCATGCTGAATCCGGCGGGAGACATCCTCTACCCGCAACCAGGAGGCTTTTCGGATAAGGCCGGGATTCGTCCTGGTGATCGCTTCCTACGCATCGACGATGTCGACGTCCGCGATGCTGGGCTTTCGGAACTGGCGGAGTTGTTGCGTGGCGAACCCGGTACCGCGGTGCATCTAGAACTCGTGCGTCGCGATGGCAGCACCTTTGCCGCGATGGTCGAACGCAGTTCCGTGCCGACCTTGACCGTGGGCGATGTACGCATGTTGGATGAGGAGTTCGGCATCGGACATATCCATATCCGCTCCTTTGCCCAGAGCACCGAACATGAGTTCGATCGTGCCCTCGATAAGTTGGAACAACGTGGCTTGAAGGCTTTGGTGTTGGACTTGCGTTGGAATCGTGGCGGACAACTTCCAAGTGCAGTGGGCATTGCTGCGCGTTTCCTCGACGGACATTTGGTTTGTTCCTTGGAGAATCGCAATGGCACCACGGATGAGCGTCATGCCGATCCCGAGGATTCGCGGTTCTTGGGTATGCCTTTGGTGCTGTTGGTCAATGGCGAAAGTGCATCCGGCAGTGAAGTGGTTGCCGCCGCATTGCGCGAACGTGGATTTGGAGTGGTTCTCGGCACGCGCACTTATGGCAAGGGCATCTACCAAGAGGTGTTCGAATACCAGGCCGGTGATTTCGCAATGCAATTCACCGCTGGCTATTACCTCACCCCCGCCGGCCACATCCTCGAGGATCATCTACGACCCGAACATGCCGGTGGCATCGAACCGGACATGGTGGTGTTGCCGGATACCCAGCAGGAACCGTTCATCCGTGCTTGGCAACGTCGCAATCCACCCCCCGCCGCCTTCCGCGACGCCGTCTATGAAGCCTTTCCAGTCATTCGCGACGCCGTGCCACCGCGCGACCGCGTGCTCGAAACCGCATTGACCTTGCTGCGGACTTCCCTCGACGACCAAGCATGAGCCACGCCCCCATCCTCGGAATCGAATCTTCCTGCGATGAGACCGCCGCCGCGATTGTCGATTGCGACGACCAGGTCTTGTCGTCGATCGTCTTCAGTCAGATCGACGAACATGCTGCCTGGGGTGGCGTGGTTCCGGAGATCGCCGGACGCAGTCATCTTCGCGCGATTCGCCCGGCCGTGATGCAGGCTCTCGAGGAAGCCAATCTGCAACCGCAGGACCTCGGCGGCATTGCCGTCACGCATCGGCCTGGTCTGCTCGGTTCCCTGCTCATCGGCACCACGGCAGCCAAGGCCCTGGCTTTCGCATGGGACAAGCCGTTGATCGGTGTGCATCACATCGAGGCGCATAGTTATGCGGCCTTGATGCCTTTGGAGGAACGTCAGTTTCCGTACATCACCTTGGTGGTGTCGGGCGGACACACCAGCCTTTATCGCTGTGATGATGCACTCTCCATGACCTTGCTCGGCAGCACCTTAGATGATGCTGCGGGAGAAGCTCTGGATAAGGCTTCGAAGATGTTGGGCTTGGGATATCCCGGCGGCCCCGCGATCCAGAAAGCGGGTGCGGAAGGTGATCCCAAAGCCTTCCCCTTCAAGTTGCCACTGCTGGCACCGGATTCGCTCGACTTCAGCTTCAGTGGTTTGAAGACGGCGCTGCTCTACACCATCAAAGGTCCAGGCGGCACCATGCAGGATCCATGGATTGTCGATCAGGCACGCATCCCCGACCTTTGCGCCAGTTTTGAATCCGCGGTGGTGCGGACCTTGGCGCGCAAATGTCGTCGCGCGACCCAAGCCACTGGGATTGGCCGTGTGTTGGTCGGCGGTGGCGTCGCATGCAACCGACGGCTGCGCGAAGTGATGGCAGTCGAAGCTTCGAAGGCTGGATTCCACGCGACCTTCGCACCTCCGGCTTATTGCACCGACAATGCCGTGATGATCGCAGGACTCGGTGGTGAGCGCTTGCGTCATGGCAAAGTCGACAACCTCGCACTCGACGTCGCGGCTACGGGGTAGGGATGGATCCTCAGGAAATACAACGTCTGCTGGAATCGGTACGCGATGGCAACTGCGCCATCCCCGATGCCCTGGAGACCCTTTCGCGCTTACCTTTTGACGTCGGCGCGACCACCCATAGTGATACGCATCGCGAGTTGCGTTGTGGGGCACCGGAAGTGGTCTATGCCGCGGGCAAGACTCCGGAGCAATGCGCAGAAGCGGCGGCGAGTTTGGCCAAGGCGCATCGTCGGGTGTTGCTGACGAAGGCGGAGGAAACGCGCTTCGAGGCCGTCCGCAGTGTTCTCCCCGGGGCACATTTTGACCAAGATGCACAATGCATCACCTGGTTCGAGGAGCCGCGCGATGCCAAACGTGGCAAGGTCTTGATCCTTTGTGCCGGCACCTCCGACCTCCCGATTGCCGCGGAGGCGCGCTGTACGGCCGACTGGATGGGCTGCGAAACCGAGATTTTGACCGATATCGGCGTCGCTGGCCTCCACCGCCTTCTGCACCATTTGGAGCGATTACGCACGGCAGACGCCCTCGTGGTGGTCGCTGGCATGGAGGGAGCCCTCCCCAGCGTGGTCGCAGGCCTGGTTTCCTGCCCGCTGGTGGCCGTTCCGACCTCTGTGGGCTATGGCGCTTCCTTTCAAGGACTTACGGCGCTCCTGGCAATGCTGAACAGCTGTGCGCCGGGTATTGGCGTGGTGAATATTGACAATGGCTTCGGCGCCGGCGTTCTGGCCGCGCGGATCGCATTGTCGGCACATCCTTTGCAATAGGATGGCACCATGGTGTGCCTCGCCGCATCCGCTCTGTGTGCTGTCCTGCTGCAATCCCCGTCACTCCCCGTGGCGGTGACGCAATCCGGATTGCACGTGCAGTGCGTCGATGCCGCAGTCGGCGATCGCGAGATCCAAACGCCCTTCGGGCTGTATCGCAACGCCACCGACCCCGTCGTCGCGATTGAGGATGGTGCTCAGCAGGTCGAGGATCTGCGTCGCTTGCGTCAAGATGGCATCCTCGACGACAGCACTTGGCTGCAGGATCTCTCCACTGCCGGGCAACTCGAGGAGTTGATGCGCGTCAGCCGCGCGATGTTGAAGGACGAGCCGCAGCGCCTCGAGCCTTATCTTGTCCTCGAACATTGGGGCCGTCACCTTGATCCCGTCCCCACCTCCATCGCGCGCAAGGATCGCGTGGCGTGGTTGTGGAAGCGCGCGCACTCGAAAGACTTCGCCACCGCTCTGTTTGCAGGTTCGCGTTTGGTCGTGGAAGTCAGTGCCAGTTCGCAGACCCAACATGGTCGCGTGGTGGCCCTGTCCGATTTGCGCAAGGCCTTACGCAGTAAGGATCCTCTCATCCGACGCATCGCCGCACGAGTTTCGGGCATGCAACAGGAAGTCTCCTTGCGCGAACCCTTGATGGAAGCATCCTTGACCGATCCGGTCGAAGCCGCACGCGATGCCGCCGCCGAAGGAGTTCATGGCATCAACGCGCATGCTTCCAGACTCTATTGGTTGCGCAACCTCGCACGCGGGCACGCCAATCATCGCGAACATGCCGCCCGCAACCTCGGACGCTTCGGCGGCGCCGATGGTCTGCGCGGGCTTCTGCATGTCTTGGCCGCCTGGGATTCCAAGGCTGGCACCAAGTTTCCGTTCCATGAATGCCGCATCAAGGTCGTCAGCAAGATCGATCGCAATGCGCGCGACCTCATCGGCCTCGATCCTGAACACGCGGAGGCCGATCACACCTACCTGCGTGCGGAAACCGAGTTCCTCAGGCTCGAAGGCACCTTCGAAGTCACGCGTTACAGCGAAGGATTGCACCAGGCACTGCTCGATGCGCTCGACACTTGGGCCGGCTATCGCACCGGCCGCACCACCACCGATTGGTTGGATTACTACACCGATG
Source organism: Planctomycetota bacterium (assembly GCA_049609225.1). GTDB lineage: Bacteria > Planctomycetota > UBA1135 > UBA1135 > UBA1135. The sequence goes on along the minus strand of JBMYYH010000100.1, from coordinate 4,532 downwards.
CGTGGTTGCCAACGCGTCTTTGACCTCTAGCCCTGGATAGCATGCTCCTTACCCTGCTCCTTCTGACCGCCCAACAGCCCGTTGCCGTGCTGAAGTCCGGCACACGCATCGAGACCACGACGGAAGTCTCCGCTGGAGTACGCGCCATCGAGACTCCCTTCGGCCGCTACGACGCCAGCCTGGACCCGGTCGTCTCGATGTCGGATACGGAAGAGGACCTGCGCCTGCTCGCTCCCTTGAAGCAGATGGATTACGCCCTGTGGTTGGAGCGCATTGCCGAACGCGGCTTGCTCACGGAGCTGATCGAAGCGGAAGTCCCAGAGGAGCATCGGGCCTTGCATGCACAGTTGATTGAGAGTTGGGGTCGCCGTCTCGACACCATGCCGGTCAAGTGGGATAAAGAAAAGCGCATCGAGCAATTGTGGAAGCGTCTGGCCAAGAGCAAGGACCACGATCAGTTGTTGCTCACCGGCGCACTGTTGCGCGAAGTCTCGGTTTCGCAGCAGGCGAATAAGCGTCGCATCAGTCATGCGGATTTGAGCCGTGCCTTGAAGTCGAAGGACCCGGAGTTGCGTCGGGCGGGCGCGCGTTTGGCTGGGCATCAAGAGGAGATCGGACTGTCGCGCAAACTCATGACCTTGAGCTTGGAAGAGGAGCATGAGCCCGCCCGCATCGCGATGTCGGATGCGGCCTTTGGCATCGATCCGGAGCACAGCCTTGGGCGTTGGACCATCGCGCTTTGGCGTCATGGCCCGGAAGACGAGCGTGTGCGCGCCGCCGGACATCTCGGCAACTACGGCAGCGAAGATCCCAACGTGGTGAAAGCTTTGATCTACGCCTTGGGAGCGGAGACTGCCGCCATGGCACCACGGTCCCACGTTTTCTTCGGTCGCCAAATCGCTGCCGTCACCGATTTCGACGTCGAAGTCGCCGCTTCTTCCTTCATCGCCGACCCCGTCGTCACGACCTTGGTCGAAGGAGCTGTCCTGGAGGTTCGCGTGGTCTCGGTCACTTTAGGCAAGGCCATCCGCACTTCGCTCACCCAACTGACAGGTGCCCAACCCGGCCCCAAACGGGACGATTGGGTACGCTGGTATCAACAGAAACAAGGAGTCTGAGATGTTCCTTTCCCTGATCCTTTCCACCCTTCCTCTCACCACCGGTCCGGAAGAACCGCTTGCTGTCCTCGACGATGGCACGCGTCTGCCGGTACTTGCGAGCGTGGAAGTCGGCACCTTCCTGGTGCGCACTCCCTATGGCGTGTTGCGCTCCGAAGGCCAGCAGGTCATTGCCCTGGTCGACGGCGTCAAGGAAACAGAACTGCTCGAACCATTGCGTGATCTCGACTATGCCACTTGGGTGCAACGTTGCAGTGAACGTGGTCTGCTCGAGCGTCTCCTGGCAGAGCCGATCGACGATTCAAATCGCGAACTCATTTTTGGGGCTCTGCATGCATGGGGTAAACGCATCGATCCCCTACCGTCCAAGTTGGATCGTGATGATCGCGTCGAGGCCTTGTGGGGGCGCATGAAGAAAACGGAAGGTGGGCAACTGGCCCTGCTCGTCGGCGCCATGGAAGGTGAAATATCCAACAGCAGTGTGCAGAACGACCGCAAGGTCACGCTCAGCGATTGGCGCGACATCATGGATGACCGCAATCCCGAGTACCGTTGGGCCGCTACGCGAATCGCTGCCGTGCAGCAAGACAACTCCATGGTCGTGATGCTGCTTGATTCCAGCCTTGAAGATCGCAATCTTTGGGTGCGTCGGGCAGGCGCCAAGGCACTGCTCGAGACCGATCCCAAGGGTGCGCTCTATCGCTGGGCTTATGAGCTCGTGACCGACCGCAACAAGGGCACCAAGCGCCAAGCGGCATTCCTGCTCGGCGAACTCGGCCGTCTTTACCCCGAGATCGCACAGGATCTGGCCGACAAGATCCGCGAGGGTGCTTTCCTTTCGGGCGGTTCTGGCAGTTCTAGTGCCGGCGGCGGCTGCAGCAGCCCCTCGCCAGCCATCACTTTCGGCGGTGGCGACCTCGGCCCCTCCGTGACGGAAGGCTCGGTGATTGAGCTGAAGAGCCCGTCCAAGACCGAAATGCTCACGATCGCAGATGTGCTGGAGCGCGTCGCGACCCCGGGAACCCAGGCCAAGCTGCCTGGGGAAAGCCCCGAGGAGGGTTTGGAGCATGCCAGCGAAGAACAGCGCGGCGATGCTTGGCGAAAGGCGTTGATGGGGCGATAATGCCCCGCAATGGTTGAATCCCCGCGACCTGCAATCCTCGTCCTGGAAGATGGTTCCGTCTTCCGTGGCCGCAGCGTCGGCGTCGCCGGCCAACGCGCCTTCGAGCTGGTGTTCCACACCGGCATGACTGGCTATCAGGAGATTCTCACCGATCCCTCCTACTGCAGTCAGGCGGTCGTCATGACCTACCCGCAGATCGGTAACTATGGTTGCCAAGCAAGCGCCGATGAAAGCGATCGGTGTTGGGCCAGCGCCATGATCATGCGCGAGCTTACCCCATGCACATCCAGTTGGGCTGCCGAGCTGACCCTCGAGGAATACTTCGCCAAGCATGATGTGATGGCGATGGAAGGCGTCGATACGCGCGAGTTGACTTTGCTGTTGCGCGACAAGGGTGCGCAACGCGCGATCCTCAGTACCGAGACGGAAGATGTCGATGCACTGCTGCAGTTGGTGCAGGCTCATCCTTCGCTCGATGGCCGCAACCTCGCCGATGAAGTGAGTTGCAGTGAGCCCTACACCTGGTCCGAAGGTCTGCCCGACAGCGTGACTTGGGAACCCGGCACTCTCACCGCCGATGCCCCGAAGTTGGTGTGTTATGACTTCGGCATGAAGCGCAACATTCTCCGCAACCTGGTGAGTTGTGGCTTCGCGCCGATGGTGGTGCCATCGAATACGTCCGCCGAGGAAGTGCTCGCGATGAAACCGGATGCGGTGTTCCTCAGTAACGGCCCGGGCGATCCTGCGGCTGTCCATACCGCCATCGATGCGGTGGCTTCCCTGTGCGATACGGGCTTACCGATGTTCGGCATTTGCCTTGGGCATCAGATCCTGGCGCTGGCTCTAGGCGGCAAGACTTTCAAGATGAAGTTCGGTCACCACGGCGCCAACCATCCTGTGATCGAGCCGGAGACTGGGCGCATCGACATCAGTTCGCAGAACCATGGCTTCGCGGTGGATCCCGATAGCCTTGCCGACACCGGCCTCGAGGTCACCCACTGGAATGGCAACGACCGCACGGTTGCGGGTCTGCGGCATAAGGAGAAGCCACTGTTCTCGGTGCAGTACCACCCAGAAGGCGCGCCCGGCCCGCACGACCCAGAGCACCTTTTCCGGCGCTTCCGGGACATGCTTGGGGCCAAACAGGGCGTCTGAATCGGGGAGATTCGCGAAACCGGGCCCGGCTGCATGGGTTCCAGCTAGATAGCCGATAAACCAAAGGCTCTCCGGAACCCCATTTCAGCCTGATGCTTCTCACCACTCTCCTTTTGGCCACCCCCATGGCGGCCCTTCTGCCTGCTCAAAAAGAGCAGGAGACCCCCGAAACGCCTGCCCCGGCCGAAGAGGTCGAGTCCGAGATCGTGGAAATCGATCCAGGGGAAGCCGCGCGCGAGCTCAAGGCCGCCTTCAAAGCCAAGAAGGACGACATTACCCTCGCCACTCTCGATGCCATCGGCCGGATTCCGTCGAAGCTGGTGACCAAGGAGTTGGGTGCAGGCCTGAAGCACCAGTCGCAAGAAGTGATCCTCGGCACGTTGGAAGCTTTGCGTCACAACACCGATCCATCGGCATTGGAGGTGCTGGTGAAGCAGCGGAAGAACAAGAGCATCCTGGATGACGTCAAGGCGGCCGAGGCTTATGCCTATGCGCTTGGGCAGAAGGCTGATAAGAAATGCCTGAAGCCTCTGACCGATGATCTCGTCGCGACTTCCAAGGTCTCGAGCGAAGTCTTGAAGGCCAAGATCACCGCATTGGGCCGTATTCGCGATGTCGATGCGATTGAGGCGATTCTGGATTACAGCAAGACCGGGGCCGTGGGTGGACGTCGACGAGGTGGCATCAAGAACATCATGAAGGAAGCCCAGCGCTCCCTCATCGTCTTGACCGGCACCGATCAGGGCACTTCCCAGCAGGCATGGCAGGATTGGTGGTCGGACAATCGCAAGTCCTTCAAGATGTCGAAGAAAGAATGGTCGTTGGAGAATGCGCGCACGCAACGCCAATGGGACAACCTATGGAAGACCGACGAAGAGAAGGAAAGCGAGCGCGATGCGGCCAAAGACAAGGCCAAGAATCGTAAGAACAAGAACGATTCCGACGAAGACGAGGACGGCGAGGGAGATTTCTAATAGAATTTTCGGACCTAAGTACCTAGGTCCGCAAAAAAGAAAGGCCCTGGATTCCGCGATTGGAATCCAGGGCCTTTTGCATGGCTGCGATTACTGGTTCTTCAGTGGAGTCGTTAGACCCTTCATCAGTTCCAGCAGCTTTGGCGGCTGGCCGGTGCGCAG
>JBMYYH010000099.1:0-11418 GCA_049609225.1 Planctomycetota bacterium | reverse complement strand
CGTCAGGCTTTCGCCCATTGCGGAAGATTCTCGACTGCAGCCTCCCGTAGGAGTCCGGGCAGTGTCTCAGTCCCGATGTGGGCGGCCATCCTCTCAGACCGCCTAGCCGTCATAGCCTTGGTGAGCCTTTACCTCACCAACAAGCTGATAGCCCATGACCCGCTCTCCAACCAGAAGGTCCCCGAAGGGATCCCCACCTTTATTCAATCCATCATGTGGTGGATTGAAACTATCCGGCATTAGCAACCGTTTCCAGTTGTTATTCCAGTGTTGGAGGCACGTTAGCCATGTATTACTCACCCTTGCGCCGCTCTACTCAGCGAATCAGTCATCCGAAGAATCCTTCATCATCCTTTCGCGCTCGACTTGCATGCCTAATCCACGCCGCTAGCGTTCACTCTGAGCCAGGATCAAACCCTTCACTTTTGATTGTCGGCCGACCGAAGTCGACCTGGGTTTTCCTGACTTCCAATTCGTACTCAAATTATTTTGCACGACAGGGTCATCCTTATTTTCAGAGAGCGACGGGCAGAAGCCCGTTCACTGGCCTTTCGCGTTTCGCCCAGGACTTTTAGTCCTAGACCCGCGCGAATGGCGGCCGAGTATCTTAGCTCTTAACTCCTTGCTGTCAACCCCTTGGGGGCGAAACTTCGAAGTTTTTTCTGAGCTAGAGAGCAGCAACGAGAACTCATTTCTGAGCCTTCCTCGTTGAGCGGCCGGATATTCTAGAGCCCTAGAAGGGCCCGTCAACCGGTCCTGAGACTTTTTTCATGGTTCCTGTGAATTCCTTCTCCAAGCCCTCACCTTCCCTATGGGACACCTTGGCCTGCCAAGCCTTTGATCGCGCCCTGCAGGATCTTGGCCTTCCCGCCGCTGTCCTCATGGAAGAGGCAGCGAACTCTCTTTGCGGCTTCCTGGAATCACGGCTTAACCAAGGCGATGGGGAAATTGTTGCCTTTCTCTGTGGGCCTGGAAACAACGGTGCCGATGGCGTCGCTGCAGCCCGTTTGCTGCTTGGAAGGCCACAAACACGGGTCATCGTGTATCTCCCCTATGGAGAAGGGCCCGCAGATGGCTTGCTAGCGATGCAGCTAAAGGTCTTCCAAAACCTCGGCGGAGAGGTCAAAAAGATCGAGCCTGGAGGGGAGATAAAGGGCATTCCCACCCCAGATATCGTGGTCGATGCACTGTTTGGCGTCGGCCTTACGCGTGCCATGGAGGAAGAGCAGCTCAGTTCCCTCGCTCCCTGGCTCGAAAGTGGTGCTCCGATCCTTGCGGTGGATTGCCCTAGTGGCCTGGATTGCACCACGGGCCAAGCGCTTGGCCGCGCCATCAAGGCGACTTGGACCCTCAGCTTCGTCGCCGCAAAAGCCGGGTTCTCCCTGGCGGATGGCCCCTCCCACACAGGAGAGGTGTTGGTCGCAGGCATCGGCGTCCGCCAGGAAATCGCCGATGCCTGGCTGGCACGTGGCCAGCACTTCGAAACCGGCGCTTAGGCCGAGATTGTTACGGAAATGCCTTTGCAGAGGTAGTCGAACAGATCGATGACCTCGGCGTTGTGCATGCGGATGCAGCCACCAGATTCATAGGAACCGATGGTGTCCTCGGAGTTGGTTCCGTGGATGCCGTATTGGCGATCCTCCTGAAAGCCCATCCAGCGCTCCCCCAGAGGATTGTCGGGGTTGCCATAAGGCACCGGCTGGCCTCCCGGCGGATAGTAGACCGGCTCCTTCTCACAGATATCCAGGGTGAAGGTGCCCAACGGGGTAGGTTCACCTTCGCGCCCCATCGAGACGGCAAACAAGCGGATTGGGATGCCGTCGGCATAAAGAATCATGACGCGATCGCCACGCCAGGCCGCCACACTCAGCTTGGCCTGCGGAATCTTCAGGGTCTCGCCGGCACCAAGGTTGTAGTTGCGCTTGTGGTTGAAATCGGCAATCCAACCCTGATTGACCAGAAGGCCCTGTTTGCGCAGATCCCTGCACATAGCCCAATAGCTTCCCCCACTCGGCACGACGTAATCCTGCGACTCCAAGAAGGCGCTGGAGTTGCGTCCGACCAGGGCGATGCGGGGCTGGAGCTCCAGAATGCGTTCGCGGCTGTAGCCGGAAGCCAACATGCCGGAACTCAGGGTTCCCAGGGCGTTGCCGGCGGTGCGGTAATCATCGGTGGCGAGAGCGGTCTCGGCGAGGACGTCGGTCCAAACCAGGTGGGCAATGCTGCCGACGGCGCCCCGACTGAGAGCGGACTGCAGGCCAGGTGCTCCTTTCTCGGCCCAGGCATCGGCATAGTTCGCGAAATCGGCGCCGAAAGTGCCTTCGGTGGAGGTGCGCAGGCTGGAGCGATAGGCATCGGCCTCCCCACTCCATACGCGGCCAAGGGAACGCAGGCCGGCTGCAGCGGTGGACGCACCCCGCTCGACCTCGAAACGATCATCGGTGGAGGCCCGATGCCAATCATTGAGCAAGGCCAGGGCGCGGTCCACATCTAGTTTTACGGGCTCCGCGGAGGCCGGCTCGGGCTTGCCCTCTCCTTGATGCGCCTGGAGGTCCGCCTCCGTGGGAACGGCGGCTACGGAATCTTTCGAAGAGGTCTCTTCCTCAACCACGGGATCATCCAAGGACAGGAGAACCACGTCTCCGGAAGTACTGGACTTCTCCTCACCCCCGCATGCGACGAGCAGCAGAGGGCAAATAGCAAAAACGAAGGGGCGAACCATGGCTAGCCATTCTGCCCGGAATCCCCCGCCGATTCAACCAATCCGGGGATTCCCCTCTGATTCCGAGCGCGATTTCGCTGCTGCGCCTAGTGGCCGGCCTCGTCTGCGTAGCCGAGGGCAGCGAGGTCGATACTGCCATCTCCGTCGACCAGGGCTTCCGCGTCTTCGGAGGACTGCAAGGGAGGGTTCTCGATCCAGGCATCGACCCAAGCCAAGCCACTGTCGATGAGGTTCTGAGTCTCCAGAGGATCCTCGCTGAGGTCGTAGGCGTCGGTCCACTGCAGCGCGCCATCGCGATCCACCGCCAGCATCTTGTAATCGTTGAACAGGAAGCCTCGGTATTGGCCATGCTCGAAGACGAGATAACGATCGCGTTGCGGGGCTTGCCAGGGCACCCCGGAAGTCGGCGGTAAGTCTTCGGCGGGTACCCCAAGGGTGGTAGCAACGGTGGCAAGGAAATCGGCACCGCTTACAGGGGTCTGCACCTTCTCGGCATCGAAACCAGGCCCCATGACGACCAATGGCACGCGCACCTCTTCGTCGTAGAGGGAGGAACCATGATGGAAGGCTCCATGCTCGCCAAGTTGTTCGCCGTGGTCGGAGGTCACGATCAACAAGGTATTGTCCCGACGGATTCCAGTCTCTTCCAAGCCTCGCAGCAGGGCAACCACGCCCTCGTCGAGCTCCAAGCATTGCTCCCGATAGACCTCCTGCAGCCAACGCATGTCCGCGGAACGATCGACGCCATTTTGGAGGTCATCCTTGATGCGCTTCAGGCGGGTCGAGAAGGCAATCACATCCTTCCGCACTCCCTCAAGTCCGCGGCTGCGATAGCCGGGACCAAAGGCGTCGATGTAACTCTGGTCGGTGGTGTAGGGCGAATGCGGGTCGCGGTAGTTCACGAATAGGAAGGCGGGGTCCTCTTCCTGCCGCTCGAGGTCAGCCAAAACCTTGAGAGCTGCGTCCGTGGTTTCCATGGCCGGTGGATCCCCGTAACGCCACTGCAGACTGGCGAAGACCGCACCCACAGCCTTACGCGTGACGCGCGCACCCACCGCCCGCATCAAATGTGATGCAGCAATGCGATCGCCGACGGACTTGAAGTCGATGATCGGATTGACCAGGGTGTCGTTATAGATCTCGAATCCTTGGCCAAAGCCGTACCGTCCGCTGATACGCGAGTTGGCGACGGCTGCCCCCGTGCGGTAACCCCGACTGCGCAAGAACTCGGCGACACTGAGGAAGCTCGGCGCCAACTTCACCATGCCAAAGGAAAGAGTGCCGGTCTCATGCGGATAAAGCCCGGTGAACAAGGTGGAATGTCCGCCGGGTGTCACGTTGCAGCCGGCATAGCTGCGCTCAAAATGCGTTCCTTCGGCTAGGTAGGCATCCAGTTGCGGAAAATGCTGTTCGCCTTGCCAAGTCTCGAGGAGGGTGTCGTAGCGCAAGGTATCAAGCACCAGAAGGACGACATGCGGTCGTTCCCTTGCTGTTGCTTCCAAGGTGGCCGGCGCTGCCTGCGTGTGCTCCGCGACATCCTCCAGACTGCCGATGCCACTATTGCGATGCAGTGCAGTGCGATCCATGGTCTCGACGACACTGGCAAGACCAACCTGCAGGATGCCGAGGATCAGGAACCATCGCCCTGCGTGCCGCGGCGGATTCCATTTGGGCAGGAATCGCATCAGGGTGACATAAGCCATCAACATGGCAACGATCTGGAACAGCAGGTTCCAGTGGACCCGATTCAAGTAGAGCCACTGGAACCGAATGGGCATCAAGATCGGCAAGGCAGCGGCAATCGAGAAGCTCAATCCCAGGGCGCACTTCGCCATTGCGGTGCCGCGTAATTGCGAAGGAATCGCCAGGTCCCAGAGGCGTCGGGTGCAGAGCAGTAAGCCACCGAGCAATAGGACGATGGGCAGAAGCAAGACGCTTGCTCCAGCAGCTCCGATGCGCACGCCTGGGGAGACCAGGAGCAGATCCAAGAACAGGAGCGGCGTCAGGCCCAGGCAGTAAAAAAAGAACGAGCCTCCCATCCGAAGATGAGAGGCTCGGTTTGTGCAAGACATCGTGGGAGGAGAGAGGACGCGTGGTCCCTGAATTCAGGGTGGGACGCAGCCCCAAACGGTTTACCCGTTCAGGAGACATGCTCCCGGTCATGTTTTATCGGACCGGCGGCCTATGCCTCCGATACGAAGTCATTGACACATAAGTAATGTACACCCTGTTCTATGCCTTCTCCAGTGCAATTTTCGCGATTGCCAAATGCAATGGATGTTCGCCGGGCAAGTCGTAACTCTGGAAGTGTTCGGGCGACACCACGGCTGGCTCGACCCAATGCAATCCATCCGGAGCCAGTGCTTCTTCGCCAACCCAGGCACCATGCGCCTCGACTGCTGCACGCACGGCATCATCGCCATGCACACGCACCTGGATACGGTCGGAAACTTCCAAACCGCTCTCCTTTCTTTGCGTTTGCAGTCGATTCAAGACCTCACGTGCGAGGCCTTCACACTCTAGTTCCGGAGTGAGCTCGGTCACCAAACCGATGGTGACATAACCATCGGTGGCGGCTTCCATGCCGTCGGCGCTTTGGGTCTGGAGTTGGATGTCTTCTCCTTCGAGGGTGAAAGGTGCGCCATCGAGTTCCACTTCGACGGTTCCCCCACCTTGCAGTGCGAAGACCGTCTCGCGATCGAACTGTGCGATGGCGGCGGCCAACACTTTCATGTTCTTGCCGGCGCGTTTTCCGAGACGCTTGAAGTCGGGCTTGGCTTGGACCTGCAGGAAGTCGGGGGTGCCATCGACCCATTCCACTTCCTTCACATTCAGCTCTTGCTTCAAGGCCGCTTCGTAGGCACGCGGCGACACGCTGAGGCGATCCTCATTGCTGATGTGCACCACCAACTTGCCGAGTGGTTGACGCACGCGGATCTGCACGCGTTCGCGCACCGAACGTCCGAGGCTGGCGGCGCGCAGGATGGGATCCATCGCGGCACTCAGGGGCTCGTCAATGGCACCATGCAAATCGGGCTGACGGCTGTCCGTCGGATCGGGGAAGGATTGCAGGTGGATGCTTTCGGTTCCACCGGTGAGCTCCTTCCACAGCGCTTCCGCGAGGAATGGTGTGACGGGAGCCATCATGCGCAAAGTGGCATGCAGCACTTCATGGAGGGTCGCGAAGGCGGCATCCTGCGATGCTTTGCCATCGGCACCCCAGAAGCGACGGCGGCAGCGTCGGATGTACCAGTTACTGAGTTCATCCACGAGGAAGCCTTCCACCGCGCGCAGTGCATTGGTGGGTAGGAGATCATCCCAAGCCTGCATGCAGACCACTGAAGCCTGGGCGCAGCGCGACAGGATCCAGCGATCGATGGCGTCGCGGTCTTCGCGAGCCGGACGTGCAGCTTGTGGATCCCAAGACTCCGTCCGCGCGTAGAGCGCGAAGAAGTCGTAGCTGGCCGTGAGGGTACCGAGCACGCGGCGACGCACTTCCGACATCGCGGAATCGTCGTAGCGACGCGAAAGATGCGCAGCACCTCCGGCAAGCATGCCCCAACGGATCGCATCGGCGCCGTGCTCCTGCACCGCCTCCATCGGGATGACGATGTTGCCCAGACGCTTCGACATCTTGACGCCCGCCTTATCCAACATCAGGCCATTGACCATCACCGACTTGTAGGCACCACTCTGTTCCAGACGTGGCAGCTTCTCGCCCCACAACTCCCCGCTCTTCCACAGGTCCTGATCGACCTGGGTGAGGAACGTGGAGATCGCGTGCAAGCTGTAGAACCAACCGCGGGTCTGGTCGAGGCCTTCACAGATGAAGTCCGCCGGGAATTGCTCGGCCGTGATTTCCCGATTTTCGAACGGCCAGTGCTGCTGCGCATAAGGCATGGCACCACTGTCGAACCAACAATCGATCACCTGCGGCACCCGACGCATGGTGCCGGATTTGCCCTCGGTGGGCGTCTCGAAAGTGATGTCGTCCACCACCGGACGGTGTGGATCGAAGTTCTCTCCGAGGGAGCCGGCAAGTTGCTCCAGCTGTGCGAAGGATTCGATGCAGATCCAATCTTCCGGATCCTCATCGTTCACCCAAACCGGCAGCGGCGTGCCCCAATAACGGTCACGCGACAACGCCCAATCGATGTTGTTCTCCAGCCATTCGCCGAAACGACCTTCCCCGATCTCCGTCGGCGCCCAACGAATCTTCTTGTTCTGCTCCACCATCTTGTCCTTATAGGAAGAGGTGCGCAGGAACCATGCGGGTGCCGGGAAGTAAAGCAGCGGCGTATCGCAACGCCAACAATGCGGGTAGCTGTGACGATACTGATCGATCTTCAACAGACGCCCGCGTTCCTTCAGATCACGCGCCAATGGCTTATTGGCATCGCGAAAGAAGGTGCCTGCTTCGACGCCAGCGATCTGAACCAAAGTGCGCCCTTCATCCCCCACAGCCAAGGTCGCGGTGAGTCCATCGCGCTGGGCGATGCGGAAGTCGTCGGCACCATAAGGAGCCATGTGGACCATGCCGGTGCCATCGTCATCGGTGACGAAATCATCGACCACGACCACGTGACAACGATGCCCTTCGTGCACCACATCGCCGCCATCCCAGTGGAACAGGGGCTCGTAAGCCAGATCGCGCAGTGCTTCACCACGCACCTTGCCGACGACCTCCCAACCCTCCTCGCCGAACACGCGCGCGGCTTGGGATTCGAGGAAGATGTAACGCGCACCATCCTTTTCGATGATGGCGTATTCAAACTCCGGATGCACACACACGCCCATGTTGGACGGCAAGGTCCAAGGCGTGGTGGTCCATGCGACCAATGATGCACCTGCAAGCTCTCCCGGAGCATCCTTCAAGGGGAAGCTGATCCAAACGGAGGGATCATCGATGTCCTGATAGCCCTGACCGACCTCGTGACTGGAGAGGCCAGTACCACAACGTCCGCACCATGGCAGAACCTTGGAGCCGCGGTAGAGCAACTCGTTCTTTGCGAAGCGCGACAGCAGGAACCACACCGACTCGATGTAGTCATGATGGAATGTCACATACGGCTGGTCGTAATCGAGCAGATAACCGATGCGTTCGGAAACCTCCTCCCACTCTTCCTTATAGGTGAAGACGGAGTGGCGGCACTTCTCATTGAAGGGGCCGATGCCATGCTCTTCGATCTCGGGCTTGCCGGAGATGCCAAGTTGCTTCTCGACCTCGAGTTCCACCGGCAGACCGTGGGTATCCCAACCGGCCTTCCGCTGCACCCGCTTGCCACGCATCACCTGATAACGGCAGACGGAATCCTTCAAGGTACGCGACAGCACGTGGTGAATGCCGGGGCGCCCGTTGGCGGTCGGCGGGCCCTCGTAGAACACGAAAGGATCGGCATCCGCGCGGGCCTCGAGGGTCTGCTTCAGGATGTCAGTTTGTCTCCACTGCTCCAACACCTCCTTCTCGAAGGTATCGGGAGCGCTGAGATACGCACGGCTCCGGGGCTCGAACATGGGGCGGATTCTACGCTAATCTGACCCCATGAGCAGCATCCGGAGGACGGCACCATGACCCGCCCCCATCTCGTCGTCTTGAGCGGCGCCGGCATGAGCGCCGAAAGTGGGATTCGCACCTTTCGGGCCGCCGATGGCCTGTGGGAGGAGCATCGGGTCGAGGATGTGGCCACGCCCGAGGCCTTCGCACGCGATCCGGAGCTGGTGTTGCGCTTCTACAACGAGCGCAGACGTCAGGTGGTGCAGGCGCAGCCGAATGCTGGGCACCTGGCGCTGGCGGCCGCCGAGGAGGAGTTCGCGATGATGGTGATCACGCAGAATATTGATGACCTGCATGAGCGCGCGGGCTCGAAACGGGTGCTGCACCTGCATGGAGAGCTGCTGAAGGCACGCAGCAGTGTGGACGAGGATCTGCTGCTGGAGACGGAGGGGCGAGATATCCAGATGGGCGATTTATGCCCGCTGGGGAGCCAGTTGCGTCCGCATGTGGTGTGGTTCGGCGAAGCGGTACCGGCAATGGGTGTGGCTGCACCCCTCGTCGAACGTGCCGACGCCCTGTTGATCATCGGAACCTCCCTAGCGGTGTACCCCGCTGCGAGTTTGGCGCAATTTGCACCTGCTGGAGCTCCGGTTCTGTTGGTGGATCCGAATGCTGATGCTCTCGCCGGCGATGGTGCGCATCGTTTCGCCCTCGGAGCCGGAGAAGGCGTGCCGCAGGCTTTGCAGTTCCTGCGCGAGCATTTCGAACTCGGCTAAAGCGTTTTCAGGAAGCGGTACTCCGTGGTCTGACTGAGATCGTGCAGGTCCCGGGTCTCGCCGGTCTGTGCATAGCCGATCTTGGCGTAGATCTTATGCGCCAAAGTGAAGCGGGTGTCGGTCCAGAGTTCCACTTCTGGAATGTCGCGTTCGCGTGCCCAGGTCTCGACCTGCTCAATCAGACGCCTGCCCCATCCTCCACCCCGGAGCTTGCTGGAGACATAACACTTCTTCAGCTCAATCCGCTGCCCCGGGATCAGGGTTGCCAGCGCAATGCACCCGACGATGCCCTGTTGCGCATCCTCCAGCACCCAAAACGCCTCAAATCGGCTGGCTGGAGCGCGTAACTCCGGTTCTTCCGCATCCACGTCCAGCACGTTGGGGGGATATTCGGCATAACAAGCCGCGATGAGGGCGATGATGCCCTCACTATCGGCATCCACCGCCGGACGGAACTGGATCGTTTCCCCCACCTGAATCAAGCACCCGCAGGATGCCAGATGGTTTTCATCTCGGTGAACGGCTGGATGCGGTACGGCGCGTGCATTTTGGCCGTGTCGTACCAATCCTTGGCACCGATCTTCTCAATCGTGACGCGTTTCAGGTTCTCCGCCACACCTTCCTCCAGGAGGGTGCGTTCGGCCTTGGAGCATTGCGCTGCAGCGATGGCGTCGACATCACGATGACTCGCCATGACCTCCAACAGCTCCTTGCGCTTGCCGGTAAGTAGATTGACCACCCCCGCCGGCACATCCGACGTCGCGCAGACTTCACCGAACAAGGCAGTGGCTAAGGGATGTGATTCACTGCCCAAGACCACGGCTGCATTGCCGGCGACCAACACCGGCGCCAACTGCGTGACTAATCCAAGCAGCGGCTCTTCTTTCGCCGCGACGATACCGACGACTCCCATTGCCTCCGCGACGGTGAAGTTGTAGAACGGTCCAGCGACCGGGTTGTTGCAACCCAGCACCTGACTGAACTTGTCCGCCCAACCGGCGAAGTTGACCAAGCGATCGATCGCTGCATCCACTTCCTTGCGCGCCCGACGCTTGCCGCCCGGCACCGTACTCGCGAGGGCAGCAGTGAACTCCTCCGCCTTACCTTCAAGCATTTCGGCCATGCGGTAAATCACCTGGCCGCGGTTGTAGGCACTGCGTCGGGCCCAACCATCTTGGGCTTTGCGCGCTGCGACGACGGCATTGCGGAAATCCTTGCGTGAGGCCAGGCACAGATGCGCAAGCACTTCACCTTTGGGATCCTCAATCGTCCAGGAACGCCCCGATTCAGTGCGCGGGAAGGCGCCACCGAGGAACAGCTTGTAGGTCTTCAAGACCGGCAGTCGATCGTTTGAGCTCATGCTTCCAGCTCCAAGTAAGGCAGCAGACCTTGACGTCCGCCTTCGCGACCGAAGCCGCTTTGTTTGAATCCGCCGAATGGAGATGCGGCGTCGAATCGGTTGTAGGTGTTGCACCAGACCACGCCGGCCTTCAAGCGCGAGGCGATCTCGAAGATCTTGGATCCCTTGTCGGTCCAGACACCCGCGGCCAAGCCATAAGGGGTGTTGTTGGCGCGGGTCAGGGCTTCTTCCGGAGTGCGGAAACTCATCACCGACAACACCGGCCCGAAGATCTCTTCGCGCGCAATCACGTGCGAAGGTTGCACGCCGGTGAACCAAGTCGGGCGGCACCAGAAACCTTTTTCCGGCAGAGTCACATCCGATTGGTGCATGGTTGCACCTTCCGCACCACCGGCTTCGAGGTAGCGCTGGATGGTGGCGAGTTGATTGGCGGAGTTGATCGCACCGAGGTCGGTGTTCTTGTCCATCGGATCACCCACCCGCAGGCTTTGGATACGCACGGCCAACTTATCCAGTACGGCATCGGTCACGCCTTCCTGCACGAACAAGCGCGAACCGGCACAACAGACATGCCCTTGGTTGAAGAAGATGCCTTGGATGATGCCATCCACCGCCTGATCCAGGCTCGCATCCTCAAAGATGATGTTCGGGGACTTGCCACCCAACTCCAAGGTCAGGCGTTTGCCACTTCCAGCAACCTGCTTGGCCAGTTGCTTGCCGACCGCGGTACTTCCCGTAAAGGCGACCTTCTTCACATCGGGGTGCCCAGCCAAGGCAGCTCCCGTTTCGCCTGCGCCGGTGACGATATTCACCACACCCGGCGGCAAGCCCACTTCCTGCAGGATCTCGCCCAAACGCAGGGCGGTGAGGGAAGTCGTTTCGGCGGGCTTCAAGACCACCGTATTGCCACAAGCCAAGGCTGGCGCGATCTTCCACGCCGCCATCAGCAGCGGGAAATTCCATGGGATGATCTGCGCACAGACGCCAATCGGCTTGCTGGAGCGTCCGGGGAAGGCGTAATCGAGCTTGTCAGCCCAACCTGCTTGGTAGAAGAAGAACTTGGCCG
>JBMYYH010000098.1:0-11554 GCA_049609225.1 Planctomycetota bacterium | reverse complement strand
GTCCGTTGAGCTCGATGAGCCCGGTCATCGTGGTGGCCGACGGCAAGATCGATGCGGTCCTCGGTAGCCCGGGTGGGCCGACCATCTTGACTTCGGTGCTGCAGGTGATGCTTGCACGTTATGTCTACGGCATGGCACCGGAGGCCTCGGTGGGGGCGCCGCGATTCCACCGCCAGGATCGTCCGCCGCATGTGCAATATGAGCCACAGCGTTTGGGTTCCGGCTTAAGGCAGCAGTTGATGAGCCTGGGGCAGCCAATCCGGCAACGTCGCAACCTTGGAGATGTGAACGCGATCTTCCGCACCGCCCAAGGTTGGAAGGCGGTCGCCGATCCGCGTTACCACGGATCGGCTGGCGAAGTGCTCGTGCGCTAGAACTGGAACTCGACGATCACGGTCTCGGAACCGAGCACGGCGTTGCGGGTCAACACCCGACCGTCATGCTCCACTTCGACCACATAGCTGCCAGGCACATAGATGCCGAGAGGCATGGTGCCGTCTTCGGAACTGAACATGCGTGAGAAACGCGCGGTAGGGCCATCGAGGCCGTCGACGCGATTCCCCTGCGAGTCCAACACCTTGATTGCAGCTCCAGGGATGGGCTGGCTGTTGGCATCGAGGATGCGCGCGCTGAGTTGTACACCGTCTTCGACCTTCAGCTCGATCTCCACCGTTTCGGCCTCGCCGACCACCACGTTTTCGATCTGCGTCTTGGCGAATCCACGGCCTTCAGCTCGCACGGTGTAGGTGCCAGGCGCGACTCCGGAAATCAATCCTTCCTCACCCCAGCCCCAGTTGGAGGTCGGTTCTGAACTCTGCCCTTCGGCTGGATTCTGCAGGATGGCGGTCAGGGTGTAACCGTCATCCGGTGCTTCACCCTTGGCATCGGTGATGCGCACCTTGATGGCGGAACTGATTGGCATCGCGAGGTCTTCCACCACCTTGAGATCATTCTCATAGAGCGTGAAACCCTTGCTTTGCGCTTTGCCGAGCGGCGCGCCATCTTCGACCACATCCTTGCTGCGCCAAGAGTTCACCTCGACTTCGATGTGATAACGACCGGCAGGCTTGCCCTCGAACTCATATTCCCCATTGGAATCGGTGTTGCCCCAATCGGTTTCCTTGCCGCCACTGAACATGGCGAACAAGCCGCCGGCGGAATCATCCCGCACCAGTTTTACGGTGGCATCCTCTACGGGATTTCCGGTCAACTCGGAAACGACGCGACCGCGCACCTTTCCTTGCGGCGTCTCGAGGATCTGATAATCCTCATCGGCCTCCGGAACATCCATCTCGATGGCACCACGCCATTCTTTGGATTCGATCTGCACGCGATAACTGCCAGGCGCGAGACTCTTGAACTCGAACTCACCCAGTTCATTACTCTGCGCCGTGGCCGCACGCATGTCGAAGATACCACCCGTGTCATTGGCCATCGCGAACATCACGGCATCCGGTACCGGCGTTCCGTTCGACAGGATCTTGCCCTTCAGGTTGCAGCCGCCGGCACTCAGGTCTTCGATATCGACCACCAGCGTTTCGCCTTCCTTTGCATAAGCCTGCACGATTCGCGAACCGTTCAGCACCGCCATCAGGTTGCCGGTGAACAAGGCTTCATCATCCAAGGAAGCCGTCATGATGAAGTAGTTACCCGGCTTCACATGCTCGACACGGTAATAACCATCTTCATTGGTGGCTGCCTGCCAGAAGTCTTGCGAATCCATGGCGAATCCGCCGACCAGCCGTGCAGGAATCGGAGCCCCGTGACGATCGTAGACATGGCCATGGATGGTGCTGCCCTGGCGCACCTGGATGACGACATCCTCACGCACCTCACCTTCCTGCAGTTCCCGACCCTTGATGCTGGTGGGGGAGAAACCCTCCGCCATGACATGCACCCATTCCATGCCAGCCTCAATGCCTTCAAGGCTGAAGTTGCCATCCTTGTCGGAACGCGCCATCGCCGTGGTCTCCACGCCCATGCGGAAGTAAGCCTCAAAGCCACTCTCCTTGGCCCAGCCGATCGTGACGACGGCACCCGCCACAGGTTCGCGTGATCCAAAAGCGACCACGCGACCACGCAAGGTGGCTCCACGCGACATCTTCAGATCGACCCCTTCGGTCACCTCGCCCGGACTGATGCGAATACCGTCTTGTTGTGAGACCACATAGCCATCGGCACGTGCTGAAATCTCGTAGAGACCTGGCATGAGGTTGTCGAATTGGAATTCCGCCTTGCCATCGTCGCGCATTTGGATGTTGCGCAAGTTGTTCATGGCCGTCTTGTTCGGTAGCAAGGGAATCTCATCGTCCTGGGCGATGCCAGCGAGCGCTTCCTTCTCATAATCCTTGCGCTCTTGTTTCTGCCGTGCCGAGAAACTCTGCCAATCATCGTCTTCGCCCCATTCCGTTTCCTCGTCCGGACGGAAGAAGGAAGCTTCCTGGTCGGCGTTGACGACGTAGAACTCGAGCGGCTGTCCATCTTCCTCGCGCGTTACCGTGCCCGCGACGGAGCCCGGCTGCATCAAGATGAGCGCGAGTTTCTTGTCTTCGACCTTATTCGGCATGGTGTAGACGGCTTTGGAATAACCCTCCGCTTCGACGCGCAACTTGGCGCCGCCCCATGCAGCAATGTGGAAGCGACCGGTGCCGTCGGTGTTGGCCCAGGTTTCTGCCGGGAGCAATTCCGGCAGGATGTCCTTCGCGGCTTCCATCAACATCATGTCGGTGGAAGGCATGCCGCGGCCTCGATTGGAGGAGCCTTCCGGCATCGGGATGCTGTTGAGCAGCACCTTGGCGCCGGCGATGGGCTTGCCATCCATGCCGATCACGCGACCGGTGAGGTCATGCATGGTCTGCAGGACCAAATCCTTGGGCACCACCGAATCCTTGCCGAGGACCTTGCTGGCCATCGGCGCAGCACGGCCTTCACGTCCCTGTGCGAACAACACCACGTTGCGCTTCGGCAACTGTGGGAAGGTGTATTCGCCATTCGAACGCGACTCCACGATGTATTCCGGCAAGGCACGGACCACGCCAGGGATCACGCGCAGGTCGATCGGTACGGCCAGGATCTTGGCTCCACCCACGCCATTGCCATCACTGTCGACGATCTTGCCGCTCAAGGAACCGGTCTCCACCAACTGCACCTTGGTCTTGGCATCGGTGTTCGGCAGTAGCGGACCGAAGTCGCGCATGCCAGGGTGGGTCGCTCCGTCCAGAGCGATCACGGCGAGCTTTTGGTTCGCCGGCACCACGTCGATGGCGAAGTTGCCACTACCGTCGGTGAAGGTGCGCTCGAGGTAGATGTCGCGATTGCGGATGGCTTGAATAACATACATCAACGAAGGGCCGACGAAGACCTCTGCGTTGGCCACCGGTGCTCCGAACTCATCCATGACGGTGCCTTCCAGGCTTGCACCAGGAACGGTGTGCAGCAGAACGCCCTTCTCGGTATCCAACTCACTCGGGCGCACTTCCTGGCGTCCGCGTGTGAGATGGTGTTGACCTCGCGCGACGAGATAGTTGCCGCGCCCGTACAGGCCTTCGAGTTGGAACTTGCCTTCCGCGTCCGAGCGAGTGGAAGCAATCGGATCGAGGCTCAACTCCAGTGGCTTATCGATGATCTCCGCGATTTCCATCTCGAAATCGAAGAAGGGATAGGGCGCGGAGTAGGCGCCGACCCACATATCGGCCAACGGCATGCCTTTTTCGTCGACGACCGTTCCGGTCAGCCCGAAATTGCCGTTGCCCGTCTTGACGATGCGTGGATCAAAAGGCTCGGGCGCGGCCTCGACCAAACGCTCGGGAGTGCCATCGAGGGTTGCAGCGGCAAGCTCCTCGACCTGCGTTTCCTGAGCAGGATCTTCGGTGGTTTCGGTGGGTGTGCCGTCGTCCTGGAGGACCCAGAAGACAAGGATTGCAAGCGCCACGAGGGCGAGAAGGGGGAGCAGACGTTTCATGGACGGGAGTCGCGGCAGGCCTTAGAGGGGCAGGGAGGCCGGTGCCGGCTCTATGGTTACGCAGAAGAGGGGCGTATGCGCTCTCTTTTTCGCCAGTTTCCCGGCTACTCCGGTAGTTTCAGGAATGGCAGCACCGCCCCCAAACATGGGATGACGTCGGCCGCTCTCTGGAGAACGACCGGGCGAGGGTGTTTCAGGCGCTTAGACCTCGAGAACCGGCAGGGACGCGCCCTGGAGCTTCGAAACTTCAGCCGCAACCTTGCCGGCGATCTCGCGGAAGATGCCCGCGACTTCGCTTTCCGGCTCCGCAATCACGGTTGGGGTGCCTGCATCGCCACCTTTGCGTACATCCGCAACCAGCGGGATGCTGCCCAACAGACGCGTGTCGAACTTCTCGGCGATGGTCAAACCACCGCCTTCTCCGAAGATCTCGCCGGTCATGTTCTCGACCACGCCGAGCAGCGCGCACTTGACCTGAGCCGCCATGCCGATGGCCCGACGTACATCGGTCTGTGACACCTCTTGTGGAGTGGTGACGACGACCATGCCAGTCAGTGGCACCAGCTGTGCAAGCGACAACTGCGCATCGCCGGTTCCCGGTGGCATGTCGACGATGAGGTAATCCAGTTCACCCCATTCGACATCCTGCAGGAACTGCTGCAAGGCGCGGTGCAACATCGGGCCACGCCACATGACGGGCTGGCCATCTTCGATCATGTAACCCACCGACATCGTCTTGATGTCATGCGCCTTGATCGGGAACAGCTTGTTACCGCGGCCTTCGGGCTTACGGTGAATCCCCATCATCACTGGGACGTTGGGGCCATAGACATCCGCATCCAAGATGCCGACTTTGGCGCCGGTTGCGGCGAGCGCTGCAGCCAAGTTGACCGCACAAGTGCTCTTGCCCACACCACCCTTACCGGAAGTGACCGCAATCACATGCTTGATATCACCACCAAGCTCATTGCCGACCGGCAGCGAGGACTTCACCTGCGCGGTAAGGTTCACGTTCACCGTAGTGATGCCTTCCAGCGCCATCACGGCATCGTGAGCCTGCTGCTTGAGCTGATCCTTCACCGGGCAAGCCGGAGTGGTGAGCTCGAGGTCGAACTTGACCACGCCATCGCAGGCCGCCAGATTCTTCACGAATCCTAGGGTGACGATGTCCTTGTGCAGGTCGGGGTCCTGGACAACTTTCAGGGCTTCGAGGATGGTGTCCTTGTCGGTCATGGTGCTGTGCGCTGGGCGCGGTCGAGGTGCTTCGCGAGGGGTCGGTCGATCCCTCCGCCCCTGTAGGATAGGGGGGAATGAAGCGGCAAGAGGATACGCGAAAATCGGCCGTCGTGCTGCTCTCCGGAGGGCTCGATTCGGCCACCGTGGCGGCATGGCTGCAACGAGAGGGCTACGACGTCGTCGGGCTGACGGTGGACTATGGGCAGCGGCACCGAGCCGAGCTCAAGGCGGCGCGGGCGGTGGCCAAGGCGCTGGAGCTGGAGGAACACCTGGTGATGCGTTTGGACTTGCGCGCTTTTGGCGGTTCCGCCCTGACCGACGAGATTGAAGTGCCGAAGGGTGATTCGGACCGTGATGTGGTCACTGC
Organism: Planctomycetota bacterium; assembly: GCA_049609225.1. Classification (GTDB taxonomy): domain Bacteria; phylum Planctomycetota; class UBA1135; order UBA1135; family UBA1135. The sequence continues at coordinate 5,990 of JBMYYH010000098.1, read as the reverse complement.
GGATATCCCGGTGACTTATGTGCCGGCGCGCAACACCATCTTCCTGTCGTTGGCGCTTGGATTAGCGGAGGCGCGCGGTGCGCATGATCTGGGCATTGGCGTGAATGCTTTGGACTATTCTGGTTATCCCGATTGCCGTCCGGAGTTCGTCGCCAAGTTCGGCGAGTTGGCGAATCTGGCTACGCGCGAGGGTGTGGAGGGGCGTCCGATCGAGTTGCAGACGCCGTTGTTGGATTTGAGCAAGGTGGAGATCCTGCGTTTGGCGCATGAGCTGGAAGTGCCGGTCGACCTCACCTTGTCGTGCTACGACCCGACCGCCTATGGAACTCCCTGCGGATTGTGTGATGCTTGTCGTTTGCGCGTGCAGGCGGAGCAGAAATACGCGGAGGAAGTCGGCGCGTGAACGTGGTCTTGGAAACCGGCGTTCCGAGTGAACGCACTTGGCAGGTAAGGCATCGCAATCTACGTCAGGGGCAGCCCTTCGAGACGGTGGATTATGGTGCGGTGGATCGTCTGGAGACCACCATCCACATGGTGTTGAGCGTCGATGGCGAAGAAGTCGGATGCGCGACCATCATGAAGGAAGAACGCGAAGGTGGGTTCGGCTATCGCATCCGCGGCATGGCGGTCGATGAAGGCCATCGCGGCAGCGGCTATGGACGACGTCTGATGGAGGGCTGCCAAGAGTTGGCACGTGAGTTGGGCACTGGTCTTTGGTGCAATGCGCGGGTGATTGCGATCCCGCATTATCAGGCATGTGGGTTCGAACGCGTCGGTGAGGAGTTCGATATGCCGAATATCGGTCCGCATTACGTGTTGGAGTGGTTGCCTTAGAATCCCTGCATGACCCCGCAGGAGAAACCCGTCCCGCCTGAGATCCTGGACGCCTTCGCAAGGCTTTATCAGGTCGTCGATACGCTGCGTTCGCCGGGCGGTTGTCCGTGGGACATCAAGCAGACCGTCGAATCCCTCGCGCCGCATCTGGTGGAGGAGTGTCATGAGATGGCGGACGCCGTCGCGCGGAAGGACAACGGCGAGACTTGCGAGGAACTTGGGGATCTCTTGATGGGCATCTTGATGGTGGCCCGTGTCGCAGAAGAGGACCGCGGTTATGGCATGGTCGAGGTCTGCGACAACATCCGCACCAAGCTCATCCGACGTCATCCCCATGTCTACGGCGAGGTCGAAGTCGACGGCGATGGCCAAGTCCTGCAGAACTGGGAGGCGATCAAGAAGCAGGAGAAGCGCGACTCCGGTAAGGAGGAAGGCACCCTCTCCGGCTTGCCCCGTTCGCTGCCTGCACTGTTGCGCGCCTATCGCGTGGGTGCCAAGGCGTCGAACGCCGGCTTCGATTGGCCCGACTTGAAGGGGCCGTCAGCCAAGGTCGAGGAAGAGTGGCAGGAATTCCAGGAGGCGGTGGCTTCCGAAGACAAGGAGCGTGCCTCCGAAGAGCTCGGCGACCTGCTGTTTGCGGTGGTCAACGTCGCGCGCAAGCTGAAGATCGAGCCGGAACTCGCTTTGCGCGGCACCATCGAGCGTTTTTCCGACCGTTTCGCCTATGTCGAACGCACGTTGGATAAGCCGCTGGCCGACGCGAGCCTGGAGGAGATGGACGCCCTTTGGGAGGTCGCAAAGAGTCGCCCCAAAGGGGGTTGACCATTCGGCCAGGCGAGCCGTATACTTTCCGCCCCAGTGCGGGGATGTGGCGCAATTGGTTAGCGTACCAGACTGTCGATCTGGTGGTTGCGAGTTCGAGTCTCGTCATCCTCGCCATCTAAATCAAAAGGTGGCTCTCCTTCGGGAGAGCCACCTTTTTTCATGCCCGCAGAGAGGCATGTTGGTGTGCGGCCAGGGCCGTAGCCCCAGCCGCATCGAGGATTACCAGGGCTTGGTCGTTTCGGACTTGCCAGGCAGTTGGATCTTCACCGGGGCATCCTGGGTGCCGGTCCAGGTGAACTTCTCGTACTTGCGGTAGCGACCTTTGCTATCGGTGTAGGTCATCTGGTAGGTGCCCGGTGCACGGTTGAACTTGACCAGACCGAAGTCATCGGCGCGTTCGGTGGTACCGATGTTGCCGGAGCCCACGCGACCGCCCATCTTGCCTTCCGGGTCGGGAGTCGAGACATCCGGCTTCATGGTGACGATGGCGTTGTCGGCGCGGTCGCCATCAGGCTGGATTACGATGAATTCGCAGACCGGCACGATCGCGATGCGGATGGTGCTTTCGATGATCTGGCCCGGAGCTGCCGGGGCAAGCTCGGTGATGAACGGGTCAAAGCCGGAGCCAGTGATCAGAATCCACTTCGGCTTGCTGTCTGCATCGGCAGTGCCAACCCACTGACCATGCAGCGGCGTGCGGTACTCACTGATGACCGAGCGACGCGCGGGCACGCGCATGTACTCCGGCTCAGGCATTTCGCGCAGAAGTACACCAAAGGCACCACCAATCGGGTTGCCAGAGGCCTGCTCGACGATGTGGACCTGATAAACGGTCTGGTTGCCATCCGGCGTGGGCGGCGGCGGAGGCGGCGGGGCGTTATCGGAAACCTGCGGGCCGGTGCCGGAGACCGTGGCGGAAAGAGGTGCCTCTGTCTTCTTCGAACCGCCGGAGCAAGCCGGCAGCACGACGAGGGCGCCGATGAGGAGAGCAGTCAGGAATCGGGGACTCATGCGTCTTCTGGGAGTTCGAGCATCTCGGAGCCGCGGACGGCATCGCGAGTCAGGGTATCAAGGTCGAGTGCGGCTTCGGCCGCGTGGACGTCTTCGAGGTTAGCGAAGAGCACCGGACTTTCCGGTTGAAACACGGTACAACAATCCGGCGCAGGCAGGTTAGAAAGATCATAGGTGCCGATGCGACGGGCAATGTCGATCGCTTCCACCTTGTCCATACCGATCAAGGGGCGCAGGATCGGCAGCGTGGAGGCATCCTCGATCGCTGCGATGTTCTGCATGGTCTGGCTCGCCACTTGGCCAAGGCTTTCCCCGGTGATCAGCGCCTTACACTTCCGACGCCCTGAAATCCGACAAGCAATCCGACTCATCGCGCGACGATAAAGCACCGTGCGATATGGCGCAGGGCAGTTGTCGCGGATCGCCTCCTGATAGGCACTAAACGGGACGATATGCAAAAGCGTCCGCGGCTGCCATTCGGCCAACTTCTCCGCCAGACGAATGATCTTCTCGCGCGACTGCGGCCCGACATGCGGGAAGCTGTAGAAAGAGATGAACTCCATCCGCAGGCCACGCTTCATGCCCATCCACGCCGCCACCGGCGAATCGATGCCGCCGCTGAGCAGAGTCATGCCGCGCCCCAAGGTGCCGACGGGCAAACCGCCAGGGCCGGGAATGCGTCGGGCAAACACGAGGCCCTGATCTTCCCGCAGGTCGATCTCGAGGTTGAGTTCGGCGTGATTGAGGTCCACCTTCAAGGCAGGCCAGCGCGAAAGAACCGTTTCGGCCAGGACCTCGATGATTTCCGGAGTGGTGTGGGGGAAGGCTTTGTTGGAGCGGTTGACCGTGATGCGGAAAGGGACCTGTTCGCGTCCGGCAAAATCCTTCGCCATGGACTGTTCCATCTGGTTGACGGCCGCCGCGACCACCTGTTGCAGCTCCAAATGGGTCGAAACCGCGGGCGACAAGCTGGTCACGCCACAGACCTGGGCGGCCCGGTGCACATGGTCTTCCAGCGGAACTTGCGCCTGAACCAAGATGCGACCGCGCAATCTTTGGGTGCGGAGCCCCGGAAGTGGGCCCAATGCCGACTTCAGGTTTTCGCACAATGCACGCTCGAAAACGGGTCGATTCCCGCCTTTCAGGCCGATCTCGCCGTAACGAATCACGAGGGTGGACGTTTCACTCATCTTGGATTGCCGTAGGGGCTTCCGCCATCGGGCGGGACATTCTAGAATTGCCGCCTTCGGGCGTTTAGCTCAGTTGGCTAGAGCACCTCGTTTACACCGAGGGGGTCGGGGGTTCGAGTCCCTCAACGCCCACCAACCCCACCTGCGGGGGCGGTATTCCCCGAAATTCGGCGGGAGAATAGCCTCGGAAGTGTGATTTTCGCTTCCAATCCGCCGAATCTGGACGAAACTACCTCGATGAGTGCCCTACTCCTTTGGTCCGCCCTGCTGTTGCCCCAATTTGGCGCGGTTGAAAAACCTATGGCCACGGCCCAGATTACGCCTCATTTTTCGGCGGAGTCAACGGCGGCAGAGGGTGTTGTGGATCTGGTGGTTGACTTTGAAGTCACCGATGGCTGGCACATCTATCACCCAGAGCAAGACGAAAACGGCTATCCAACTCGCATCGAAATCGTGGGGGATGGGGTTGAGGCTGTTGGAGCCCCGGTTTCGCCAGTAGAACCCAAGGTCCATGAAATAACTGCTGGCAATTGGTCGGCTACCTACCTTTGGATGGAGGGCAAGCCGCGGTTGGTGCAGTCAGTGCGCTTCACCGGGGAGCCTCGCAAGGTGGAGGTAGGCGTCAAAGTTCACTTCATGCTTTGCGATGACAGCACATGTATGAATGCTGATATGCAGGAGTTCACCATTCCTGTGACTTGGACAGGGACCTCTGTTCTTTCCAATTCTTCGTCTGCGGGGGAGGAAGCCGAAACCGAGCCTGAGGAACAAGAGGGAACTGACGTCTCTAACGGCTTAGTTTTTGAGAAGGATCGCGAAGACAAGACCTTTGATAAGGTCGATGTCGAGTTTCGTGTGGAAGGTGAAATTGCTGAAGGAAAAACGGTCGACTTGGTTTTCGACCTGACGGTTGCCCCAGGTTGGCACGTATACGACCCCGACCAGGATCCAGAGCTTGGTAAGCCGGTCACTGTGGTCGTCGATGGCGAAGGAATGACCCTTCTTACGGGAGCTCGTACTCCAGGCGAACCGGAAAGCCATGTAACTCGATACGGTGGCGGCAAGCAGCAATATTGGTGGCAGAGCGGCAAAACAGAATGGCGCGCCCAGCTGCGTTTCGATGGACCACCACCTGCAGACGGCAAGATTCGTCTGATTTACCAGGCTTGCGATGACTCCTCATGCTTGATGGAGGAACGTAGAACATACAACCTGCCGTTTCCTGGAGCGGCATCCGCCTCCGTCACAGAAGGTGGGTTGCCTACCGGATTTTGGTCCTTCCTTTTGGCCGCAGTAAGTGCGGGGTTCCTGACCCTCCTAACGCCTTGCGTGTTCCCGATGATCCCCGTGACCATCAGTTACTTCACGAAACGTGCTGAAACTGGCAAGGGAACGCCCATTGGAAATGCCACGGCTTATGCTGGTGGCATCGTGTTCACCTTTGCAGGGATTGGCGTTGGTGCTGCCCTTCTGATCGGTGAAAGTGGTGCCAATCAGATTGGTGCCAACCCCTGGATCAATATGGCCATCGGTGTTCTTTTCATCGTAATGGCAGCATCATTGCTAGGCTTCTTTGAGATTCAACCACCGCGTTTCCTGCAAAACTTTGCCAATAAGGCCCAGGCTGGGGGTCAGCAAAAAGGAGGTTATCTGCCTGTAGCTATGATGGCGGTTGCCTTCAGTATTACGGCCTTCACCTGCACGGTTGGTTTCGTGGGCGCGGTCTTCGCAGCAGGTTTGAGCCTCGGTACGGAGTACCTCTTTGGTGGCATGCTGGTTTACGGTGCGGTTTTCGCGCTGCCATTTTTCTTTCTTGCCCTGCTGCCCTCGAAGCTTCAAAAGCTTCCCTCGGCGGGTGGCTGGATGAACACCGTGAAGGTGTGCGCTGGTTTCGTTGAACTCTTAGCCGCAACGAAATTCTTCTCCAACGTTGATCAGATGTGGAGTTTGGAAATCATCACCTGGCCTGTCATGGTGGCCGTATTTGCAATCATTCTGATTGTTTGGGGTGCATACATGTTCGGGTGGTTCAAGCTCCCCTACGACTACGAAAAGCCAAAGGCGGGTGGCCGCCGTAAGGTCTTTGCGTGCCTTATCTTGTTGAGCGGTCTGTGGATGATTCCGGCGATT
>JBMYYH010000097.1:0-11690 GCA_049609225.1 Planctomycetota bacterium | reverse complement strand
TGCCGCTTGCATCGATCTCATTCAGGATCTCGGCTTCCAACACGCGCGCGCGGAAGTTGTCGGGCACCAATTCAAGAATGCCGCGGACGGCTTCCAAAGCATCTTCCGCCTTGTCTTCCCAAGACAGACGCTGGGCTTCGGCCAACTGCGGTTCGATGAGGAACAACCCGCGATCGCGGAAATCTTGTTCCATCGCCATGGTGCGACTGCGGTTGATCTCGCTCGGTAGGTGTCCCGAATTCGAGGTCAGACGGTAGCGCGTATGGAGCCAAGCGATCTCGGTGGCTTCATCCATGTCGCCCGGCGTGGCCAGAGCCAAACCGCGTTCCGGATGTTGATCCAGAATGCTCATTTCGGCGCGCAGCATCTGCGCATAAGCATCGGTGCCATCGGGGCGATAGGAGCTCAAACCGAAGGCTTCCACTGGCATCGGGATCTGCGGCAGATCCGGCGAGGTGCTGGCATCTTCCCATTCGTGATAGGGAAGGATGCGGCCTTCGCGCGTGAGTAGACGACCACCCAAACGGATATCCGCACCGGTTTCGTATTCCACCAGCAGCAGGTTCCAACCCGGCTGCACGCGGATCAAGGCGCGATGGATGCGATCTGCGGTGGTGAGACCTTCATGCAAATCCTCGAAGGTCGGCATGCCGTTCCACCATGCGCGGAAGGCTTCGGAGACATGCAACTCCAACTTGGCCACCTCGACGTCGGCGCGGACCCACAAGGCGGCGTAGCTGGTGCCTGCCTGCAGATGGGCATAGTTGTCGGGGCTGACCAGGGTGCGGTTGACGTCGCGCTTGAGACCACGCCAAAGACGCTCTTCCCCAGTGTTGGGATCGAGCACGCTTTGCGGACGTGGATCGGGTGGATCGGCAAGCACGCGCATCGGTTGCGCCGGTGCCAGCGGACCCCAACCATTGAGCACGCGCCAATGCGTGAACCAATCATCGAACAGGTCACCGCGGAACACGGGGCGGACGTCGGCGAAACGACTGCGACGCATCTCGCGCAGGTACAGCTTCTTCAAGGCGAAGGCTGCATCGCCGTCATCGATGCCTTCGATCAAATCACCGAGCACGGCCGGATCAAGACCTTCGGTGCAGTCGTATTCGAGATCGGCCAGGCGTTGGGCAGTGAAGGCCACGAGCGGGGAAGTGCGATCGGCCTGCATGGCCGTCATCCAATCCCGCCGCACTTGATCGTAGTCGCCGGAAAACAATCCCGGATGTGCGACCAGAAGTTGCGCATGCAGATGGCTGGCGTCGACGGTGTATTCAGGAATCCGCAGCGGCTCCTCTTGAACCACTTCCTCTTCCTCCGGCACATAATCCGGCGGGGGAGGTGGTGCGCTGATGGTGGGCGGCGGAGTCTCCTGGGCAGCCAGGAACAGGCTAAGGGCTAGGCTAAGCATCATTGCTGGTCCTCCACGACTTCCTCTTCAGGAGTCTCTTCCACTTCCTCCATTTCGATGGGAGTGGGTGGCGGCGGAGGGGGTGGTGCAGTCGCACCGAAGAAACGATCCTGCGTGCTGTCGACCAGACGGCAGAGATCGCGGAACGCGTGGTAACGGTCGAGCGGCACGCGATGGGTGAGCATCTCGAAACGCTCGGTCACCCGCCAACTGCCGTCGAGGGCCTGGACTTCCCAACGATAGGTGGCATCGTCGGTGCGTCCTTCGACTGCAGCGGGCAGGGTGTCGAGGACATAGCCCTCAGGGATGGTGAACTCATAGCTCACCGAACGCACATAAGGCGCATCCATCAGGAGGTCGGTGGTGCGCTCGCTTTCGGAAGCGAGGGATTGCAGGAGACCTTGACGATCGAGCATGAAGGGGACTTCCAAGCCTCCTTCCACCACGCGGGCCAAGCTCGACGCCTTGCCACCCAGTTGCACGACCAGCGCTTCCTCCAGGTTCTCGACATCCGGGATGTCGTAGTTGGCATCGCCATCGAGCGGTCCGAACAGCGAGGTCAAGATGCGTTCGACGATGTCCTTGCGTTCCTGATCACCACCCGCGAAAGCATTGCGGTATTCCGGATCGAAACGCCCGCTCGGTGCGAGGAACAGGTCGACCAGCGCGCTGCCGTCGGCTTGATACTCGATCACGAAATCCTGCGCCTTGAGGTTGTCGGTGGCATCGCTGAAGGGGATGCGCACGCGTTCGATGCCTTCCGGCTTCACGATCAAGACTTGCGCGCCGCGGTCATCATAAGGAAGGACTTCCAAAGGATGTAGGCGTGCCGTGCCATCGACGAACAGCCCGGGCATGTCGCCCTGTGGTGGGATGTAAGCGATGCAGTGGTTGAAGTGATTGACCATCGCCAACTCGAGATCTTCCTCGAAACGACGTCCGCCGTGACGCCCATCCGCGGTGCGCAAAATCAGCACCGGATAAGCCTCCACGCCGATCTCTGAGAGCATCGCGCGCAGCAGAATGCCCTTGTCTTTGCAGTCACCGAACTGACGGCTGAAGATCACCGGCGCGGTGTAAGGCTGATAGCCGTGCACACCGAATTCCCAAGCGTTGTAACGAATGTCATTGGCCACGAAGGCGTAGATCGCCGAGACCTTGTCGCGTAGGCTGACTTTGCCTTCGACCAGTTCCGCGACCTTGTCCTTCATCTCCGGCGATACCGTGATGCCGTCTTCGATCAAGTTCCACCACCAGGCACCGAAGGCATCCCAGGAGGCATAACTACTGGCCTGCACGCGTGCGACGGTTTCCTCTGCGTGCGGCATCAGGCTCTCGATCCGCTCCGGAGCGAGGTCGAAGGCAGTCCAACTGTGGCTGGTACCGAAACGCTCGGTCTCGGCGACCTCCGCATCACTATCCAGGAGCTTGGTGTGGAACTTCAGGGGCAGTTCTTCCGGCACCAACAGCACCAACTGACTCTCGCGCGTCGGCACCGAACGATCCGGCGTCATCGCGTGGTTGAGGCCGAAGTACTTACCGAAATAAGTGGTGCGTAGGTCATCCACGCGCCACTCCATATCGATCACATCGCCTACCTGCAGTTGTGGCAGGTCCACCTGACGTCCACGCCAACCGCGTGCTGTGCGCGCATTCTCCACCGTGCCATCGGGATGCGTGACGGTCACCGATTCCACGCGCAGATCCTCATCGCCATAGGCGTAGGGGAAACCCACCACATCCAAGCGACGCACACCATTCGGGTTCAACACGCGAATGACCTTGCGGAAGTAACGGTCGGCGGTGCTGTCTGGGTTGATGCGAATGACGCTGCGGTAAAGCAGGTACTCATGACTGTGATCCGCAGCATCCTGTTCGGCATTGCGCTCGCCATGACGCTCGATGATCGCGGCCAAGTCTTCGCGATAAGGCTGCTCGAAGGAAGCGCCATCCAGGGAACGCAAGTGCTCCAACAGACGACTCTCATCTTCGGCGCTGTAGTCGATCTCCAGTTCCCGCTCCAAGGTCGCGACGGCTTCCTCGAGATTACCGGCCGCCAAGTGCAGACGTGCGAGCAGAGCCAGGCTGCGCGGCGACTCCGGCTTCCATTCCAAGGCGCGTTGCACCAGTTGGAAGGCCGTGGTGAGGTCGCCCTGGGATTGGAACATCTCAGCATAACCACGCAGCAATCCACTGTTGAGCGGATCCAAGGCGAGGCGCATGTCGAGCTCTTCCAGCTCGAAGTTGGTGTCGAAGGTACTGCGCTTCAAGGCGCGCTCATTCAACAGCATGCGTTGCGCGGCTGCGTATTGCGGCGCCACTGCCGACAGTTGCTCCAGGCGCGCGAGGCGTTCCGGCGAACCGCTGGGGTAGAGATCCAGGATCGCGGTGTAGCTCTCTTCGGTGTAGAAGAGGGCATCCGGATGCGCGAGGATGGCGTAGTAGTCCTGCTTCGCGAGCAGGTCGTGGTCATAAGCCTTCAGTAAGGCCGCACGTAACGCCAGCATCGTGGGCGCGCCTTTGCAGACGTCGACGAAACGATCGCCCATCTCCAACGTGCGCTTTTCAAGACCTTGGAAACGTACCGCAGCAACCGCGCGGTGGACCAAAGTCATCGCCGTCCAGGTTTCACCTTCCAACACCTGACGCGCCTGCTCCAACCAAGGGTTCAAGTCGACTTCCTCGGCCAAGGTGTTGTGGTCCGGGAACAACAGCTCGGCGTATTGCGCGCGATAACGAGCGACGTCTGGCGCGAGCTCTACGGCGCGACGTGCATGCTCCCGACCTGGGAACTCGGAGGCCGGCGTGGCCTTATAAAGATTCTCGAGAGCGGCGAGGCGGAAGAAGGCTTCTGCGTCTTCCGGATCCGCGGCGATGCGGCGGGTGTAATAACCGAGGGCGCTGGGGTGCGTGCTGAGCGAAACCTCGGGAGCATGGTCTGCGGAGAGCACATGCGGCATCACTTCCGGCGGAGGTGTGTGCGTGAACGGAATCGAAACCACACGACCTTGCGCATCGACCATGCGCGCCAACAACTTCGGCGCGTGATTGCGGCTACCCAACTTGATGGTGACCTCGTTCCAACCTTCCTGCAGCGACAACGCTACCGGATGACTGTCGACGCCTTGATAGTGGCGTCCGAAGGCTTCGAACTTGGGCTGGCCGTTATGCCACGCCTTGATTTCACCTTCACTGGCAACGAGCAGGACGATGTCTTGTGCACTGGAACTCTTCAGCCAAGTGCGCACCATGACGGCACTCTGTTCCGCTGGACGTAGCAGCTCCGAGAAGTCGAACTCGGCATAGAGTGGGGTGCTTTCCGGCGTCGTCCGCCAAGTGACGTTGCGTACCTTGCCCGGGAAGGTGCGGTCGAATCCTGGATCCGCTTCGACGGCCAGAGGTGCATCCATCGCCGCGCCGCGTTCGTTATCGAAGGGGCCGATGAACTGCCACTGATCGATGCGACCCAATTGGTCGCTGCCGCTTTCGGTCATCCAGTGCATGGCAACCCAAGTCGGGCCATGGCTTGGGGCCACCGGAATCGTCGCGATCAGACGCTTGAGTGCAACCAGGTTGGGGTTCTCCGGCGTGGCCGAGAGGAAGCCAAAAGTAAGCCACTCCAGTTCGGCTTGCAGAGCTTCCAGTTGCGCTGGGTCCGGGCTGACGGCCGGGTCTGCCGGATGACGCGCGGCGTCGAGTTCACCGATCTTCTCCGTCATCAAATGCGCGAACAATTCCTGCGCAGCGCGGAGGTCGGCGTGGGCTAGCAGGGCGAAGGCATCTTCCTCCGTGGGAGGTGGCACTTGCCCAGCATCGACGCCTGGCTCCTGTGTGTTTGGCTCCTGGGCATCGGGCTGTTGCGCTGTGTCCAGGTTCCGGAGGGAGACCTCGGTGAGTGTGGCTTGCCCGGGAGCGATGCTCGCTTCTTGGGGGCCACTGGAAGGGGCTCCGCTGGTGCATGCACCTAGGAAAGCCAGAAAAAGAAGCCGGAAAGGCGTCCGCATGAGGTTCATGGTATCGCTCGGGAGACTGAATTGCGCGTGGCGACGGGGGGCTTGCGGACTCTGATATTTATCATATAGTGGGGGCTGATGAGCGATTCGCCCACTCCCGATGGCCTTGCGCCGCTGAGTCCGCGTCAGCGTGCGGCGCTGGAGGCCCTGCAGGCCTGTCAGGCCGCGGGAGAGTGTCCGCCCACACGTGTGGAGCTGGGAGAGAAATTGGGAGTTCGTGCGCAAACCGCCGACTTTCATCTTCGGGCGCTGGAGCAGAAGGGTTATGTCGAACTCGGTAGGAATTCGCGTTCCATCCGATTGTTAGTGGCGGAACCTGCTCAAGCGGCGTCGTTCGCAGCCGAAGAACCAGCCATTCCGATCTTGGCGGTCGAGAATCACGAAGGAAAGCTGCCTCGTCTGGAAGGCAGCCAAGCCGATTTCGCCCTGCGCGTGCGGGGGGATTCGATGATCGAGGCAGGCATCCTCGATGGCGACTTGGTCCTGGTGGAGCAAGTACCGGAAGCGTCGAAAGGCGAGATCGTGGTCGCCCTGTTGGGCGATGGCGAAGAAATGGAAGCAACGGTGAAGCGTTATCTTCCGGAACGGGGGCGCATCGTGTTGCGTCCGGAGAACCAGGCCTTGAAGGATCGTGTGGTGCGTAAGGATGATGCCTTTGCACTTGCTGGCCGTGTCGTGGGCGTCCTAAGGTGCTGGGGTTAACAGGTCATGGGCAAAGTCATTCCGCACTGGGGCAGCGTTTTTGCCCACCACCGGCGTCATCGGAACCCACCCCTATCCTCGGCTAGGGGCCGAACCCGCTTCCTGGTTGGAGAGCAAAACCACTTGCCCCAGCACGAAAGTACTTCGCCCATGACCTGTTTGAGTCGCAAAATTGAAGGAGGAGAGAAAAGATGGCTGCAGTGATGTTGGAAGAGATTGAAATGGGAGGCCAGGCGAGTCAGTTCGCCGGCAACAAGAACACCTTTTTCCTCGCCCTGCGTGGTACCGCTACGGAGGATGCAGAGAAGCTGCAGGAAGGCGATGTGTTCGCAGTCACGGAAGGGGTCGATGTCGAAGCTGGCGATTTGGTCGTGTGGTGGACCGGCGTTGCCCGAACTTTGGCTCTGGCACGAGTCGCTCCGGATATGAGTTTTCAAGGAGTCGGTGGTTTCCCAGCGCCGGTGGAAGGTCAGGCGGCCAAGGTGCGCGGTGTGGTCGTAGGGCGTTTGCGTCAGTTCGCCCCGGGTGCGGAAGGCGAGGCAGACACCGAGGCTTAAACAACATGGAAGCTCCGCGTTCCGTCCTGCATGTGGACTTGGATGCCTTCTTCGTGTCGGTCGAGCGCGTGTTGGATCCACGGCTCAACAACCGCCCCGTAGTCGTCGGCGGCCCGCCCGAAACCCGTGGCGTGGTGGCGGCGGCGTCGTATGAGGCGCGGCAATACGGCGTGCATTCAGCCATGCCGATGTCTCAGGCTCTGCGCTTATGTCCGGATCTCGTGCGGGTGCAGGGGACCCACGGGGCTTACAGTCGTGCCTCAAAGGCAGTCTTCGATCTGCTCGGCAGCTACACCCCTTTGATCGAGAAGGTCTCGGTCGACGAGGCCTATCTTGATCTGCGCGGCACCGAGCACTTGTTTGGGCGCGCCTTGGATGCTGCCGACAGCATGCGGAAGGAAGTGAAAGAGCGTTTGCGGCTGGATCTCACGGTTGGTGTTTCGCAGAACCGCTTGGTCAGTAAGGTCGCTTCCGGTTTCGCCAAGCCGCATGGATTGTTCGATGTGCGCCCTGGGCAGGAACCGCGTTTCTTCGCACCACTCCCCGTCAAGGTGATGCCGGGTATCGGGCCGGTCACGCAGAAGCGTCTGCGCGATTTCCATATCGAGCAATTAGGTGTGCTTGCCGATACCGATCGTTGGTTCCTGGAGGAAGTCTTCGGGCGTTATGGACCGTCGATGAAGCGTCGCGCCAAAGGCGAAGATCACACGCCGGTGTGTCCACCATGGGAGCGCCCGGCGCGCAAGTCGATTGGGCATGAGCGCACCTTCGCGGAAGACACGGATGATCCGGTAGTGCTGCGTGGGCGTCTGCAGCGCATGCTGGAGAAGTCGTGCGCAGAGTTGCGCGAGAAGGGTTGGTTGGCGCGCACCATCAGCGTGAAAGTGCGTCATGCCGATTTCACCACCGAAACACGGGATGCCACTCTGCCACGGCCGAGTGATCATGATTTGGAGTGGTGGGAATTGGCGCAGAAGCTGCTCACACGGGCGTTGGGGCAGCGGCGTACTTTGGTGCGCCTTTTGGGTGTGCGTTTCAGTGGCTTGGAACGCGGTTTTTGGCAAGGGGGCTTGTTTGAAGAAGAGCGAGTGGAGCAGCATGGGCGGCTGGCTGTACTCGACCGGATGCGCGCGAAGTATGGCGAACATACGATGCGCGCCGGAGACCGCTTGTGGTTGCCCAACTCGGGGTAGCAACTCCTTGGTCCTTCCACTGGGGTGCGTCGCGAGTTGGGGAACTGGCTGAGGCGGCGGTCGCACGTGGCATCACGCACTTAGGCATGGCCGACAAGAACGGCCTATGGGGTGCGGTGCCGTTTCAGCGCGCCTGTGAAGCAGCGGGGGTGCAGCCGTTGTTCGGTTTGCGTCTGCAGGTGGAAGGTGTGCAGGCACAGGTCGTGGCTTTTGATGCAGAGGGTTGGGCCATGCTGTGTCGTCTGGCCACGCAGGTACAGATGGCACTGTTCCCGGCTAAGGGCGCGCCCACCGTCACGGTGGAGGCGCGTGGTGTGGCAGTGCCGCGGCGCTTGGCGGCTTGGTTGTCGGAAGAGCGCGAGCGGGTGGGCGTCGGACATGCGGCGGTGTTGTCGGAAGATGTGCGCTTGTTGCAGGCTCTGATGCAGGGGCCGGGTGGCAAGGCGGATTTGTATGTGGGCTTAGGCAGTGGCGCGGCGGCGCAACATGGAGCGGATTTGGCCGAACAGTTGCAGTTGCCGGCGGTGGCCTGTCCGCAGGTGGCCTTTGCGTCGCCGGAGGATTTCCCACGCCATCGTCTGTTGGTGGCGGTGGGGCGCAACACCAACTTGTCACGTCTGCAGGCAGAGGATCTGGCGTGTGCGGATCCGTCGCAACGAGGCACACGCGGGACCACACCGCCGGCATGGTTGCGCGATGCCACGGAGATGGGTTTGGACTATCGTTATCACCCGCGGGCCTTGCAGGAGGCGTCGGAGTTGGCGGTGCGGGGCAGTTATCGCATTCCACTGGGAGTGAAGCGGATGCCGCGGATGCAGTTGAAAGGCGAGCAGGCGGGGGATGCGGAAAGGGATCCCGTCGCGCATCGAGGGGCGGCCTTGGCGCAATTGCAGGAGGCTTGCCGCGCAGGAGTGGCACGTCGGGGCTTGATCTGGACCGAGGCTTATCGCGCGCAGCTACAACGAGAGTTGGATCTGATTCGCGAACAGGATCTGGCCGACTACTTCCTGATTGTGGCGGATATCGTCGATTGGGCGGGGCAGCAGGGCATTCAAAACTGTGGGCGCGGCTCGGCGGCAAACAGCCTGGTGAGTTATCTGCTTGGCTTCACGCATGTGGATCCGCTGCAGCATGACCTGTGGTTCGATCGTTTCTTGAACCGCGGGCGGCCGGATTTTCCCGATGTCGATCTCGACTTTGCCTGGGATGAACGCGATCGGGTGCTCGATCGGATGTATCGCAAGCACGGGCGGGATCGCGTCGCCATGCTCGGTACGCATGTCACCTTTGGTGCGCGTGGTGCGGTGCGTGAACTGGCGAAGGCGATGGGGCTGCCGCCGGCTGAGATTACGCCGGTCACGCGTGCCTTGCCGTGGTCGCGGGGTGGCTTCGATCTGGAACGGATCCGCAGTCATCCGAAAGCCGCGCAGCTGCCCTTGGATGCCGAACCTTGGCGCACCATCCTCACGCAGGCGGCAGCATTGGATGGTTTTCCACGACACCTCGGTGTGCACGCCGGCGGCATGGTGTTGGCGCCCACGGCTCTCACCGATCACTTGCCGCTGCAACATGCGCGCAAGGAAACCGAGGATGGTCACTTGGTGATTACCCAATGGGATATGGGGCCGGTCGAAGAAGCCGGCTTGTTGAAGATCGATCTGCTTGGGAATCGTGGTCTCGCGGTGGTGCGCGATGCGCAGAAAATGGTGCGGCGCAACGAAGGCTTGAAGATTCGTTTCGGTCGCCTTAACCCGAAGACCGATTTGCGCACCCAGGAGATGATTGCCGAGGGCGACACCATGGGGTGTTTCTATATCGAATCACCGAGCATGCGCAGCCTGTTACGGAAGTTGCGTTGCCGCGAGTTCCCGACTCTGGTGGCGGCATCGTCGATCATCCGACCGGGCATTTCCTCCTCCGGCATGATGGGCGCCTACATCGAGCGCCATCATGCCTTCCGCACCACCGGCAAGCATCAAGCGGATTGGTATCTGCATCCATTGCTGCGCGAGTTGTTCTCCGAGACTTATGGCGTGATGGCTTACCAGGAGGATGTGCTGCGTATCGCCCAACGTCTGGCAGGCATGTCAGCCGCCGATGCTGATGGTCTGCGTAAGGCCATGACCAAGAAGGGGGCGCATAAGCGTCTGCCGGCATGGCGTCGGGATTTTCTCGATGGAGTGCGGGCTTCCGGCTTGAGTGAAGAGGCATCGATGGAGTTGTGGCGTCAGGTGGAGTCCTTTGCCGGCTATTCCTTCTGCAAGGCACATTCAGCCAGTTATGCCGAAGTTAGTTATCGCTCGGCTTATCTGCGTGCGCATCATCCCGCCGAGTTCATGGCCGCGGTGTTGCGCAACCACGGTGGCTTCTACGCGACCTTTGCTTATGTCGCGGAAGCCTTGCGCATGGGCCTCACGGTGGAGCGCCCTTGCGTCAATCGTGGTGCCGCACAATTCACCGGCCGCGCCCGACGTCTGCGCACCGGCATGCATGAAATCCAAGGCCTGCGGAGTCGATTGGTCACGCGTATCCTCGAGCAACGGGAATGCGGTGGCCCTTTCATCGGCATGGATGATTTCACCGCGCGCGTGGTTCCGCACCGAGAGGAGTTGGAGCAGTTGGTGCGCTCCGGTGCTTTGGATGGCATGCCCGATGGTTACACCCGGCCCGAACGTATGCGTTGGGCAGCGCTTTATCGTCATCGCGGCGGTGCGTCGGCGGTACGTGAACCGCGTTTGTTCGAGGAGCCAGGGGTTCCGGAGCCACCGGCCTCCCCGGAGTTCGGACCGCGGCGTCTACTCGAGATGGAGGAGGAGACTTTGGGCTATCTGGTCTCGCGTCATCCCTTGAGCCTGCATCGCGAAGCCATCCGCGCGGCAAAGGTGTTGCCCGCCCGCGATCTGCCTGCACATGCCGGGCGGCGTGTGCGTCTGGTCGGCTGGCAAGTCACGCAGAAGCCGGTGCGCACCAAGCATGGCGAATCGATGTCTTTCCTGTCCTTCGAAGACACCACCGCGCTCTACGAAACGGTGCTGTTTCCACAGGCTTACCGTCGCCTCGCACCCTGGACCCTCACGCGGGGGCCCTATGTGCTGGAGGGCATCGCCCGCGATGAATACGGCTCGATCACGGTCGAAGTGGACCGTCTCCAGCTCCTGCGCGACGTCGCAGTGGCACCAAAGGCGCAAAAAAGCGCCCCATCCCGCAATAAACCCCAAATCGAGGAATCTCGTTAAACTCACATCATCATGAAGAAACCCCTCATCGCTACTCTCGTCCTCCTGGCCGCTGGATCTGCAGTGTTTGCAGCCAACACCACCTGGCAAGAGCCAGAAATGCCGAAGCCGACCGCCGAGCACAAGGCTCTGCACCAGACCGTCGGCAACTGGGAAGGCACCATCACCATGTTCATGCCGGGCGTCCCCGAAGTGCCTATGCCTGCCAGCGAGGTGGTGACGGCCTTCGGCCCGTTCTGGGTTCAGGCGGAGTTCACCTCCCAAATGGGTCCCATGGAATACAAGGGCACGGGCAGCTTTGGCTACGACCCGATGTCTGAAATGCACACGGGTACCTGGATCGACAACATGGGTTCCTACCTCAGCGTCATGAAAGGCAAGATGGACAAGGAAACCAACACCCTCACCATGAAGTGGAAGGCTCCGAACAGTGAAGGCAAGATGGCCCCGCATCGCAACGAAACCGTGCGTACCAAGGATGCCTACACCGCCACCTTCTACACCGATGGCGTGAAGACCATGGTCATCGACATGAAGCGTGTCGCTGACGCCGGCACCAAGTAGTCCGGAACCAC
>JBMYYH010000096.1:0-11696 GCA_049609225.1 Planctomycetota bacterium | reverse complement strand
AGAACAGCGGCTACGAGAAGTCGGTGGGCATGGCTGCCAAGAGCGGCTGGCTCGGCAACCAAGCCATCTGGACCAACGACTACATCTTCAGCACTGGGGGCAATGGCCTCCCCGCTTTCGCACTTCTCGATGGCGAAGGCAAGGTGGTCCTGAAGGGAAGTTCCAACTCCATGCATGGCGCGATCGAAGACGAGCTCGAGCGCATGGTGAAGGCCAAGAACGATCCGCCGGCCGGTGTGCCGAGCAAGGTCGCCAAGGTCTACGCCAACATCAACAAGGGCAACTTCGCCAAGGCCAAGGTCGACGCCGGCAAGGTGCTCGCCAAGCCTGGTTCGAAAGACACCGATCAGATCGTTGCTGCAGCGGAAGCTGCCTTAGCGGAGATCGACAAGCGCTTCGATGCCAACATGCATCGCGCCGAGTGGTTGTTGCACAACGGTTACCCACTGCGCGCCAAGACGATGGCCGACGGACTCGCCAAGGGCGTGAAGGGTGATGCGGAAATGTCCACCAGTGTCGCGGATTTCAAGGCCGCACTCGGAAGCGAAGAGCACAAGGCTGCCTTCGCGGCTGCCAAGGACCTCGCCAAGATTGAAACTGCCCTTTACGAGGATGGCGGCAGCGACAAGCTCATCAAGAAGCTGGACGCCATCGCCGCCGACAACGCCGGGACCCCAATCGCCAAGCGCGCCAAGGGTCTGGTCGACGTCGCCAAGTACTCGCAGATGTAATCACGCAGAGGCGAAACGCCAAGGCCCGCTCCGGTTGATGTCGGAGCGGGCCTTCTGCGTTGTGGGTTTGGCTTTAGAGGGCGGCCAACTGCTGATAAAGGTCGAACCGCGCGTGACGCATGATCCACTCCATCTGCTCGGAAGTGAAATGCATGTGGCGCTGCGTTTCGAGTTCTTCGCGCACGACCTTCGCCTGGTTCCAGGCTTCGCGCACGGCGGCATGAACCGGAACACCCAAGTAGGTGCAAAGTTCGTCGAGCAGTGCATCCTCCGCGAACATGCGTTCATACGGGAAGATATGGAAATGGTGCTGCTCGGCACGCTGGACGGTTTCTTCCAACGAACGGTTCCATTCCTCCACCCCACGCTTCCAATCGCGCCATTCCGGCCATGGCGAGTTCGGCCGCTCCGGATCGCGGTTCTGCTCCATCGCCTTGTCGTGACGCCCCTGGAAGGATTGCGCAACATGAAAGACGTTGCGCAACATGTAGATCACCTTGCAGCCGGGAAAATGGTCGAGCACCCGCTCATAACCCTCGAAAAGGTTCGGCAACTTATCGCCGACCACCGTGCAGGCATCAAAGCGCTCGTGCAGCTCCGCGTAATAGGGCTGTGCTCGACGGTGATGCGAATCCTCCGGCCGATGGTCCAGGCAGAAACGATCCTTCTCGAACAAGCTCGGCTCATACGGCTGTCCACTCGACAAGACGAAGGCATAACGCTCTCGCCCCATCGCGATCCGCGGATCCGCGCGCAACAAGTCGGCCATGGCAGTCGTGCCGCTGCGTGATACCCCGCAGATGAATGCGTAACGTTTCTCTTCTTGCATGAATCTAGGCTTCTTGCCCCCGAACGAGGGAGTACTGCTGCAGGAGTTCGCGCGTGCCCTCCCGACCGCAGAACATCAGCGTGTCCACGATCGAAAGATGTGACGTGAACGGTTCGGTGAACTGAGGGTAACTCAAGTCGTGGGTCTGGACGAAACGCAGATCCACACCGACCTCGGCGAAGGTGGATGCATCATAAAGTCCCGTACCCCCGATCGCATTGATGTACATACTGGCCTCTTCCCTTTCGCAAATCCTCAACAGCCTCTGCACCTTCAGGGGGAGAGATCCTTCAGGAACGGAGCCTGAGGCAGCCTCGGCTTCCAAGGCTTCTTCCATCGCCAGGTAAGCATCGTTCTGTGCACGGATCTCCGTTTTGATGCCCAAGTGATCGCAGATTCCTTGAATGGTTAGGGCATTGAATTCGTGCAAGGTTTCCGCAGAAACGGCGATCAGTCCCTCCAGAAGCGAATTTGTCTCTTCGAACCAAGGAGCGCCGCGGTAATTCTGTACCAGCGATTTCTTCAATTTTTTACGCCAACCCCTGGTCTCCACCAAGATGATCTCCGAGATGCGGCGATGCGAACTACGGCCGGACACATGAGCGGTTATCTGGAAGGGAGTATGGTTTCTCCCTTGCAAGCGGTTTCGGTGCATCCAGCCATCCTTGATGTAGTCGAAATGCTCATACAGCAGGAAACGGTCCACTGCCGCCATAGCCTGGAAGTAGCCGAGGTACGGGAAGAAGTATGCGTGATTGACGGCCAGCCGCATCTTCAATCACCTACCCTCAAATAAGTCTCGAGATCGGTGCCGGCGAGCCTTTTGGTGATGTCTTCCGCAATCGCCGCAGGAAAGGTCTCGCGCCACCGATCCAACACATGCCGGGGATCCTTGAAGACCGAATAGCCATCGCCTTCATGCGATGCATGGGATTGCTTCACAAAGGAAAGCACCTCCTCGGTTAACTCCATCCCGACAAAGGCGAAGAGCTTTTTCAGATTCGCCGCCGGATCGCGCACCATTTCCTCGAAAGGAAAAACGCGAAACCGCTTCGGATTCTGCTTTTGCAAATCCAGAAACAGACGTGCCTGAAGACACCAATCCTCGAATCCCCAATATTCCCCTTCTCCAGAGGTCTTGCGGCATTGCCCATCGAGCCATTCGTCTAGGAACAATGCTTCCGACGGGAATTCGGCCGACTGCATCCAAGAATTCAGTGCCGCACAGGGGTTCCGCACTACGAAGAGGCAGCGCGCATCCGGAAGGCTCTTCATGCCACCGCGGTAAACCTCAAAGTAACGTGTGTCCTTGATGACCAGGTGCTGGGCATCCTTTTTCCCTTGGTGCCTCGGAAGATCGCCCCTCTGACGCCGCCAGTCCTGCGTCAGGAAAGCGTCATCGCTTGAAGCAGCTGCTCCAAGTACTTCACGCCAAGTCGATGGAGTCGATGTGGGAGTCAGCTGGCCCTTGAGCGCATAAGAAAAATTCGGCGACAAGCGTACCAGGGTTGCTGGGTGTGCTTCGAAAACTTGGGACAACCAAGTGGTACCGGATCGCGGCATTCCGAGAAGGAAGATTGGGCGCTCAAGCATGATGGTGCCTGGTCCGCCCCGGAATGGTCAATAGCGCATGAAACCGGTAGTGGCTGGTATAGAGCGCCGAATCTTGCTCCATGATTCGACATTGAAATCCTAATTCCTCTGTCATGGCCTGCAGGTCCTTCTGCTGCCACCAGGTGCCGATCTGCTCAACCCCAGCGGCGCGGTTACGTTCGAACAGATCCCAGCGTTCAGGTGTATCGTAAAAACTATGGATGCGCGCCAAGTCAGGGATGGAGCCGAGGAAGAGTTGCAGGGATCCAGTTGGTCCACCCTCCGCATGCTGCACCTTTGCAGCCACCGTCTTCAGGAATGCATGCATCTCCTCAGGCGCAAGATGTTGAATGACCTCGTATGCATACCATTTCCAATTTGTGCCGACCTCACGGGCGCCCGGCCAGTCTGCCAACAAGGCAGGATCGGTAAAATCTCCAACCGCAAAGCCGAGGTTTTTCGTTGCGCGGAATCGTCGTGCATCTTCCACCAAACGCGGTGAGACATCGATTCCCAATACACTACCTGTTATGGCCGCGATGCGTTCACTCACCAAACCATTGCCGCAGCCGAGGTCCACTACATGGTCTTCGTGCTGCAGGTCCAGCGCCTCAACGATAGAGGCGAGGATCAGCTCAATCTGATCCATGCTGACTGGGGCACCCATGGTGGTTTTGCCGACTTGCTTCAGGGCGTCCTCCAGATGGGCGCTCTCTAGGGGTTGGACCTCACTCCAATATGCGCGCCAATCCCGATCTCTCGATGTCATGAATCACCCTCCGCGAGGGAACGAGTGACTAAACCCTCCAGCTCACGCAAGAAGACGTCTTCCGGGACCTGCGCTACATCAGGGTGTGCTGGGATGTTCACGATGCGCTTGTAGAGCCTTTTCGCCTGCGGCTTCCCGGTTAACGGCTGGTAATACTTGCCGAAAGTGAGGGTCGGATTCTTGAGTCCTGGAACACTCAAGCTTCCTGGAACCAGGAATGGCAAGCTCATGGCAGCGTGTACCGGATGACTCTCAAACAGTGGCGTCAGACCAGCGCGGCACGCGAGATGATGCACGCGCAATGCCTGCATGGAATATCGTGGAGCCCATTCGAAAGCCGTTTCCAGGCGAGCCAAATGGTAGGCGCAAGCCATTTCCGAGAGCTTGCCGTTGTTCACCCAGTGGGAAGCATGGGCATCCCCGAGTTCGCCATAGCCGAAGAGTGCGGCAAGCTGCTCACGTTCTTCCTTCGGGACAATGGCCAAGCCGCCCTCGCCCATGCCGTAAGGCTTCGTGTGATGCAGACTAAATGCTTGATAGGGCCAGCTTGGAAGCTTCCTAGCCATGCCAGCAGCATTATCAATCAACATGGCCTTGCCTTGCTTCTTCGCGAAATCGGCATAGGCCGAGAAGTCATTCCATACACCATAGAGATTGGTGACTACGAAACCATCGTAGGTCTCTGGATCAAGAGCTACCAATTCCTCCAAGGAGAGCATGCCTTGGGCATCGCAATCCACGACATGACTGTCGGCGAAATAACCGCGGGCTTGGTTCTTGAAGGTGAAGTCGCCTACAACCCAACGTTGTTTATCGCCTTTCTTGCCGAATCTCTTGGCATCGAGCAGCCGTGCCATGCCTTCCAAAGCGAGTCCACCATTGGCGCACGGAAGAAATACCTGATCTTCGGGCAAGCTGACATAACTTGCATAGGCTTCGGCGAGGGTGTCGAACAAGGGGCCCCCATTTGCCCACTGCCCTTCTTGCCGGCAAGCGCGAAGCAACTCCGAAACGCGGGCTTCCTCCACCGACTTGGATTCGATGAAGCGCATCGGCGCGGCAGGGTAATCCGCTACCTCTTTGGACTGCAGACGTCGTTGCAGGAAGACGTGCACACCGCCGTAGCGGGATTCTTCCTCCAACGGCTCGAGTCCCAAAGCGCATCCTTGGGTCTCGTGCTCCAGCAACACCCTGTTGTGGAACTGTGCGATCTCTCGCCGATAAATCTTGCCCCACGGACGCTGCATCAGATCCAGAGGATGGGAAATACTGAAGGCCAGGCCGCCGTCGATCCAACGCACTTCGGGGAAGCGATCGCGCAGGCGCAGGATCCAGTATGGAGCCAAGGTGCCGGCTTGGAGCAGGACCACTGCGCGTCCGCCGCGTTGCTCAATCGCTGCAACCAAGGCATCTTCGGTTTCTTGGCGATAACTGCGTGCTTCCCGCGGGTGAATCGGGATGTGCAGTCCATCTTCGATGCCCATGAAATCCAACAAACCAGAAAGGATCTCGGGGCCGACCAGGAGTACCTGGTGCTTCCTCAACTCCTCGAACAGGTCGCCCATCGCACCACTGTGGATGGCTTCCTTGAGCAACATGCCGCCAAAGGATGCCGACTGCAAACCTTCGTAACGGGAAAGCGCAAGTTGCGCTTCCTCCGGCTCCCAGGGAGTGCCGATGATCTCCTTATCACCGGGCCATGCGCTCAGGCTAAAGCACAAGTGCAGGGCATCATCCTTGCGCTCGAAGCAGCCGCGCAACAGTTCCAGGAACTCGCCGACGAAGCCGCCGACATGGAAGTCCTTGCGTCGTACGAGGACGTCCGCGTCGGCGTAGTCCTTGGGGTCGAGGGTGCTGCCGTAACGCGTTTCGACCTTGCCAAGTGCTTCCCAGAAACCGTGATTGATCTTGGACCAGGCGAAATTGGGATGCTTACGGAAGGCTGCAAGGAAATCCTGCATACTTCCTTCCGGTTCCTTCGACGCTTCCGTTTCCTGCATCACTTGCGCACGGTCCAATTCCATCGGGATGCCCGACCTAAAGGTTCGAGTGGCTATCCAGCACGGAGGCTACGCAGGAAGTCAGGCCCTTGCCCATGGGAATGTGCAGGAACTCGTTGGGTCCGTGCGCATTCGACTCAGGGCCGAGCACTCCAGTGATCAGGAACTGCGCGGCGGGGAACTTATCTCCCAGCATGCCCATGAAGGGAATCGAGCCGCCTTCGCCCATGTAACCGGCGGCCTGACCGAAGAAACGCTGGCTCGCCATGTCGACCGCATCCTCTAGCCATTTGGCCAATTCGGGTGCGTTCCAGCCATTTGCGCCTTTCTCGGCATGGAAGCTGACCTTGGCGCCGTAAGGAGGATCGCTTTCAAGCAAGGCGCGGATGTCGGCTTCGCAGACTTTGCATTCCGCGGTCGGCGGCAGACGGAAGGACAGCTTCATGCCAGTCCACGGACGCAATACATTGCCTGCATCGGCAAGGTCCGGGAAGCCACCGGCACCGGTGTAGGAAACCGTCGGACGCCAAGTGCGGTTCAAGACCAACTCGGCGAGGTCGTCGTGCATGGGAGCGGAATCGCCGACGAAGGTGTAGGAGGAATGGATCACATCGCCGAGGATCTCCGCGCACTTCTTGGCTTGATCCTTGCGCTGCTGCGGAATCTCCATGTGCATCGAATCCACCAACATCTTGCCGGTCTTCGGATCCTCGATGCGGTCGAGCAGTTGACGGATGATGCGGAAACTCGAAGGCACGATGCCGCTTGCGTCGCCCGAGTGCACGCCTTCTTCCAGGATGTCCACGCGCAGATCGCCCGCAATCATGCCTCGCAGAGAAGTAGTGCTCCAAAGGCGCTCGTAGTCGCCGGCACCGGAATCCAAACACACCACCAAGCTCACCTGACCGATGCGGTTGGCGAGATGATCGATGTAATAAGGCAAGTCGACCGATCCACTTTCCTCGCAGGCTTCGATGATCACTACGCAACGCTTGTGGCTGCCGCCGAACTTCTGCACGGCCTCGATGGCAGTGAGGGAAGCGAAGGCAGAGTAACCATCATCCGCACCACCGCGGCCGTAGAGCTTGTCGCCCTCGAGCACCGGCTTCCACGGCGCCAGATCCTCGCGCCAACCCGTCATCTCCGGCTGCTTATCGAGGTGGCCATAAAGCATGACGGTGTCCTCGGCGTTGGCATCGGCATCGGCACCGAAGGCCGGAATCTCCATGAAAATCAGCGGCGTGCGGCCTTCGAGCCGGATCACCTCAAGGCTGAGGCCTGCAATCGGCCGCGCCTTGCACCAATCCGCGATCAGGGTGACGGCCTGCTCCATGTAGCCATGCTCCTGCCAATTCTTATCGAACAGGGGCGACTTGTTGGGAATAGCGATGTAGTCGATCAACTGGGGGATGATCTCCTCATCCCAAGTCTTCTCGACGTGGGCCTGGACGGCGTCGAGGTCGAGGGTGGCTGCGGCGGAATCCATACGCATAGATTATCCGCGCGAGGCATGCCGCGGACGGGCTGACGGATGCGGAGGCGCTGCTAAGGTGTTCCT
Organism: Planctomycetota bacterium; assembly: GCA_049609225.1. Classification (GTDB taxonomy): domain Bacteria; phylum Planctomycetota; class UBA1135; order UBA1135; family UBA1135. The sequence goes on along the minus strand of JBMYYH010000096.1, from coordinate 4,216 downwards.
TCCATGTCTGAGCACCAATCCTCCAAAGGCCTCATGGCCCAGCTCCGGGAGTTCCCCATCACCTTCTGGTGGGCGAACTGGATCGAAGTCGTCGAACGCTTCTCCTATTACGGACTTCGCACCGTACTCCCTATCTATATGGTCCTGGCCTACGAGAGTGGCGGACCTCAGCTGAGCCATGAACAGAAAGGCGTGATCTTCGGAGTCTGGGCTCTGGTGCAGAGCTTCGTGCCGATCTTCACCGGCGGATTCGCCGACCGCTATGGCTACAAGCTGAATATCGCCATCAGCACGGTGGTCAAGATCATGGGCTATGTCGTCATGGGCTGGGCCATTGAGATTGCGGCCATGCTCAATGGAGGCAGTATCGCTGAATCGCAGGGCGCTGCTGGCGGTGAGTTCACCTATCCGGTGTTCTTTGCCGGTGCCATCTTGCTCGCAGCCGGTACCGCCATCTTCAAGCCGGGAGTGCAGGGCCTGATCGCCAACTCCATGCCCAAAGGAAGTGGCTCCTTCGGATGGGGCATTTTCTACCAGATGGTCAACATCGGTGGTTTCATTGGACCACTCGCTGCGGCCTTCCTCCGTCAGATGGAGTGGAAATGGGTCTTCTCGATCTGCGCAGTGGCAATCGCCCTCAACTTCCTGCCGCTCTTCTTCTTCGCTGAACCAAAGCGCAAGGAAGGCGAAGGCTATCACGGCAAGGATGCGATGCACGTGATTGGAGACACGATTGTCGAGTTCTTCAAGCCACGGGTCCTGTTCTTCACCCTGTCCTTCGCAGGATTCTGGCTGATGTTCTATCAGCTGTTCGACATCCTCCCGAACTTCATCAATGACTGGGTGGATTCCCGCGCCATCGTTGCATCTCTCCAGTCCATCCTTCCGGATGCCTGGGTGCCGGTCCAAGAGAACGGCAATTTCCCGCAGGAAATGATGATCAACCTCGACGCGTTCATGATCATGCTGTTCGCGTTCCTGTTCGGTTTCATCACCGGCAAGTTCAAGAGTCTTCCGGTCATGGTGGTGGGTATCTTCCTGTCAGCCATCACGATCTACATGCTCGGCATGTCCATGAACGGTTGGTGGTGCCTGCTCGCCATTGGCCTGTTCTCCATCGGTGAAATGGTCGCGAGCCCGACCAAGCTTCGTTACATGAGCGAGATTGCCCCGAAGGGTAAGGAAGGGCTGTTCCTGGGCTTCGCCAATGCGACCACCGGCCTTGGCTGGTTCGTCGGAAGTCTCGTTGCAGGAAGTCTGTACGAGAATGGCGGCGACAAGGTCAACCTCGCCCTGCAGGAAATCCGCTCGGCCAAGGACCGCCCGGCGATTGCGCAGATGCTCTCCGAAGAGGAGATTGTCGACGCCATCCAAGGGCTGGATAAGCTGAAAGAGCTGGAAGTCCTTACCGGCCTCTATTCCTCCCCAGACGCCGTCGATGCGCCGGAAGCTGCCCGCCAACGTGCTTTGGGCATGCTTCAAACGGACCCGGACATGACCGAGGCTTTGGCCGATGCTCCAAGCTCTCGGGCCTACCCGACCCTGCTGGCCGAGAACCTCGGAATCTCGGTCTTCGACGCCAACCTGCTTCTGCTCCTACCGGGTGTCCCAGCGGAGGTGAACCTCCCTGCCCTGCAGGATCGACTCGAGCCACTGTGGACGGTGGTCGCACCGACCCGCGACCTGAAGGATTCCGAGCTTGAGGAGCTTGATCCACTCGCTGGTCTGTTGCTGGATCAGGATCAGGCCGACCTCGCCGCAGCCGCACGTTGGTTGATGACTGCAGAGACTCTTCCAACGACACCGGAAGCCTTCCAAACCGAGCTTCTGGCGCAAACGCACGTCGTCGCGCCTGGGCTTGAGATCTTCCGCGGTCGCCTTTTGCTTGAAGCCAACTCCAAAGATTCGGAGGCGGAGAGCGACAAGTACCTGGGTGGCTTCTTCCAGCGCAGCCGCGTGATGGAAATGGCGTCGGCCGAAGCAGGGATGGAAGAAGAGGAGTTCCAGCAGCTGCTTTGGGACAAGTATGAGCCTTACTCCATGTGGGCCACCTTCGCCTGGATTGGCGTCGGCTCGGGAGTCTTGCTCATGATCTACGATTGGGGTGTCAAGAGATACGACCGGAACCACCCCACCGCCGCATAGTTGAGCAGTATCCTGGAGTAGTCATGAAGATCAGCCACATCCTGTTGACGACCGACCTTTCCGAAGAGTCTCAGCGCAGTTTTACCTACGCTGCCGACATTGCGCGAGAGAAGGGAGCCAAGATCACGCTGCTCCATGTGGTCGAGAATCTGGCGGCGACACCACACGGTGCGCCGCTGGCTCCGCCGTTGGATGATCCTGAAGCACCGGCCCTGGTGGTCCACGCGACGGTAGCTTTGGCCAAGCGTCGGAATGAGCTACCGGCGGATATTGAGGTGAATTGCCATGCGGTGCTCGGCACCAATATGGGCACGACTATCGCTGCGTATGCCACGGAGCATGACTGCGATTTGATCGTAATCAGCACTCACGGGCGGACGGGATTCCGGCGTTTTGTGCTGGGGAACACCGCAGAAGTGGTGCTGCGGCACAGTCACGTGCCGGTGCTGACCATTCCCCGTAACGAATAGGCCTAGGGCTTAGGGCAGAACAAGCTGGGTTGCGGAAGGCTGCCCGGTCTAGTGGCCGTCGCCAGCACCGGCGCCGGCTTCGACCACGTTGCCGTCTTCATCAAACACGTAGCCGAGTTCGCTGAGGTTGGCGAGTTCCTCGGGATTCACCGAGCGCAAGTGGCGGTCGGCAGCACCTTCGATGTAGGCCTGCGCCGCTGCGAAAAAGGTCGCCTTGACGTCGGCGAGATTCTCGAGCTGGCCGATCAAGTTCGTGGCTTCGTCGGAGCTGGCCTCCTCGCGGAACAAAGCGAAGGGCTCAAAGGAAGAGGCGCTGCCGTCCGCGGATTTCCAACTGACCAACATCTTCATGTCGGCCGCGGCGCCATCGGAACTACCGCCGTAGAGCACCATCTTGTCGTCGTGCACGCCTACCGACATGCTGTCGGTCAGGTTCGGATCGAGCAGATCGACGCCATCGCCAAAATCTCGCACCGGGTAACCAGCAGCACGCAGCAAGGTGAGCGGGATGTCGATGAGATCAGGTGTGCGCTGAAAAGTTCCCGGCTCAATGCCTGGTCCGGCGAGGAAGAATGGCACGCGCATGACCGGTGCATAGACCGTGTTGCCATGCATGATGGAGCTGTTTTCGCCGAAGTGTTCCCCATGATCGGAGGTGAAGAGAATCACCGTGTCACGACCAGAGGCTTCGACCCTCGCGAAGATTTCGCCAAGCATGGAGTCGACCATCATGACTTCTTCACGATAGAGATCATGCAGATAAGCCAAGCCGATAGGCCCATCCGGATGCCCCTTCCGGAGGTCGGCATTGACGAGGTCGGCAAACTGCGTGGTGCCTTGCTCGAACTCCTGGTAACGCTCTGGCAGTTCCACATCGGCCGTCAATTTGCCGCGGAACTCCTTGGTCGCACCATAAGGAGTGTGCGGCGCCATGAAGTGCAGGAAGTAGAAGTAAGGCCTTTCCTCGGCGTAGAGTTGATCGAGGTTGCGCAGGGCTAGATCACGCACATCGGGCGCGAAGATGCCATCGTCTTCCACCACATTGCCCCCTTCTACGGGCAACCGACGCGAGGCCAACCACTTGGAAAGAGCCAGCGATTTCATGTCGGACAACACAGCGCTATACCAGACCATGCGTCGGCCGGAGGCGGTGACCTTCTTGGGCGAATCCGCGCGTGCAGGGTTCGGCGCGACATTGACCAGGACCTCAAATCCGCGATCAAAGCCGGTATAGGCATGGAGCAAACCATTGGCCGCGGTGCCGACCGTGCGATATCCCGCTTCTTGGAACCTCTCCGCCAAGGTCGGGAAGCCAGAACTAGCACCTGGCATGACGCCGAGGTTGCTGTAGGTGCCGTGCTGCAGCGGCGTGACACCAAGCATCATCGACACATGACTCGGCAAGGTCGAAGGCGTAGTGGCGTGGCCATACGGAGCCTGCATCGAGCGGGCGCGCAAGGCATCGAGGTGCGGGGTCGGGACGCCGTCTTCCAGAATGGTGTCGGCGCGCAGGGTGTCGACGGAAATCAGCATCACATCTGGGTGACCGCTGGCATCGACGGTAGAGGTGTTGGGCGGCACAGCGGGTGCCGTGGCCAACT
>JBMYYH010000095.1:0-11875 GCA_049609225.1 Planctomycetota bacterium | reverse complement strand
GGCAGCTCAGAATGTGGAGAAGCCGTTTTATCTCGATGTCGGACGCGGACGCACCGGTCTTTATCAAGTGCTCAGTCGTCTTGCGGAAATCGAAATGATGCGCTCAGACCCCATGGGTGGATCTGCACCCCCTAGCCTCCTGAGCGGCAAACGCGGGCATCGCGACGTCTTCTGCATCCAGATCAATCATGGCCGCGGCAACCTGCGTCAAGCCCGCCTGCAGTGCCTCGATATCACTCATCCGGGCACCCGACGCTGGTTCCACGCCGACCGCAGGTTCTCCACCGGCCTCCGCCTTCCCGGACGAAGTGCATGAAGTCGCGCTTCCGCAACCGCCTCTATCCGACGATCCCGCCGTCGCCCTTGGACCCGTGGATCAACTTCGGTCTTACCACCCTGGCGAGCTCCGGCGCTGCAGCTGCGGCCCTCACTCTAGACCTCCAGTTCGGCGTCATGCCGGTGATCGCATGGCTGTGCAGCTTCGGCCTGGTCTACCTGCCCTACCTCGGACGGCGTTTCCGCATCCTGCATGGATCCGACGAAGGCGACCGTCTTCAGGCTTATGCCCTGTTGCTACTTCCTGGCACGCTGATGTGCTTGTTCCTGCCGGTGTATAGCGCCGGCAGCATCAGCCTGATTTTCATTCTGTCGCTGCACGGTTATCTGTTGCGCTTCGCGCGGCCGGGTGGAGCCGCGGTGATGGCCATCCTGATGCCGGCGTTGGAGGTATTGTTCGCCATCGATGCGGTTTGGGAGCGCGGTTGGCTCGCGCGTCTCTTCGGTGCCACTTGGATGATGCTCATCCTGCTCGGTGGAGCGGTGGTCATCACTTGGTTGCATGCGCGCTCCACCCGCCGCACTCTGCCCACGCGGTTCTTCTCCGACCAGCAACCAGCGGAGACCGAGGCTGGACTTTGGCAACGCGCCAAGTTGGTCTTGGGTTTGAGTCTGCTGTTGCTGCCCTTGGGCATCGTCCTGCAACAAGGCGCATTGCTCATCACCCCAAATGGGTCGGATTATGCCGGACTTGGCGATCCGAGTGATCCGAAGCCGGTCACCAAGGTGGATGAGTCAGAACCAGAAGTAGAACCGGAACCGGAGGAGATCCCGGAGGAAGAAGAACAACCGCCATCGGAACCACGCTTCACCTACCCGGAGGATGTGACCTGGGCGGGCAGTTTGAGCCAACCAGGCGAAAGCAAGAATGTCGTCCTGGCAGAGATTCGTTGCTCCTCGGATGTCATCAACGGCGAAGAGAGTATGGCAACCTTCGGCAGTGCCAATCCCCTGTACTTGGTTGCCACCACGCTCGACACCTTGTCTGCGACCGGCCTCAGTCGCAGCATGCAGGGAGAATCGATCTACTACGCCGATAGTGGCGTCGGCAGCCGTGATTGGACCGTATTCGCGCCCGACGCACTCCGCGGACCACGCACGGAGTTCAAGATCCGTCTGCGCAACATGCCCTTGGATCGCGGCGACGCCTCCCGGTCCGAACGCGTGCTCCTGCACAACCGCCGACTGGTGGCCATGAAGCATCCACGCGTGCGACTAGGCGCGGATGGCACCGCGCTCACCGAAGTCACCGACGACATTCTCAACTACAGCTGGTTCCAAGTCGACGTCTCCTATGACATCCCGCTGATGCCTGCAGGTGTCACCGATGCCAGCCTTTCGGCCATCCCGAACGATGATCCACGCTTCGATATCTGGGCTGATGAGGCGCGCGCCCTATGCGCGGACCTTACGGATCCGGAGGACAAGCTCCAACGCATCGTCGCCCACTTCCGACGCAAGTTTTACTACGACCCGCATCCCTCACAAGCCAACGGCATCGAGGCCTTCTCCGATTTCTTGGCTACCCGCAGCGGTTATTGCACTTACTTCGCCAGTGGCGCCATGCTTTACCTCCGTGCCAACGGAATCCCGGCGCGCGTCGCCACTGGTTTCATGGTGACGGAGTTCAACCAAGAACGCGGTTCCTATTACGCCCGTCTCTCCGATGCGCATGCTTGGGTCGAAGTGCAACAGGCCGATGGTTCCTTCCGCACCATCGAGCCCACTCCCACGTCGCGACGCCGGGAGGCCTTGAATGCGCTTCTTGCCGGCCAGGATTACGAGACCTTGCCACCGCAGGTCGCGAGTGGCAAAGAGCCTTCGAAACCATCGATAAAACCCGAGGAGCCGGAGCTCGAAGCCAAAAAGGAAGGAACGGAACATGCACTGGAGTTCGCCTGGATTCGCTTGAGTTACCTGGTCATGACTGGTGGCATGAGCATCCCGGCAGCTTTCCTCTTGTTCAATCTCGTGCGCTTGATCGGTAGCTTCAGGAAGGGCCATCGTCCGCGCGAACACTTCGAGGAACTCTCGGCAGAAGCCGCGACCTCGCTGGCCTACTGGGTGCGCATCCAAGAACTCCTGGCCCACCTCGGCTTCCACCGCCGACGCAGTCAGACTTCCTCTGAGTTCGCGCACCAGGTGGTACGTTGGTCCGGCGATGGTATGGACCATCTTCCACGAGTGGCGCGGCTGGTCTATCGCACGCGCTTCGGTGGGCATGCATGGGCGCCCGCGGAGCAGGTGTTCTTGGATCGTTTTGAGGAACACCTCGAGCGCAAGGTACGCGAAAGCTAGAGCCTTAGCGGCTGGCGCTTTCGATCACCCGACTCCCAGGCACCAGGTCCAACTTGCCGTCGGCAAAGCGCACCCAACACTTACTGCCGCCGTCGTAATCGCGCGCGCGCAACAACAAGCGCGCTTCCATCCCGAAGGCGGTGCAATCCTTCTCTTGCACCGTATCCATCCCCCGCCACAGACGCACGAAGGGGTTGTCCTGCCATTCCCGCGCGATGGTGGTGGTCTCCATGTGGCCGGGATAGACAGTGGTCTCTGGCGGCAGCGCCATCAGCTTTTCCATCACCGAATGATGCAGGTCTTCAAAACTCGTATGGTCCTGCCCGCGGGTGCCGCCGACGGAATCCCGGAACAAGGTGTCGCCGGTGAAGACGGCTTGCTCATCGACCAGAAAAGCCAGCTGCCCGGAAGTATGGCCTGGAATGTGCATGGCGCGGATATGCAGTGAGCCGCAACGGATCTCCTCATCCCCTTCAAGGGCGCGAGTCAGGCCAGGCACCAGCTCCTGCTCGGACGCATGAGCACAGACCGGACAATCAAAATGTTCCTGCAGTTCTTCGTTGTACTGCACATGATCCGGATGATGATGCGTGTTGAGGATCGCCGTGAGTTCCAGGCGTTGCTCCTTCAGATAGGCCAATAAGGGCTCCATCGGCGCACCGGTGTCGATCAAGACGGCTTTGCCCCCAGGCGCATCGGCGACCAACCAGCTGTTGGACAACCATTGCGGATCACGGCTGCTTTGGATCAACATGGGCACAGGATACACTCCGGCATGTTTTCTTGGTTCCGCCGACGTCGCCGCGCCCGCTGGATGGCGGAAGGCTTGTCGCCGCAACACGAGGAGCATATGGATCGTTTGCCTTTCGTGGCACGGCTGCCGGAAGAAGACCGTGCGCGCCTGCACGGCCTAGTGCGGGTGTTCCTCGAGGAAAAGCATTTCGAAGGCTGCAATGGCCTGGAGATGCGCGACAAAATCCGCGTGGTGATCGCAGCGCAAGCTTGCCTCTTGATCCTGCGCTTGGATCATGTCTTCTACCACAGGGTCAAATCCATCTTGGTCTATCCCTCCGTGTTCAAGCATGGCTTTGCCCACAGCGATGAACATGGTGTGATCGAAAACCGCGAACACCAGAACCTAGGAGAAGCCTGGCCGGGTGGCCCCATCATCCTCGCTTGGGATCATGCCTACCAAGGCGGGCGCGACCCGGACGATGGGCAGAACACCGTCTTCCATGAGTTCGCGCATAAACTCGACATGCTTGATGGCCTGACCGATGGCATCCCACCGCTGACCGATGCGCATGAGGAAGATGCCTGGCGCGAACGATTACTTACCGCCTTCCATCACTTCCAAGCCGATGTCGAAGCCGGACGCAAGGTCTTCCTCGACCCTTATGGTGCAACGCAACCATCGGAATACTTCGCGGTGGCCACGGAGATGTTCTTCGAACGCCCGCGTGCGATGCGAGCGAAGGCAGAGGAATCCTATGTCCTCTTGAAGACGTTTTACCGTCAGGACCCGGCGGCACTGAGCGAGTAGACCACCCAGGCCCACAGCCCGACGGCTGCACCATTGGCGATCCAGAAGCTCGGCTTACGGATCTTATGCCGGAAGGCGAGCATCGCCAGGATGGCTCCCGGAGCGCCGCCGAGGGTGCCCCAGGTAAGGAGTCTGCGCTCCGGCACGCGGCCACGATCCTTCTTGGCGCGGCCCTTGTCCCAACCGTAATTGAGGAAGGCGATCACCGAAGTGATCGCCAACCATGCGAGCACGACCTGCAATGTGGTCATGCCTAAAACCTACCCCTCGAGCTTGTCCATGTGGACATCCATCTGTGGGAAAGGAATACCGATGCCGGCTTCATCCAGTGCGACCTTGATGGCGCGCGTGGTGGACTCCATGCAGCCCCAGTAATCGGCGCTGTTGCACCAAACCCGAACCTTCCAGTCGATGCAGCTATCGCCAAGCGAAGCCAACACGATCTGGTGACCTGGATCTTCGATGCGCTCTGCAACACCTGCAGCAGCCTTATCGAGCACTGCGCGGGTGGCATCGAGGTCAGCACCGTAATCGGTTCCGACAGCGACATCACAACGACGGGTGCTGTGGTGAGAGATGTTCTCGATGGTGCCGCCGAAAATCGCGCCGTTCGGAACGATGATGCGACGGTTGTCGGGAGTATCCAACACGGTCGTGAACAGTTCGATCTCGAAGACCTTACCGATCGTGCCTGCAGCACTGATGACATCCCCGACCTTGAATGGACGGAAGATGAGCAGCATCACACCAGAGGCGAAGTTGCCGAGCGTGCCCTGAAGAGCCATGCCGACAGCCAAACCCATAGCACCGAGGATGACCGAGAAACCAGCCGTATCGACGCCGAAGGTACCGAGGATGATGAGCGTACCGATCAGCAGGACGGCCCACTTGGCCATCTTGCCGAAGAAGCGTGCAAGAGTCTCTTCGACGTTTGCTTTGCCGCAGATGCCACGCACGATGCGGGCAGCCCAGCTTGCGCAAAGAGTCATGGCGAAGAATGCGAGCAGGCCAATGACGGCTGCCATCCAGTTGTCCAGGACGAACTGGGTAACAGAATCCATCATCGAACCGCTATCTTCGCCACCGCCATTGTCGGCGCCTTCATCGGCAACCTTTTGGACGGTCTCTGCACCTTCTTGAAGAAGGAGGGGGAGGAATGGGATCATGAGTCAGATTGTAAGGAATCCTGGTTTATTTGCCCTTAAACCTGGTGCCCAGCCTCGACCAGGCGCGCGATCATGGGCTCGTCGCCTTGTAAGGCGGTGCGTTGCATGTAAAGCGACATCCCACGGAGGCCGCCTAGTTCCTCTCCAGCTCCGGCACGACCGGGGCCGCCATGAACCAGCATCGGCAACACGGCGCCGGGGCCCATGGAGTGTTCCGCGATCTTCTTCGAACCGAAGTTGAGGCGCCCGTTGTAGGGCGCAACCTCGGTCAGTAGGGATGCGGCAAACTCGCGGTCGTCGGAGTAGACCGAAGCGACCAGACCGCCTTCACCCTTATTCAGGAGGGCAGCGACCTCGGCTGCTTCACCGGAGTAAGGCAGGATGGTGGCACAAGGACCGAAGACTTCGCGCTCATGCACGATCTTGGCACTGGCACTGTCCTTGGCTTGCAGCAGGACAGGAGTCTGGAAGTAGCCTTTGCCCTCCTCCACCTCGAGCAACTCGCCACGGCCTTGTTCGCCATGGACCAGCTCGGCCTCGGTCAGAAGTTCTTCGATGCCGGACTGCACATCCTTCAGTTGCGAAGCACTGGCCACAGGGCCCATGCGGACGCCACGCGTTGCCGGGTTACCGACACGGATGCTGCTGATGGACTCGATCAAGTCTTCCTTGAAGTCTTCGAGCACATCGACCGGCACGAAGATGCGACGGATTGCCGTGCATTTCTGACCAGCCTTCTGGGTCATGTCGGTGGTGACTTCACGCACCATCAAGTCCCAGGTCTCCTTCTGCGCCTTGACGTCTGGGCCGAGCACGGCAGCATTCAAGCTGTCCGCTTCGACGTTGACGCGCACCGAGTTCTCGATGACCGCCTCACCCTTACGGATGGTGCGCCCGGTCCATGCGGAACCGGTAAACGCGACCACATCCTGGGTGCCGACGTGATCCAGCAGATCTCCTGCCGAACCGACCAGCATCTGCAGTACTCCTTCCGGCAAGCCGGCATCGGCCACCAGGATCTGCATCATGCGTTCCGCCAACAGCGCGGTGCTGGTAGCAGGCTTGGTCAACACCGGCATGCCCGCGAGGATGGCGCATGCAGCCTTTTCGGCCATGCCCCAAGCAGGGAAGTTGTAGGCGTTGATGTGCACGGCGACACCCGCGCGTGGGGTATGCACGTGACGTCCGACGAAACGTGGACTGCGGCTGAGTCGAATGTTGTCGCCGTCGATGAGGAACTTCTTATCCCCCATCTTCTCGCCCAACTTGGCGTAGTGCATCAAGGTACCGGTGGCACCATCGACGTCGAACTTGGCATCGCCGCGGGTGTTGCCGCCGGACTGCGTGCTCAGGTCGAGCAACTCATCACGATGCGCGTGCAGGGCATTGGCCATCGAGGCGAGCAGAGCACCGCGCTCGGCGAAACTCATGTCGCGCAGGACTGGACCGCCGACTTCCCGTGCGAAGCGCAATGCTGCAGCGAAATCGTGACCGCCCTTACTGACTTCGGCCAGGGCTTCTTCGGTGGTGGGATCGAAAAGGGTGGTCGTTTCCCCCTCTCCATCCTGCCACGCTCCGCAGAGGTGACTGCGGAGCAAGGTGGTTACGGTGCTCATGCGTTGACGAACTTGACGTATTCAAATTCCACCGGCTGACCGTTGAGGCCCTTTGCCGGCGGGTTGATCCAACCGGCGAACTTGCCGGGCTCGGTGACCTGCACCATCAGCGACTTGACGTAATCCAAGTCCGCAGTGGTTGGGATCCACTGAGCGTACTGATCGGCATAAGCCTTATCGCTCAACAACTCGCCTTCCGGGTTGAAAGGCTGATGTGCGTAGACACCGATGTGACGGTTGAAGCGCTGCGACGGCAGGTAGAGGCGGGTGTCGATACCGGCCTTGGCCAAGCTCTTGTTCCAACGCTCGAGGGCACGCTCGCAGTCGGCCTTGTAGGCATCACGCAGCACCAAGTTCATGGCGCGACGCATCGGGATCTCGTGGCTGGCCATCTGACCATTCTCGATCCAATCCAACTCGTAGCAACCCTCCAGAGCCTGGTGCTCGGTAAAGCGCTTCGGGTTCATTTCCTGGAAACGACCCTTGAGGCCGGCACCGAAGTAGTTGGCGGCGTTGGAGCTATCCTCACCACCAAAGAGGTCGAGCGAACCGGTGTACCACTCGTTGATGTACTTCTGGATGATGTCCAGAGGCACCACACCGAGTTGATGCGGATCCGTCTCCGGGTTTTCGCTCATGACCTGGGCAGTCCGTGCGACCACACGACCGACGCCCGTCTCACCGACGAAGAGGTGATGGGCTTCTTCCGTCAGCATGAACTTGGTGGCGCGGGCGAGTGGGTCGAAGCCCGACTCGGCGAGTGCACCCAGCTGATACTTGCCATCGCGGTCCATGAACATGGCGAAGCAGAAGAAGGCGAGCCAATCCTCTACCGGCTTGTTGAAAGCCTCGAGGATCCGCGGAGTATCTTCGTTGCCGGAACGACGCTGCAGCATCTCATCCGCCTCATCGCGACCATCACGACCGAAGTACTCGTGCAGCAGGTGCACCATGGCCCACAGGTGACGCCCCTCTTCGACGTTGACCTGAAACAGGTTGCGCATGTCGTAAAGGCTTGGTGCGCACTTACCGAGCAGACGTTGCTGCTCGACCGATGCTGGCTCGGTGTCGCACTGCGTCACGATGATGCGACGCAACTCCTTGCGGTATTCACCGGGGACCTGCTGCCAGGCTTCGAACTCGGCGTTGTCGCCGAAACCGATCTTGCGCCCTTGCTCTGGAGGAGTCAGGAAGATGCCCCAACGATAGTCTGGCATCTTGACGTAATCGAAGTGTGCCCAGCCGCTGGCGTCGACGCTGACGGCGGTGCGCAGGTAGATATCGTCCTGCTGGAAACCTTCCGGGCCCATCTCCATCCACCAGTCCTTGAAATCGGGCTGCCAGGCTTCGAGTGCCTTCTGGACCTTGCGGTTGGATGCGAGGTCGATGTTGTTCGGGATCTTGTCGTAGCTAACAGACATGGCTCAGGTGCGGTTGAAATCGAATTCAGGGGATTCAGGACGACCGTAGAGGCTCAAGGCACCCTTCGGTCCGACAGCATTGGGGCGTTGGAAGATCCAGTTCTGCCACGCTGTCAGGCGGCCGAAGATCTTCGTTTCCATGGTCTCAGGACCTGCGAAACGGATACTCGCTTCCATACCGGTAAGGGAGTCAGGCGACACACTGACGCGTTCCTCGATGGCAAGACGGACTTCGTCTTCCCAGTCGACATCGTCAGCGGCGATGGTGATGAGGCCAAGCTCTTCCGCATCATCGGACTCGATAGCATCGCGACGCGCGGCGAGTTCCTTGGCGGCCTCGGGATCACCGAGGAAGCGGGTCTCGAGACGCGACAAGCCGTTGCCCATCGGGAAGGTGCCACCGTTCATGACCGACAGTTGCACCGAAACACCCTCTTCCTCGAGCATGTAGGCGCGGTCGGCGGCGAGCACGAACTCGTAGAAGGAACCGGCGAAGCAGGAACCCTCATCGACGATCGCGAAGAAACTCTTGGCGGTGTAATCGAGGCGCTTGAAGGTGCGCTTCATCATCAACAACACTTCGTTGACGTACCAATCCTCGCGGCGGGCATCCAGCTGCTCATCGAGCTTGAGGATGTTCTCGGCCTTGCCGCGAGTCTTCAACAGGACCAAGCCGATCTCCGGATGGTTCAGGCGCAGGCGCAGGATGGCGTCATCCAGTTCGCGGAAGGCGCGCAGGGCATACCATTCGGAACCGAGATCGCTGGCGTTGGCTGGAATCTCTGGAAGAGACTCTGGCGCAGTGATGGTCAGGGTCGCAACACGCTGCTTGGAGTCGATCTCCATGTTGACGTGGCGATACTCGATGCCGAACTCGGACACTTCCGGGTTCAGGGCTTCGAGAGTGACACCCTTACGATCCGGGTGACCTTCACCCGCCACTTCGGCCACGCGAGCGTTGACCTTCTCTTCGAACTTCGAAGTCGGGAAGGTTCCATCGACGAGCCCCCACTGCACCGCGCGCTTGCCCTTCACACCCTCTGCGAGAGTCACGAAGACATCGGCGATGTCGCGGCGGATCATGCGCTTATCAACCAAGCGAGTCAGGCCACCGGTACCAGGCAACACGCCCAAGTACGGAATCTCAGGAAGCGAAACGGCGGAGCGACGGTCATCGACCAGGTACATCTCTTCGCAAGCCAGCGGCAGTTCATAACCACCACCCGAAGCAACACCGTTGAGGCCGGCGATGTAGGTCTGGCCAGAGAACTCACTCGCATCCTCGATGGAGCCGCGGGTCTCGTTGGTGTACTTACAGAAGTTCACCTTCCAAGCGTGACTGCTGCAGCCGAGCATGAAGATGTTCGCACCGGAGCTGAATACACCTTCTTGGCCGCTGGTCACCAAGACCGCGCTCACTTCCGGGTGCTCGAAACGCAGGCGCTGGACCGCATCGGAAAGCTCAATGTCGACGCCGAGGTCGTAGCTGTTGAGCTTGAGCACATAGCCCGGACGCAGACCGCCATCTTCGGCGATGTTGATGATGAGACGGGCCACAGGGCCATCGATCTCGACTTTCAGGTGCTTGTACTGGTCGGGATGGGTCTCGAAGGAGACCGTCTCGACCGCATTCTGTGTCGCTTCCATCCCCGGATTATGGCGAAGTCATGCATAATAGTACAGATAAATCTTCCAAATCCCCTTTATTTGCATTATATTGCCGAGCATGCCGACGTCCCCCGACCCCGCCCTGCTGCAACGCATCGCCACGCGTGTGAAGGCGCGGCGTGGGGTGTTGGGCTGGACCATGGCGGAGGCAGCTGAGGCGGCTGGCTTGAGTCCACGCTTTTATGCCCAGGTCGAGGCTGCGCAGGCCAATATCGCGATCGGCCGGCTGGACGCACTGGCGCGGGCTCTGCAGGTTTCGCTGATTTCTCTCTTGGAGGATGGGGCGAGTACACGGTCAGGTGGTCCGGGAATACGTGAAGTGGCTCCCCCACTTGGCATTGCCCTGTTGGGCATCCGTGGTTCCGGCAAGTCCACTCTGGGCGCTTCCTTGGCAGATGCTTTGGAGCTACCGTTTCTGGAGTTGGATGCCGCGATTGAAGACCGCGCTGGCCTGGCCCTCTCCGAGCTGTTCGCCCTCCATGGCGAGAACTACTACCGACGTTTGGGCGGCGAGACCATCGAGCAGTTGATCGGGGAAGGCACTCCGCATGTGGTTGCATTGCCGGGTGGCATCGTGCTGGATGAATATGCCTTCGAGTTGGTCTCAAAGAACTTCACCACGGTGTGGTTACGCACCGAACCGGAAGACTGCATGAACCGCGTGCTTGCGCAGGGCGATCATCGTCCGATGCAGGGGCATGAAGATGCGATGGCGGAACTACGCAAATTGTTGGCCGCGCGCGAACCGTACTACCGACGTGCATCGCTGACTCTGGATACGTCGGCAGCGGATTTAGTGCAGACGCAAGCGCACTTACTGCAGACCGTGCAGGATGCGCGATTGACGCTTGCGGAATAGGGCTATTCCCAGGATTCCGGCGCCATGATGCGGCTCATCGCGGAAACCTTCACACGGTCGATGCGTTCCGTGTAGTCATTCAGTCTGTAATCTCCTTCACCCTCGATATACCACGGGCCATTGACTCCATAGAGATTGATGCGGAAAGACGCACCGTTTTCGAACTGACCTTGGAACCACCCCAGGAGTGGTTGCTCGAAATCGAATCCAACTCTGGAACCATCCGCGAGTAATTTCCAGGTGGGCTCGCGGTAATAGAGCATGGTTTGAATCAGGCGCAGGGTTTCCGCGGTGGCCTGGCCGACGAACTCCCCTTTCCCTGGTTTCCCATCGTTTCCTCTATCCCCCCTGGGCTCCAAGGCGAGTTTGAAATAGTCGATGGAATCCAGTTGTAGAGCCATTTCATAGGCGTTTAGGCGCGTACTGGATTGAAAATCGCTCTCATCCAGAATGGTCCAATCCCAGGGGAGGCTTTCCCCTGAGGCGAAGGCCAATGGCTCCTGGTGCCATCGGGTGGGTTCGAGCATGGATTGCGCATGTTCCATCGTAAGTGAAAGCTTGAACCAATCTTCTTTCTCAAGGCGCCAGAAGTTACTTCCGCATAAAACCAAAACGCGGACGACTCGACCATCTTGCAGCGTGCATTGGAGAACATCCGAATACCGACAACCGAAGACTGTTCCATAGAAGACCTCTCCATGGGCAGTTCCATTTTCTTGGATTGCAAAATGAGGAATGCGTTCACCCGTCAGAAGTTTTTCCAACTCCAGGATCGTTGCATGATCCGCCCAACCCGCCGAATGCTCCTCGGTTTCCCTCGATTCATCCTTGCGGAAATAACGAAAGCGTTCGATGGAAGCAATGAGACGCGTGGTCGGTTCTTGGTTCACCGCTTCTTCCGCGGAACATGCGAGAAACATGGACAAAAGGAGGGACATCCACCATGCCTGCCCCCATTGCAACGCAAT
>JBMYYH010000094.1:0-12030 GCA_049609225.1 Planctomycetota bacterium | reverse complement strand
TGAGCACGAGGCTTTCACCTTCCGCCTTCAACTTGAAGTTGGTGTGTAAAGGGCGGTAGTTCGGTATCTGCAGGCGCGGGTCTGGAACGCCGGGAAAAGTCGCTGGGACCGCGGCTGTCAAGAAAGGGACCAGAGAGAGGTCCGAGGAACTCGCGTTGAAGTTGTGCACCTGCAAAGCGAGCACATTGGTGCCTGCCACCAAGAGGTTCGCGAAATCCGGAATCTGCTTCCCTCCGATCGTGCCGACAGAGAAGAGGATGGCCTCATGGGAATCCGTCGCGAAGGCGGTGTGTGGCGGATCGATCCCGGCCATGTTCTCGCGATCGATCTCGACGCCATTCAGATAAGCGACGAAGCCGTCGTCGTAATCGACATGCAGGAAGAGTTGGTCGTAGCCGTCGATATCGCCTTGCGACAACACGAACTCCTTGCGTATGAAGATCGAATCCGTGTTGATGACGGTGGCGTCGTCCCCGTCTCCAAAACCGAAGCCACTTGGACCATTGCCCCATCCGGATGGAACGAAGCCGGGTTGATTCCAGTTCAAGGGAGCCGCCTGGTTGCCAGGCCAAACATCCCAAGCATCCCCCTCTTCGATCAGGGTGATGAAATCGTGATTGCTATCCACACTGCCTTTGCCGGATGCCCGCACCAGAAGGTGCCCAGCGGCTTCGATGTCCATGCTGGGAAGCACCCATTTATAGGGTTCGGCCGGATTATCCGAGAGGCCCCAACCGCCGACGTTGACAGGTGCGGCGCCGTAGTTCCAAAGCTCAATCCAATCCGATGTATTGCCATCTTCATCCGAAATGCCACTGACATTGGAGGCGACGACCTCGTTGATATGGACCTGATCCGCGCTCAACCCAGAGCACAGCAGGATGAAGAACAGAACAGGGAGGATGAGGGGCATTTTCTTCAAAAGACGGTGCCTATCAGATTACCCCGAAATCCAATGCCCGAACGCCAAAATACCCTTTCTAGCAAAGGAAGGCCGAGAAGGCCTATCCCCTGTTCACTTCCCCAGGAATCGTTCTTCGCGCGAGAAACACGAAGCATGCTCCTGCCACGAATCCGTACACGCATCCAAAGATGGCCATCTGCAGACTTCCATCCTCAGAGCCTCGCAGCAAATAGTTCGCAAGCATCGCGAACATCGATGCTGCAATCACACCGACACCAGGCAGAAGGAACATGTTTCGTTCCTTCCCGAAGAGCGTGATGGTGAACAGAATCGGAAATCCGACGGTGAGGAACCCCAACAGAGAAAACCCGCCCAGGAACTGCCAATAGGCATCGGTGAGCTGTTCATAAAGGGAGGTTCTTCCATGAACTTGGACATCCAAGGCCGTCGCCACAAGTAGACCCAAACTCAGGGACGCCAAGGCATATCCGAACCATCGAGGCAAGGACATCGTAGTGACAGTACGTACTTGGTAAGAATCCATCGCTGATGCGATCTGCCCCTCCTCCGTGGTTCCGGGAACGAAGAGATAACTGGGCGCAAGGATCGGTTGCACGGATTCGACTTCCAGTTCCAAGACACTCTGAATCGGGAATGCACCCTCGGTCAACCTCACGAGCGGTTTCGACAATTCTTCAAAGCGCTCATCCTCCTTGCGCACGACCTTCACCTTGCCATAGAACTTGTAGCCCTTCTGCACGAACAGATCCACTAGGCTGACGCAAGCCGATGGATTCGCAAGCAAGTTCTTTTGGCTGCCCGGCGATGCAATGTTCGCGATCACGATGCGTGCATCACCTATTGCAGCGAAAATCTCCTTCGGCGAGACACTCGGTTGGCCCTCCGAGTCGACCGTAGCTAGCCAACACAGGACGCTACGCTCCACCGCGCGAAGCATGTCGCGATCAAGCATGAGGCTCAACCTTCCGGAAGTACATCCGCGTCGAAGGCTTGCTCAGTCCACCGACGACTCTTCGCACCTCCCGTTTCACGAGGCGTTTCACATCTGCGGAGACATGTGCCGTTGGGCGCGAAACCGGAGTGAAGCCTGCGCCCTGCACCATCTGCTTGAGAGTTACCGGAGTGAAGGCATTGAGGTGATCCACGCCATCCACCACCAGATCATCCATCGTCTTGAGATGGCGCACGCCCTCGGCATTCGGAACTTCCGCGACCAACAATCCAGATGGCACCAGCATGCCGTGAAGCGACTGCAGCACTGCCATCGGCTCTTCCAAATGCTCTAACACTTCAAAGAGCGTTGCCACATGCACAGGCTCCGGGTGAAGCTCTCGATAAGCCTCGACGCTTGCATGGATACGCACCTGTCCACGCAACTTCTGCCGTCGCGCTGTCGAACGATCGACGCCCTGCGCATCCATGCCAAAGGCATTCGCCAAGGTGATAAAGCGTCCATCGCCGCATCCGAAATCCAGCAACCGGATCGCTTCCTTATCGCGTAACTCGCGCGTCATCTTCTCGATGCAGAGGACATGATCCGTCATCTTCCGCGCGCGCTGGAATACGGCCTGCGGCTCCATGACACCATGTAGGTCCCGAAAAGCCTGAATCGCTTCTTCCGACATCCACTTGGTGAAGCGGCGTTCGGTCCACTCTGGGGTGAGTACGCGCAGGTGATACACCTGAGCGCAATCTTCACATTCCACCAAGGTCCACGCGCAATCCTTCAGGAAGGGAAAGGGTGATTCTCCCCAGGGGGATTCGAGCAACATCGTGCGATGTGGCTCCTCGCCGAACGAACCGGAATCCAAAACACGCAGCCTTTCCGACTGGCATGCGATGCAGGATTTTCGTTCGTAGAATTCGGCTTCCATTCAATGAGGGGACGATTTCAATCCTATCCGACAAGGGGTGCCTGTCAACGCTCGACTAGAAGTAGAGGTTTTCATCATCATCATCGTCATCGTCGTCATCCTCATCATCCTCTTCGTCGTCCTCATCCTCCTCGAGCTCCCCATCCGGCAGTGAGAACCAAAGCAGGGCAAAGGACACGATCGACAGGAACAGCAAGAGACATCCGCCGCCATAAGTGATCTTGCCCGGAGTGGACTTCACGAAGGCCAACAAACTACCCCAATCCCCTCCGAAGAGAGCTTCCCACCAACTATCGTGATAGTCCGGCTGGAACACGAATGCGTTGTAGAAGCTACCGACGAAAAGAAGCACGAAGGCTCCGATCAGGCCAATGAGACCTACAAGAAGGGTCACGCGCGTCATTTATCGCTCCAATTCAAACACTCTCGGCAACGCGGAGTCTTAGGAAACGATGGTGATGGTTGGAAGCATAAGCAGGGTGGCAGGTCTGAAGAATACACGCTCTGCTGTGCATTTGCCGTGATACCCCGTTGCCCTATGCATCCCAGAGGGAGGTGTCTTTCCAAGTGGAGAGCAGGAACCAAACGCTGCCTCCCGTATCGATCGCCATCACGAAGAGCCCTATTCCAGCAGTCCCCACCGAGCCGAAACCCCAAACCCCGGCGGCGCATGCGAGGATCGTGCCCAAAATGGGAACCCCGGAAATGAAGCGAAACCCCTCCATCGACCCATTCCTACGCCAATAAAGCCAAGGCCTCGAAAAGCTCAGATGAATCCAGGCGGAGGATTCTTGCGCATTGCATCAGTCTCCATACTCCCATTCGCCGTCTTCCCAAAGTTCATACCGCATCCCTCGGAAGGCTGGGAAGGATATGAAATAACGATCCTCCTCCCATGAATCGTAATGAAAGTCCTGATCGCCCCACCATCCAACACCAGTCTCTGGAATAGGGATTCCATCGTGGCCGACCAGTTGATCCCAACTTTCAGGATGCATGCCATGAATCACACGGTAAGCATCCACACGAAAGGCCAGAACTTCTGCTTTAGCTTTAGCGCTTTCGACCTGAGGGCCGGTGATTCCAACAGAGGACCACGAAACAATCAGGTGAAGGATGGGGTAGGCAAGAAGTAGGCCCAAATCCTTTTCTCGTTCGCGCCGTGCATACTTCAGGAAGGCGACCAGCCAAACGAAGGTCCAGAACAGGAAGAACCCAACGAATCTCCAGGATTCCCCAAAACTCATGACGCGGTAGCCGGAAACGAACCCAGCAGCAATCGCGGATCCTCCAAGAAGCACATGCCAGACCATTCGGAAGCGCATGAGCCCTCCGAATTTTCCGAACCAATACCCCACCAACGCCACCACGGCGAGGCCAACGGCAAGTACAAACCAATGACTCACTTGCGTGATTCCTGCGGGTCAAAGGAACGAGATTCCTGAAATTCCGTTTCGTTCATGATGACGAACGCCCATCCTACTAGATACCAACTTCCATCTCAGTGATAGGATGGCTCATGTCCTAAGACACCCGCTTATTGCACCTATGAAGATTCTCTACACCATTCCTTTTCTGCTCTCAGCTCCCGCCTACGCCCAAACAGTCGGTGGCAGTACCGAGATCCTCCATCAATGGACCGGCGCAGCTCCGTATGACGGCGCCTACAAAGTTTCAGGCGCGGGCGACGTCAACGGTGATGGCTTCGATGACCTCATCGTCGGCGCCGACACTACCGATCCAGGTGGTTTATCGAATGCCGGTTCGGCCTATGTCTATTCCGGCGTGGATGGATCGCTGCTCTACCAATGGGATGGCACGGCTTCCGGTGATTCCTTCGGCGTCTTCGTCTCGGGCGCAGGCGACATGAACGGCGATGGCTTTGCCGATCTAGTGATTGGCGCACGCGATGCAAGTCCAGGGGGTCTCCCAAATGCTGGCTCAGCCTTTGCATACTCCGGCGTAGACGGATCCTTGCTCTACCAGTGGGATGGCGTCGGGCAAAGCGATAGGTTCGGCAGCTATGTATCCGATGCTGGTGATATCAATGGAGATGGTTTTGGCGATGTCATCATCGGCGCCCGCGATGCCAGCCCTGGAGCTCTCATCAATGCTGGGTCGGCTTATGCCTATTCCGGCGCAGATGGTTCGCTGCTTCATCAATGGGATGGCGAGGCTGCTTCGGACAGGTTCGGCTCTATCGTCTCCGGCGCAGGAGACGTGAACGGCGATGGCACACCCGACCTGGTCGTGGGCGCCTTTGCCGCTGACCCGGGAGGCTTGACGAGTGCCGGCTCGGCTTATGTCTATTCCGGTGCCGATGGATTGCTCCTTTATCGATGGGATGGTGAAGCGGAGTGGGATCATTTCGGCGGAGCCGTTTCCGGTGCAGGTGACTTCAATGGTGATGGCTTCGACGATGTAGCCGTTGGCGCTTCCTCCGCAAGCCCCGGGGGCCTGTCCAGTGCCGGCTCAGCCTATGTCTATTCCGGCGCGGATGGCTCTCTCCTCCACCAATGGGATGGTGGCGGGCCAACGGGATACTTCATGGGCACCTCCGTCTCCGATGCAGGTGACGTCAATGGCGACGGCACCCCCGACCTACTCATTGGCTTGCTTCGAAAGCACAACTCCGGTCAAGGATGGCACTGTGCCGCCAATGTCTATTCCGGCCTGGGTGGCGCCTTGATCCACGAATGGGACACGGAGCCTGGCGCATCAAGCCTCAGTGTCCAAGTCTCAGGTGCGGGAGACGTCAACGGCGATGGATTTGCCGATCTGATGTTGGGCGCCATCGGCCCTGAGCCTGCTGGCTTCACCAATGCCGGCATGGTCTTCGTCTACGATTTCCAACCTTTCCTGCTGACCAACACACGCACGATTTCCGCAACTGCCGGCGGCGTGCTGGACATTACTCTTGATTTTCCCGATGCCGCTGCCTCGCAGGAATACATCACCTTGATGTCCATTCACGGCACGGGACCTATCGAGTACGGCGTAGACATCCCGCTCTCGCTCGACAACTATCTGCACGACAGCGCCGCAGGCATCTACCCATTCTCGACCACATCCGATTTGCACGGAACCCTGGATTCCCTGGGCGACGCCACCGCGGTTATCACATTCCCCGCCGGTGCCTTCCACTTCGCCGTTGGACGAACCTTCTGGCTGGCAGCCGTCTCCTTCCCGACGGGCCAACTCCCCGCTTACAGCTCTGCGGCAGTGGCGGTTGAGATTCTGCCTTAAGGTTGATGCGTTGGGCGACTAATCATCTACCCAACAACTTCCATCCGTGCATATCAGGGTGTAGGAGCCCAGGGGAAACCACCTGGATCTCTGGTGATCCTCCATCACCCGGGACTGCCTTTCGAAGTTGGAATCATCCAAGGCGATGAAGACCAGCCCCAAGACCAACCCCACCGCCCAGACGATGCCAATCCTCCGGTAAGCCTTCTCGAATTTCTGCTTGGTGAACAGGAAGGCCAACAGGTAACCGTAAGCTGCAGCAACCGTCGCGAATCCAAGAATCCTCGGGACGGCCTGGGCTTGAAGCCCAAAATCAAAGCCCCTCACCAAGGCAACGATATATGCCGTGAAGAGGATGCTGCATGCCCATGGCATTGCTTTCATCATGCTTCAATCCCCACCATCTCTTCGCAGAGACGGAACTCAAGTCCACTGCAATTTTCTTCTTCCTTCATCTCGCTAAATATGGAACGAGGATCTTGTGATGCAGATTCCCGGCAGCGACGGCTGGCCAGATCCATTCACAGTACCTTAGTGACCTTGCCCCGATTTGAAGGATACCAGAGAGACCGTCAATATGGCCGAAGGAGATTCTGTGACCTGCAAACCAAGACGTACATTCACTCCTGAGCAGAAAGCCGAGGCAGTCCGGCTAGCCGAAGAGGTTGGCAGCTTTACGCCGTGAGAATCGGACCTTGCGCATGGAGCGTGACTTCCGAAAAAATGCCGCAGCCTTCTTCGCAAAGGAAAACGATCCGGCTATCAGGTGATCGCTGCGGAGAAGGAGCCATTCCGACTCGTGAAGGCTGGCTTTACTTGGCTGTAGTCATGGATCTTTACTCGCGTCGCATCGTCGGCTTGTCGATGGCCGATCACATGCGCACAGAGCTCGTGCGAGGCGCGCTCGAAAGGGCCCTTGGCAATCGCAAGCCGGCCGAAAAGATTCTTCATCACTTTGATCGAGGAAGCCCATACGCAAGCTAGGAATACCAGCGCATGCTCAATGCCCACGGCATGGAATGCAGCATGAGTCGGAAGGCGGAGTGCTACGACAATGCGGTCGTAGAGAGCTTCTTCGGCACGCTGAAGCTGAGCTGGTCTATCGCAGCTCGTGGATTACTCGCCACTCCGCACGGCTCGCAATCTACGAGTACATCGAAGTCTTCTATAATCGGAGACGTCGACACTCTTTCCTGGGAAACCTTTCACCAGAAAAGTTTGAAAATCATCACCCCGCCACGGATGTGGCATTACCAAGGTGTCCTTTTAATCGGGGCAAGGTCTGTCCATTGACGCGACAAAATGGGCGCACCCAAAGTTTGCAGCAATCTAAAAACGATCCCCATGAAACCGACCATCGCCAGCAACAAACCAGTTTCCGTCGACCTTAATGCAGGCGAAGAATACTACTTTTGCACTTGCGGGAAATCCGGCAACCAACCTTTCTGCGACGGCTCCCATAAAGGCACACAGTTCACGCCTCAGGCCTTCATTGCGGAAGAATCCGGGGAAGCCTACCTCTGTCAATGCAAGCAGACCGCCAATGCCCCCTTTTGCGATGGCACCCATGCAAAGGTTCCCACCGCGCAAATCGGCCAAGAGTTTCTGCTCGAAACGAACGGCAATGCCGATGCGATGCCAAAACCGGAACCGACACCCGAAGAACCCACAGTCGCGTTCATCCATCAGTTGGCGCGCGAGGGTCTCAGCAAGCTCGGCCACCATGGGGAGATGGCAGCTATGGGCGTTCCTCGTTCCGAGCTTCCGGACTGGGACGACATTCAGTTCATGGTTTCACAACTCTCGACCAAACCTTTGCTCGAAGATGTGCCCGTAGGGACGGAATTGGTGATTGGACCGGAAGCCAAAAAACCACTTCACCTGAATATCCCCCTATTTGTCAGTGACATGAGCTTTGGTGCTTTGTCCGAAGAGGCTAAGATCTCACTGGCAACTGGAGCAGAACTTGCAGGAACAGGTATTTGTTCGGGGGAAGGCGGCATGCTGGCCGAGGAACAGCAAGCAAACAGCCGCTATTTCTATGAATTGGCGTCCGCAAAATTTGGGTATGAGGAATCTCAACTTACCCGCGTGCAGGCTTTTCACTTCAAGTGTGGCCAGGGAGCAAAAACCGGCACCGGAGGACATTTGCCGGGTAACAAGAACATCGGCCGCATTTCCGAAGTACGGGGTATTCCCGAAGGACAGCCCGCGGTCTCGCCCCCAACTTTTCTAGAGCTCCATACCGTCGATGATTTCTCCCGCTTTGCTGATCGTGTCCGCGAAGTGAGTGGCGGTATTCCCATCGGGTTTAAACTAAGTGCACAACACATTGAACGGGACATCGATTTCGCAATCGCAGCAGGGGCAGACTACATCATTCTCGACGGTCGCGGAGGCGGGACTGGGGCAGCTCCATTGCTCTTTCGTAATCACATCTCGGTACCTACGATTCCAGCACTAGCACGTGCACGGCACCATCTCGATAAAATGAGTTGCAGTGGCCGCGTGACTCTCATTATCACAGGTGGATTGCGCACTCACACCGACTTCGCCAAAGCTCTTGCCCTTGGAGCGGACGGAGTCGCCGTGGCGAATTCTGCGATTCAGGCAATTGGCTGCGTGGGAGCCCGAATCTGCAACACGAATCTCTGCCCTGCCGGCATCGCCACGCAAAAACCGGAACTACGCAAGAGATTGAAAGTGGACGTGGCAGCACCGAGGCTCGCAAACTTTTTGGGGGCAAGCGTCGAGTTGATGCAGGTAATGGCACGCGCTTGTGGTCATCATAACCTGAATCAATTCCATAAAGGCGATCTTGCAAGTTGGGACAAATCCATTGCCGAATTAGCGGGTCTGGAATGGTCTGGGTTTCTCAAGAACCGGGGGTGAATCATCGTCCCTAAAAAAGTAAAGAGTGTCCCTTGTGACCCTGACCACTGTGTACAAGTGCGTGGTGCGCGTGTTCATAATCTCAAAAACATTGACCTCGATTTGCCTCGTAATGCACTCGTTGTTTTCACGGGCATCTCTGGCTCTGGAAAATCTTCGCTTGCTTTTGGGACACTGTTCGCGGAATCACAGCGCCGCTACCTTGATTCGGTATCGCCCTACGCACGGCGCTTAATAGACCAAGTTGGTGAACCGGACGTCGATGCTATTGACGGCCTTCCTCCTGCGGTTGCCCTGCAACAACAACGCGGCACCCCATCCGCGCGTTCGTCAGTAGGCAGCGTAACTACGATCTCCAATGGTTTGCGCATGCTCTATTCTCGTGCCGGAAAATATCCACGTGGGCAGAAAATATTGTATGCGGACTCGTTCTCTCCAAACACGCCAGAAGGTGCCTGTCCTAAGTGTCACGGGATCGGTCGTGTTTTTGAAGTCACCGAGAAATTGCTCGTTCCCGATGACACGAAAACCATACGCGAACGAGCCGTTGCTGCATGGCCACCTGCGTGGCAAGGTCAAAACTTGCGTGATATTTTGGTTTCACTCGGACACGACATTGACAAACCGTGGAAGAAATTGCCGCGTAAAACTCGCGACTGGATTTTGTTTACTGACGAGACGCCAGTTGTCCCTGTTTATGCAGGATACGATCCCAAGGAAACGCGCGAGGCGCTCAAGAATGAAGAAACGCCGAGTTACATGGGCACGTTTGCGAGTGCCAGACGCTATGTGTTGCACTCATTTACGACAACGCAAAGTCATCGCACAAAGAAGCGCGTCTCTCAATTCATGCAAATCTCAGCATGCCCGGATTGCAACGGCAAAAAACTGAAACGGGAGTCACTGTCCATAAAATTTGCGGGGCTCGATATTGGCGAGCTGTCGCAGTTGACCCTGACGGAACTCGCCGAAAAGTTGCGCGATACTACGCACACAAAACCGACTGAGAACGACTTAAACCGAGAAAAAGCCATCGTTGCTCAGAGGATTGCCAGCGACATCCTGGCCCGTGTCGAAGCCCTCACCACTCTCGGCTTAGGATATTTATCACTCGAACGCAGCACGCCAACACTGTCTCCAGGCGAACTCCAACGCTTACGCTTGGCAACTCAAATTCGTTCTCAACTGTTTGGTGTCGTCTACGTTCTCGATGAACCTTCCGCTGGCCTGCATCCTGCTGACACTCAGGCTTTACTCGGCGCGCTGGATGAACTCAAACAAGCAGGCAACTCCTTATTCATTGTCGAGCATGATGACAATGTCATTCGCCATGCCGACTGGGTTGTCGACATCGGGCCAGACGCAGGAACTCATGGTGGAGAAGTGATTTACAATGGGCCAATAGACGGCTTGCGCGAAGTTACCAAATCGCACACCAGTCAACACCTTTTCTCGAGCGACTCCACAGTACAGCACACCCCGCGGCAACCCAACGCATGGCTGAAGTTAGAAAAAATAGAGCGCAATAATATTCAGAATCTTAATGCTCAGTTCCCGCTCGGTGTATTGACCACCGTGACCGGTGTCTCAGGATCGGGCAAGTCGAGCCTTGTGAGTCAGGCACTGGTCGAGCTCGTCAGCGAGACGCTTGGACAGAAGAAAACCATTGAAGCGCCAAACGATGAAGTCGACCTTTTAGAAGGTGAACTAGAAACCTCGACGGATGGTCGGATCATTGGCGGAATGGAACACGTTAAGCGACTGGTAACCGTTGACCAAAAGCCGATTGGCCGCACTCCACGATCAAACCTTGCCACCTACACCGGCTTGTTTGATCACGTGCGCAAGTTGTTCGCTGCAACCCGCAAAGCCAAATCACGCCGTTACGATGTTGGACGGTTTTCCTTCAATGTCGCCAAAGGACGTTGCGCAAACTGCGAAGGAGCCGGCTTTGTCAGTGTCGAGTTGCTCTTTCTTCCCAGCGTCTACACGCCCTGCCCGGTGTGCCGAGGCCAGCGTTACAACGAGAAAACACTGGAAGTCACCTATCGAGACAAGAACATCGCTGAAGTGCTTGACTTGACTGTAGAAACCGCGCACGCATTCTTTATCGACGAAGCTCCGGTTCTGCGTGCCCTTGACGCCCTATTGCAAGTCGGCCTCGGCTACCTTCGACTCGGTCAATCCGCCACCGAACTCTCCGGAGGCGAAGCGCAGCGCATCAAACTCGCCACCGAACTGCAACGGACACAACGCGGTGACACACTCTATATTCTCGATGAACCGACAACTGGTTTGCATCCATCCGACGTAGCCCTGTTGATGTCACAACTTCATGGTTTAGTCGACGCGGGCAATACCGTCATCGCCGTCGAGCACAACATGCGGGTAGCGGGCGCAAGTGACTGGATCATCGACATCGGCCCAGGCGCAGGTTCTGAAGGTGGACTTGTTATCGCCCAAGGGACACCGGAAGAAGTCGCTGCATCTAAGGCGAGCCGCACGGCCCCCTTCCTTGCCCGTGCGTTATTTTAGCTGACCACAAGGATGTCGCGGCCTCGGCCCAGCGCCTACTGCGACCCCGACAAAGCGACCAAGTCTCCATCTTGAAGACGCTCATACCTGGTTTGCAGCGGGAGCGTCGTTTCACCACGGCAGACGGCCACAACCGTTGCGCCAGTCTTGAAGGGTAGGTTCAGTTTCGCGAGCGTCGCACCATCTACCGGGGCACTCCGCTCGACGCGGAATGCTTGATAGTCATGGCCACTCAACACGCTAGAGGTCGGTGTCTGGATCGGCATTTGGGTTTGAACCTGAGCCTTGGTCGCAACATCGCGTTTTTCTTCGTCTGCACCCTGACCTTGCCCCGATTGGAAGGATACCAGAGAGGCCGTCAATATGGCTGAAGGAGATTCAGTGACCCGCAAACCAAAACGTGCATTCACTCCTGAGCAGAAAGCCGAGGCAGTCCGGCTAGCTGAAGAGGTTGGCAGCTTTACCCCGTGAGAATCGGACCTTGCGCATGGAGCGTGACTTCTTAAAAAAAGCCGCAGCCTTCTTCGCAAAGGAAAACGATCCGCCTATCAGGTGATC
>JBMYYH010000093.1:0-12113 GCA_049609225.1 Planctomycetota bacterium | reverse complement strand
TCCAGGAAGCACACCCGTGGCGGCTCCGCCTGGAATCCAACAACCCACTTCGGCGCCGTCCTTCATGCCGCCACCGAACTCCTCGATGAGCGCGCGCGCAGTGATACCGACCGGTGCTTCATACACACCGGGTTCGTTCACATCACCCGACAAGGAGTAGAGCCTGCGACTACCGCCGGCATTTCCATCCTCGCCCGACAACAAGCGTTCGGCCCACCAGAAGGTCTCGACATTGTTCATCAAGGTGGGCAGACCCCAAAGACCGGACTGGGTTGGGAAGGGAGGCTTGTGCCGCGGTTGCGGACGACGTCCTTCCATGCTCTCGAGCAGGGCGGTCTCCTCACCACAGATGTAAGCGCCGCCGCCGATGCAGATATCGACGCGGAAGGCATGTCCGGTTTCCGCCGCAGGTGCCACGGCTTCACTGCGTTGCGGTGGCAGCGGGAAGGCGCGGGTCTTGCCGGATGCTTCACCGGTGGCCAGACCGCCATTCTCGGTAACTTCTCCCTGCAGACCTTGCGCACCATGATCGACGAACCATTCCAAGGCCGACAGCGCGACGTCGTCCAGTCCAGTGTCGTGCATGTGCACCGGGCGCCCGGCGAAACCCGCGCCCGACCAAACCGCACCACTGCCTTCGCTCAAGATGCCGGCATCGACCAGTGAAGCGATCGCTTTCTTCAGCGAATCCAACTGCGCGACGTATTCCGGCCGCAGATACACATAGCCCCGCGCCGCGCCACTGAAGGCTGCCGCGCGCTGCATGCCGCGCAGCATGATTTCGGGTTGTTCGCGCAAGATCCAACCATCCTTAAAGGTGCCGGGCTCGCCTTCATCGGCGTTGCACACGATCACCTTGCCGCCACCCGCCTCCGGGGTGCCGACCAACGGCTCATCCCGCACCGCCTTCCATTTGAAAGCGGCCGGAAATCCTGCGCCTCCGCATCCACGGAGACCTTCGAGGGTCTGGAGGTCCATCGGTCCTATGGTAACGGAAAGCGTCGTTTGGCCTAGACTGGAGGGATGGCAAACAAGCCACTATGTCGGGTCTTTTTGATGGCAGGCGGATTATGGGTGGCATGCGGCCACCCGGAAGAGGAAGTTGCCCCCGAGAGGGATTCCCAACCTGAACAACAGGTTCATTTGGCTCCGGAGAAGGCCCCGTCTCTTGCGGGACCGATGCAGAGGGTTTCTGGGAACAGCGCCACTCGTGGCCGTGCACACCATTTCGAAGACGCCACAACACTTGGCCCCTTTGTCGATGAAGCTGGGAATGAAATCGCCAATGCGTTGATCCTGGTTCCTCGAGAGCATGCATTAGAGGACATCTCTACCTATTTCTTTCCTGGCTACTTTGGAAACGATCGGGAGGCGTTCGTCGAACAAGCTCTTTGGAGTCTGCATACGGACGAGCAGGGATACGTCCAGGTCCCCAAGTCCGCGAATTATCCGTGGATGGAAAGCAAGGCATACACGGGCGGTCTACCTCGCCTCCGCCGGGGCGAGTCAGTCATCGAACTCCCCTCCGTCCAGTGGCGCAAGGTCCAGGTGATGGATCATCTCGGCGACCCTGTATCCGGCGCCCGCGTGGGTTACTTCGATTCCGAGTTACCGTGGATGAGCGCCCTTCTTGGCACCACAGACCAGGCAGGATTCGCTGAGATTCCTGTCGACGCTCACAGCATGGCTTACTTGGCGCGGGATGAGATCCAATACTTCGTGCAAACCCTCGCCGGGCAGGGCGTCAGCATGTTGGGCTCCGTCGTGGGACCTTCCGAGACCATCACCTTTCGACTTCCGCGGGCTCCGCGTCTGGAAATCGACATCCTTGGACTAGATGGCAAACCTTATGAGGAGCCTTTGGCAATTCGCATGAGTCGGCAGGATCAGGAACTGAATCTGCAGGGCGGCACGATGCGCGGGAAGTTTCATGTTCCCGCAGTCGATCCCAATGCCCACGTTTTCCTGGAGATTCGCAGTTGGGATGATCGCCTTTCGTACCTGCAAGAACTCACCTTGCCCGACGCGGATAACGGCGTCATCAAACTGGAAATCCGCCTTAGCAAAGTCGGTTTCACCTTGCGCGGCAGACTTACGAAGGAGATGCGTGCTCCCGATGCGAATGCCACCTTTCGACTTTCCCTCTCTGGGTATCCAGCGGAACCACTTCTCACCGACAGCGAGGGTCGGTTCGAAATCTTCATGGGCGACCTATATGTGCAGCCGGACTCCACCGACATCACCATTACCGAGTACGAGCATGGCCTCCCTACTGTCTACTGGAAAGGAATCGCAGTACCCATCGGTAATCGCGACCTTATTGATCTTGGCACGATCGCATTGAACTCCGCGGAGACCTTGGCCTCTGGAATCGTGCTTCATGAAGCTGACATCCCACATGACAACGCACAGGTCACCTTCGAGAAGGTGGAGCCCAGCGCTCTCGACATCATCCAGACCCTTTCTGCGAACACCAGTAGTGATGGGAGCTTTCATATTCGCGGGGTCGCGTCGGAAGCGGGCGAAGGACCGTTTCAGCTGCGGGTCACAGCACCAGGACTGAAGTCCACGGTGTACCCGGTTCAATTGGGGCAGACCGGCATGAAGCTGACCCTGCGTAGGAAGGTTCAGGTCGAGGGGCGCTTCTTGTTCGGAGATTCGATTCTTTCCTCAACCTTGAGGATCCGCCTGGAGGAATCGAATCCGACCTCCGCAAGCTACTATCCAAGGGCGGAGATGGTCGGCGGTGAGGGCAACTTCAAGGCATTCGAAGTTCCCGCCGGAATGTACTCCATCACTCTTTCCACTGCCGACGGCCGCGACCTGCATGTGGAACACGGCATCCATGTCCCTGGATCGCCGAGTACCGTGGAGCTCCACCCCATCGATCTGCGCCATAGCATTCGTTATCGCTACGTGAAATGCGTCGATGCACAAGGCAAGCGCATTCATGATGCCGCCTATCGCGTGGAAGGGAATGAGCGTTGGAAGTCCACGGCCTACGGCATGGCCGGCATTTTCCTCCGCAATCATGAACGCGACATTCACGTACGCGCGGATGGTTATGTCACGAGGACGGTGGAGCTGGTGGATGATGAGACCAACATCACTCTGCAGGCGGAATAGGCACGGTTGAACCTACAATCCACTCATGCGGATTCGCCTTCTCACCCTCATGCTCGGAACCATCCTTGGATGGTCCTGCACGCAGAGGGATGCATCCGAGGTGCCGGATGAGAATACGGAGCGCGCACTCCCCCAACGCATCGTGGTCTTGGGTCCGAGCACAGCGGAGAACCTGTTCGCCATGCAGCAAGGGCATCGGGTGGTAGGTGTTTCGGACTACAACACCTTGCCGGAGGCTTCGGAGTTACCGCGGGTGGGTGGTTTGGCGGATCCGTCGCTCGAACGGATCTTGGCGTTGGCCCCGGACATGGTGTTGGTGCAAGGCAATATCCCGCGGGTGGAGCAGGTATGCAAGGCGTCGGACATTGCCTTTCATGCTTTCAAGACGGACACCTTAGAGGAGTGGTCCGCGGAGCTGGAATGGCTCGGGGAGCATGTCGGGCCGGACGTCGAAGCGAGGCGCGTGCGGGAAGGGTTCGAGGCGGAGTTGGAGCAACTGCAGGTGCTGGGCTTGAGCGTCGCGCCGAAAGTGTTGCTGGTGATCTTCCGTCGGGAAGACGAGGCCAGCGGCATGATGGTCGCCGGAGATCAAGGCTTCCTGCATGAACTACTCGTGGCCGTGGGCGGCGAGAACGTACTGCAGGGAAGTGGGCAGGATTACTTCGACCTGAACGAGGAACGCCTCGTGCGCCTCGCACCAGACTTGATCCTGGAGTTCCAGACCGATGCCGGTGCAGAGGATCGAACTTCCCTCGATGCCGCAGCGCTCAAGATTTGGGAACGCGATTTCCCTTCGCTCCCCGCGGTGAAAAACGGCAGGGTGCACACCCTGACCGGAAAGGATCTACTGATCCCCGGACCCTCCATGCTGGAGACCGCGCGCCAGATCGGCGATCGGATCAGCGGGCGATAACTGCGAAGCCAGCACCCAAGGCCGAATCGAAACCTGGTCCGCTGATCAGCGTGCCGTCTTCATTCACCAAGAGGTAAGTGAAGCGCAGGGTCGAGCCATCATTGCCGGTGATCAAAACATCATCCATGCGGCCGACGGCATCGTCAGTCAAAGTGAACTGCACTGCGCCGCCGGAGTAGCGGTGCACGACAGCATCGGTCACCGGATGGCGCACTTCGGCTTCCACCAACAATCCAGTGGCGTCGATCTCCAAAGTGGCGAGACGGAACTTGGAGCGTTCGTTCACGCCCTCACCATCCCAAAGACCTTCTAACAAGGAGATCGCGAAATGGCCTGGCCCCGTGCTACGCGTGACCGACCAAGTGCCGGCCGTCACCGTGCCGTCATCCGCGGTGAAGGTGTAGGTGCCGCTCAGGATGACCATCGCATCATCCATTTGCCCTTCCAGGGTGATGTTGCCGGCAGTGAGATCCGAACGCAAAGTGGCGCGCAGACGACCTGCCGCATCGAAGGCGACATTGATGCGCGCATTATCCGTCGACCAACGGGAACCAAATCCCTCAGCGCTGTCGGCAACCAAGCCATCGACGAAGCGCAGGTAGAAGTTGCGCGCGAGATCGCCGGTCTGGTCACCCAGGAGAGATCCGGTCCAGTCGCCATTGAGGTCGGCGATGGTAAATCCACTGCCACCCGTTCCGCCGCCGCTGCCGCCACTTCCGGCACCACCGCCGGTACTGCCTGAAGACAGCGCGGTGCGCGAGCAGGAAAACGAAAGCACCGCCAACAGCAAGATGCTGAGGCGGAAGGTGAGGGTGGAGGGTTGTGGGAAGGACATATGTGGGCGGGGGCGCAAGACGAAAGGAGCCGGCTGACCCTTGCGGATCAACCGGCTCCTAAGGACCCTCCAGGATACCCGATATCGCGGAAATCGGGGGGAGGCTCGTTGCCCGTGGGCTTAGAGAGTCAGCTCGATGCGGCCTTCGCCGAGGACCGAGTCAGCACCCACACCTGTGATCAGCGTGCCTTCATCGTTGACCAGGAGGAAGTCGAAGCTGAGGGTAGAACCATCGTCGGCGGTGATGACCACGTTGTTCATGCGGCCGACAGCGTCGTCGAAGTAGTTGAGGGTACCGGCACCAGAGCTGTAGGTGTGAACCAGGGCAGAGGTGACTGGGTGCAGCACTTCAGCATCCTGCACGACACCGTTCTGGTCGATCTCGATGCTGGCGATGCGGAACTTATCACGGCTGTTGGAGCCTTGACCCTGCCAAGTACCTTTCACCATGCTGAGGTCAAAGTGACCCGCGCCAGTGCTGCGACGCAGCTCGAAAGTACCTTCGTAGATGCCACCGTTCGGGCCGAGAATGCGGACGGTACCGTTGATCCGGTTCATCGCCACGTTCATCGTGCCTTCCAGGGACATGTCGCCCTTGCCTGCGTTCGAAGCCGCGGCCACATCAAAGAAGCCTTGCTTGGTGAACTCAAGTGTGATGTTGGCGTTGCTGCCATCCCACTCGCCGCCACCGCCTTCAGCGCTATCCGTAACCGCACCATTGGCAACGCGGACGTACAGGTTGCGACGGATCAGCTGACGGTTGTCCGGGATCAGCTCGCCGGTCCAGTCTCCGTTCAGGTCTCCCATCGAGAAGCTGATGGTGCTTCCGCCGCCGCCGGATCCAGCGCCGGAGCCAGTGCCCGCGCTACCGCCAGTCGAAGAAAGTCCGCCACCGCCGCAGGAGGCGAGAAGGCCCACCGTGAAGAGCAGGGTGAGCTTGGAGAAGGTTTTGGTCAGGGAAAGGGTCATTTGAGTTGTTTTCGGGTCTCCGCGATTTGCTAAGTCTTTTATTTTCAGCGGGTTGTGATCGTGAGGCACAATCCGCCAACAGGGAAGACTACCCCAAAACCAGCTTGGGTCCCGAAAAAATGCGAAATCCTCGCGAAGTCCCCCTTGCGGGGCTCTCAGGATGTGTTATTTCGCGAGGCGGCTCGAAGCCTATTTCGCGAAGGCGCCCTCGACCAGCTCGCAGAAGCAGTGGCCGAACAGAAGGTGCACTTCCTGAATACGCGGCGTATCGGTACTTGGAGCGCGTAAACAGAGGTCTGCCACCTGGAGCAGGGCGCCCCCCGAGGCTCCCGTGACACCGATCACCTTGGCTCCGCGAGCCTTGGCGGCCTCCGCAGCAAGGAGGATGTTCTTGCTGTTGCCGCTGGTGGAGATGGCGAGAAACACATCCCCCGCACGCACATGGGCACGAACCTGGCGCTCAAAAACCTCTTCCGGCGGGTAGTCGTTGACCAGCGCGGTATAGGTAGAGGAGTTGGTCGTGAGAGCGTGCACATTGAGCGGCTCGCGCTCTTCCAGGTAGCGGCCGACGAGCTCGGCAGCCCAGTGCTGCGCATCCGCGGCACTTCCCCCATTGCCCGCAAGATAGACCCCACCTTCACCCTGAAGGGCATCGATCGCCCATTCCGCCGCAGTCACGGTCGTGGCGATGAAATCCTCACCGAGGGCGGCGTAGGTGGATTGGGCCTCTCCGAGGCGCTTTTTGAGGAGGGTGTCGGGTGCGGACGACATGGGCGGATTGTAGCTGCACCCGGGCATCCTCCGCGGATTGCTCCCCTGCAGCATCGGCCCGAAACCGTCATCATGGGGGTGTGAGCCTTCGCGGAAACACCCTGACAGTCGGATTCGGCCCCACGTCGCAGCCAGCGGTGTTGGATGGGCTGGATTTCGAGCTGGAGCCGGGGCGGTTTGATGTGATTGTGGGCGCGAACGGCGTGGGCAAGAGCACCTTGCTGCGTGCGCTGGCGGGGTTGTTGCCGGCGCAGAAAGGGCAAGTGCTCTTGGAGGGAAGTCCCCTGGCGCAGATGCCGATGGCGGAGCGAGCGCAGGCGATTGGGTTTTTACCGCAAGAGATTCAGCCGGCGTTCCGCTACACGGTGGAGCAGACCGTGGCTTTGGGCGCGCGGGTGGCCGGCCATGGGCACTGGTTTGATCCGGAGCATCGGGCGGATGCGGTGGCGGCGGTGACCAAGGCTTTGGAGTTGGTCGATGCGGTGGAGTTGCGCGAGCGTCCGTTGGCAGAGTTATCGGGCGGCGAGAGAAGACGTGTGTTGATCGCGAGCGTGCTGGCGCAGGAACCGAAGTATCTGTTGTTGGATGAACCGGCGGCGATGCTGGATTTGTATCACCAGGCGGAGTTGTTCCGCTTGTTAGCGCGTTTGGCAGACGGCGGGTTGGCGGTTGCTTGCGTGGCGCATGATTGGAATCTTGCGGTGGGGTTCGCGCATCGTTTGACGGTGTTGAAGGATGGGCGGGTGTTGGCTTGTGGAGATCCGGCGGAGCAGATGCGTCCGGAGGTTTTGCGCGAGGTTTATGGGGATAGCTTTGAATTGTTGTTCCATGAAGATGGACGCCCGGTGGTGGTGCCGCGATGACGAAGCGCCCGACCTTCTTGTTGCTGAACTTGTTCGTGTTCAGTTTGGCGTGCGTGGTGTTCGCGCCGTTGATGGGTGCGGAGTCCATTGCTGGAGTTTCCGCCTTCCAAGAGTGGTTGTTCACCGACTCGGTGGATTGGTCCGACGACACCCGCATCTTTGCACTCCGCCTCCCGCGCGTCTTACTCGCATGGTTGTCCGGCGGTTCACTCGCAGTCGCCGGCGCCGTGATGCAGACCTTGTTGCGTAACGGACTCGCCACGCCGTATACCTTGGGAGTTTCCAGTGCCGGCACCTTCGGCGCATTCCTGTGCTTGGCATTCCCGACGCTCGGCGCCGGACTCCTCCTCCCTCGCTTCGTCGCGCTTGGCTTCGCACTCGCGACGACCTTCCTAGTCCTATTCGTCGCCCGACGCAGTCCGCGCAGTGATGGACTTATCCTCGCCGGCGTGACGTTGAACTTCCTGTTCGGCGCCGCGCTCATGCTCGTGCGTTATCTCGCCGACCCTTATCGCCTTGCCGTCCTCGACCGCTGGCTCATGGGTTCGCTCGACGTCGTCGGCTACAACACGCCGATGGGTTTGATCCCGTGGCTGGTGTTCGGCATGTTCCTCCTCGTCCGCCTGACGCCTGCCTTGGACCAACTTGCCTTTGATACCGAACTTGCTGCTGCGCGTGGTTTTGATCCCAAGCGCGTGCAACGCAATGGCCTCCTTGCCGCAAGTTTGCTTGCCGCTGCCGTCGTGGCGCATTCCGGCCCCATCGGCTTCATCGGTCTCCTCGTCCCCCACGCACTTCGACGCTTCACTGGTATGCGCCATGGGTTGATGCTCCCTTCGTGTTGGTTGCTCGGCTCCGGCTTCCTGGTCCTTGCCGACCTATGCGCCAGAAGCCTGGAGCTGTTCGGCCGCCATAGTGATCTGCCGGTCGGCATCCTCACGGCCTTGGTGGGTGGCCCGTTCTTCTTGTTGCTATTGATGCGCGAACGGACTTAAGCGCGCCCTAACGGCCTTCAAGGCAAGATTTCAATCGAGCTGACCGTGCTCTTGGTCAACACCCCACTTGGGTTAGTCGTGTCTTCGACAATCGCGATTGCGTAAATGGTTTTCCCAGCGAGCCCAGCACCGACTGGAATCCGAAGCCGATGGCTCCCTGTGCCTCCCGCTCCTAGAACACCACGCAATTGAGTTGTCTGAAGACTGGCGCCCAATAGAAGTGAATCACCAAGGTAAGTATCCCACCCGCCAATGGACAAACACTCTTCGCTCGAATCGAATGATGTCGAAAGGTAAAGCCTATAGGGCCGATTGCTTCCAGTCGGGAGGTGCAATGAGCATTGGATCGTGTCGCCCTCCTGCGCATTATTCGGCACGCGCAAAGTCTGGTGCCCCATGAGCACTGCGCGGGGTTGAGGCACAGCTTCATTGGTCCAGAATTCACCAACAAATTCCGGCCACCCATCGTTGTTGACATCTCCAATGAACACAGAAGTGCCTTGGAGCTCTCCATCCTCCCACGGGTTTTGGAAAGAAATGTCCATCTCTTCCCACATGAGGCGATCACCTGTCTCCCCACATAAATAGAACAAGTAAGTCCCTAGTTTATTCGGATTGTGATTGGAATCGACAAATAAGACTATCTCGGCCGTGCCGTCTAGGTTCAAGTCAGGCCCAGAGATTGCAGGTCGCCGGATGGCCCCGCCATGCTCCGGTGGGAGTTCTGAATAGTGTCGGTCGTAGTCCGCCACATTTCTTCGCCAAACGACGGAGCCATCGGCTCCACTGATTACCCAAAAGGCACCCTTCTGGGTAGCGGAGTGTGAGTTGGCATAGAAGAAAATGTCAGCAACCCCATCAGAATTAGTATCCGCGATGCGAGATGGATGATTGGAATAGTTGGAAGTTCCACTGACTTGCCAAAGAACTTCTCCGGTGGCACCAGAGACTCGAAGGGTGTTCCATTGATCAACGGCTTGGTCCTCTCCGATGGCAAGGGTGATGTCTCCCCATCCATCCCCATCGATGTCTTCCCAAGGAGTGCCCGTCATATCAATAAGGCCCATTCGCCTCACGATATTCGTTGGGAAATACTCCAGCCAAAGGACTTCGAGGTCCTTCCCATCAATAACGGAAGCTACCTGGAATGGTGAAAAGCCGGCCCCAAGGAGCACAAGTACTTCGTCGAAGCCATCGTCATCTAGGTCGCCAAGAGGTTGAATGCTTTCGATACTTTCCAAAGGAGGCATGCCTGGGACAAAGGCATCAGAAAGAAGAAGTTTCTTCTCTAAGGATCCCGTTTCCAGATCAAAAAAATTGGTGAAGTACGACCTCGATTGGACATCCCAGAAATTGGCCGCAACGAATCCGAATGAAACACCGAACAGCTGGCCGCCTCTGTTTATGGCCGGCCCCCCCTGCAACCTAGCCTTCCGATAAGGCCTGCCCCCCGTTAAGATTCGAGAAAGATCATCCCAACTTGCAAAATTCCTTAAGTCGCCCCCGCGCAAGAGAGTAGCCTCCTCTCCAGGTGCCCAAAGCGCCAACTCAATAACTCCATCACCATCCAAATCGGTCTTCCACTCATAAAGCGAATAGCCTGTAGAAAATCCCCCAGAGAGAGGAATCATGTCGTGAACCACTGTTGCGGGATTGTCCCGCTGCATTGGCAGGGGGACAAGGCTGGGCAATAGTGCGGCAAGTGCGAAAGCGAAGATCATGGTTATTGTTCAAAGGCCCCTTTGTTCATCTGGAAGCCTGGCCAAGCCACCGTGCCTGTCCAATTCGTACCCGAAAACCCAGATGCGGTGGGAATGCCATTGAAGTCTACCGCATAATCTCCTGAAGGAATGAGCAAATCACCAATCCAATCCGTAATGTGGCAACCGTAAGAATCATCATTGGAATTGCCAAGGCCATCTAGATCAATATCCTGGAAGCGGAATTGCTCTGCGCTTTCGCTGGTCCAAACAACATCGTTGTTATTGGTAACCCCTCTAAAAGCAATCACTGAAATCGAACCTTCAAAGGATTGCAAACGGTGGTTATAAAAGCTCAGCGGGTGGTCAATGACCTCCTCGCCCGTCCTTACCCCCGATATATAAACCTCATATGCACCCGAGGGTTGGCCATCAGCTTCCTCAACGACAATTGAAGTTGCAAGCTCTCCCCCAAAATCCGGTTGGCCCCCAGGTCCTGAGCTATATTGCTGATTCTTGTGGGCAAAAATTGAATGAAGAAACTTCGTGTGAAGCAAACCTGGAGAGGTCGCTAAAACATTTAGATTATAACGATTCGTGGTAACAAGTGGGCTTCTTGTGATGGAGGCAGAGGCGCCTGCACCCGAACCATCACCATTGCCAGCGACAGTACTAAAAATAATGGGGCAAGCCATTCTGCAAACATTGTCCTCAACATGAAACCTCCAGCCCTCCAAATGGTTGTTCCAAAGGACTGATCGCACAAGCCGAACCGAAGCCGAGCCAAAAACCAACTGGCCGTTCATTCCTCGCCCATAATTATTGTGAATAGCAGACCTAACTACCCTGCCTTGGCCACTTGGAAACTCTAACCAAGAGGAGCTTGGCACATGATAGTACTGAGAATCCAGAGGGTTTAAATAGCGAGTGCCGCCAACGACTCCTCCCTCACCAGCACCTCCCACAATCATTTTTAAGCCGTCACCTTCATTCCCGGAAACGACGGTACTCTCCATGTCGAGCAACAAACCCTCCGGCAATCCATAATTGGGAGACTGCTTTCCAGAACCGTCATCCATTTGGTTAGATAAGAAAACGCCATGCGTTGCATTGCCAGAGATTTTTGCCTGCCTCGTTTGAAGGGCCAGATAGCCTTCCCTGTTTTGAAGGTAAATTCCTGTGCCGGAA
This sequence comes from Planctomycetota bacterium, assembly GCA_049609225.1. Classification (GTDB taxonomy): domain Bacteria; phylum Planctomycetota; class UBA1135; order UBA1135; family UBA1135. The sequence continues at coordinate 753 of JBMYYH010000093.1, read as the reverse complement.
GGAGCGACCTGGGTTGCCCCAGAGGTGTCTCTGGTATTTGAAACCTTTGTCCCGCCATTCAAGACCAGGCTTCCTCGCGTATCCAAGCTTGCATGAGCTCGAATCCCATTCTCAACAAACCCCGATAAGGTCAGCCCGCTCATTGATATTCGGTATCCCGCGACATAATCTCGAGCCAAACTTCCGATATCCCGAGCAGAAATTACGTCAGCATAAATTCCATAATTCCAACCACCTTCCTTATTATGTCCCTCAAAATGCCCCCCCTGGATTTCCAAGACGACTTCAGGGATGGCTGCTGGGGTTCCCCCTATTCCTCCCGGGTGTTCAGGCGTAACTCCCGAGGACGACACTTTGATGATGGATGAAGAGCCCATGCCCTCTGTGCCAGTAAAACCTCCACTGGTCCTTAAATTGGTAACCACTGCATCAATTTGACCAATTTCACTTCCTGCATTCCCCGCGGTCAGCTCAATCCCAATATCTGCAATCGGTGGATTGGCTGTAATTGGAAAATCGCGTATCCAACAATCCTCTATTTCCAAATCGAGTGAATTCGCCGCGCCGCCAGCCGTCGAAATTGCTCGCAAACCCGTTGTGCAATTAGCGAAGGAAACACCAACACATGCTACCTCCATCGAGTTCGAGCTTGATTTTGCCACTCTAAACCCAACGTTGGCGCCATAAAGCCCAATGTTCTCAAGCCTGCACCGGTAGCCGGGTCCTGGAGAGGCGGGAGTGTCAAACAGAATG
>JBMYYH010000092.1:0-12145 GCA_049609225.1 Planctomycetota bacterium | reverse complement strand
ACGCCCTATATGTGGCCCCTGATCTGGTCGGTGGTGGCCACGATTGTCGTCTCGATTGTGGGTTCCATCCTCATCGCCATTCCTGCGGCCGTGAAGGATGGCTGTTCGGATGAAGAATTCGAGGCCGATGAGCGCGATAAGGACATCGACCGCCGGGGCGAGGTCGTCGGCTACATCGTGTTCTCGATCGGTGTGCTGAATGCCCTGATCCTGACCATCGCGGAGGCCGATCATTTCTGGATCGGCAACACCATCTATGCGAGCGGTGCCATTGCCTCTGTGGTGGGCTGTATCGTGAAGCTGACCCTGTATAAGCGGGGGTTTTAGGCATGGTGAAACCCACCAGAGTCACTAACTCCATCCGCACCCTGCGCTTTCTCAAGGATGAGATGACCCAAGCCGAACTCGCCAAGAAGGTCGGCGTGACGCGTCAGACCATCCTCGCGATCGAACAGGGCAAGTATTCCCCCTCCTTGGAAGTTGCATTTCTCATCGCGCGCACCCTAGATGTGCCGCTGGATGGCGTTTTCGCCTACCCGGATGAGTCTCTGCCGCAGGAAGACGCAAAGGAGGAGGAATCCTAGAAGCCCTTCGGGAAGCCTAGGAAGCCTGAGTACGTCTAGATTTCCAGCTCAGCCGAAGGGGGATGACCGCCATATTCGGTTATCCTCGCTAGAACGCGTTTTTTACGCCGAACCACAGGCCCCACCCAAGAGATTCACATGCTACTGGAATGCCTTTTTCTTTCTATGACCGGTATCACCGCGCCTGCGGGAACCGGTGATCTGGAAGTGCCGATGCGCCATAAGCGTTATCGCGATTGGACCATCGAATTGCCGAAGGAAACCTTTACCTCGGTGGGTGAAGCCATCCATCTTGCTGATGGCAAATACACCTTCACGGTGGGAATGGAAGGTACCAACCTTCTGCTCGACTTGGATGGGGATGGTGCAACCGATGTCCGCATCGATGGTGAAGAAGGTAGTGCTCTCTTGCGCCACGAAGATGGCTTCCGCTATGCGATCCGCCTGAAGCGCGATGCCGATGGTTGGTCCTTCGCATGCAGTGGCGCTCAAGTCGGCAAACTGGATGGGCAAAAGATCTCCCTGATCGATCAGGACAACGATGGCATTTTCGGCGAAGCCGGACAGGATGCCATCCTGATGGGGCAAGGCAAGATCGCCACTTGGCTCGGCAGCACCATCCTGTTGGATGGCGAAGTCCACGCCCTCGCAATGGATGAGGCCGGAAGTCAGCTGCGCCTCGCTCCCTACGTCGGAGAGTTGGGAAGCCTGAGTGTGGCAGCAGGATTTCAAGGCAAGGGCAAGTTGCTCTCGGCCGTGGTCAAGAGCACCGATGGCAAGCATTGTTTCGACCTCGCAAGTGTGGAAGGTCCAGTGCAGGTTCCCGTCGGCCGTTACCGCATCGTCTCCGGCAAGATTGGGTTGGGCGAACAGGCCGTGATGTTGGCTCCAGGCTCGACTCAACCGGTTGCCGTCTCGACCGAAGCTGCCCAGGAAATCGTCTGGGGCGGCCCCGTCCGCGCAGAGTTCGAGTTCCAGCGCCAAGGTGCGGAAGTCGCATTCCGTCCGGATTACATCTGGTACTACGGTGCCTCCGGTGAGGAGTACTTGAATTGGAAGCCTGTCGGCAAGTCGCCGGTATTCCGCATCGTCGACAAGGTCAATAGCTTGGAGGTTGCCAGGGCAGTGTTCCCTGGCAGTTGCTGAGGCACGGGATTCGTGCCGGTCGCCGTGAGCGTGCCGGCCTCGAGTGCCATTGAAGTACAGATGACGGAACAGAACTGGGCTTTCGGAGAAATCGTTGGGGTCCCGCGTGGCCAGGCCGACGATTCCAGCGAAGAGTTCTAGGCTGAAGATCGTGCAACTGCCTTTCCGAAGGGTCGCCATCCTTGTGGCGATGGTCCTGGCGATTTTCGCCGACCAAGCCATGGCCCAAGAAGGCGGACGTTTCCCCGTCCGTGTGGTCGCCGGCCGCCTTCTGTTCGAGTGCGACATCAGCAGCCCAACCCGACGCATCCCGGTCAATCTGTTCTTGGACCTGGACACCGCTTGTGGGTTGCAGCTGCACAACAAGGCTGCCCATCCTTTGGGTGCCGAATCCGAAGATGGGCAGCAGATTCCCCTGACCCTGCACTTCCCTGATTTCAAGGTCAGCGTGCCGGGGCGCGAGCACGGTGATGAAGACTTCCTCGACGATTTCACCAAGTACCACAGTGCGGAGATGGGGGAGAACGCGGTCGTCGGCACGCTCGGCGCACAGGTGCTGAAGGATTACCACCTGGTCTATGACATCCCCAATGGTTATGTCGAGTTGACCCCAGCCCGTGCCAAGGACAACCTTCTACCTGAGGCTTCTTCAGGCAGCGTGGTGGTCCAGGTGACCGAGGTCAATGATCTCATCTGGTTGCCCGTGGTCATGCGCGACGGACGCCAACGCGGACTTGCCTTAGGCGGTTCCCGTTTTGATTCCATCATCGATCGAGATCTGGCCAGCGCTTTCGAGGCGCCTGCCGGGGATGTCGGTGCTTTGAAGGTCGGCAGCTTGGACCTTGGGGAGTTCATCGCATTCCGCCCGGCGGAGTTGGTGCAAGTGCATCCCGATCGCGCCGTCGGTGTGGTGGGTACGAATCTGTTCGAACAGATGCGCATCGAGATCGATCGCGTCAATGCTTGGGTGCGCCTCACGCCTGCCGATGCCCCGGATTATCCCGATGCAGACCTGGCCTTCTTCAAGGCACTGCTCGAAGAAGAAGCCGATGCCCTCGAGGCTTACCTCGACGCCTGGCCAGAATCGCGTTTGGCTGCAGAGGCTGCAGACCAGTTGGTGTGGATGCGCGTCGATGATGGTGGCACCGATGAGGAAGTGCTCACCGCCATGCAGTGGCGCGACAAATTGTTTCAGGAAGATCTACGTGCTACCGCGGCACTTGATCTGATGAAGGCAATGCGCGAAGACGGTTGGCCGGAGTATCAGGTGATGGCCGGCGAGATCGGCATCGCCTCGGGTCGGGATGATCGTTATCCCGATGCCATTCACGAGATTCATAGCCAGTTAGGCGAAGTCCATCTTGCCAGTGGCGACGGTGAAAAGGCTTGGCGTCATCTTTTATCGGCGGCTTTTGGGTTGCCGGAAGATGGCATGATCAATCTCAATCTCGGTCGCTATTACGAGCAGGAAGGTCGTTATCGCCGTGCCTTCTCCCGCTTTGTGCAGGCTGCGATCAAGCCCGAAAGTGGGCCGCAGGCAATCGAGGCTTTGGAGCGCGTGCAGGCAAAGTTCGCTGCCGAAGAGCCTTTCTCGGTGGATCTGATCGAGCGCATGATCGAAGGCAAAGTGTTGAACTTCGGTGCGGCCAAAAAGTATGAAGCCGATGCGGAAAACCAGACCAATCGTGTGATCCTGGTCGAGTTCTTCACCAATGGAAACTTTGGTGATGAGAAAGGCGGCGCCATCGCGGGTGCTTTGGCCAACGAAGCCTTGATGAGCCATTTCGAGGATGGCCCCGCGGCATTCCTTTCCTATCACATGTTGGAGCGTGGTTTGGAACCCTTGGTGAATCCCTACGCGGTGGAAATCGCATCCCGCCGTGGGATTCCGGATGCGGCCTACCATGTGATCAATGGCACTATTCCTGCGCCAGGCGCCGGACGTCCGCGCGATCGCGAAGGCATGTATCGCGAAGTGCGGGATAAGGCGCACGATGCCTTGGCCATGGATGCCGACTGGACCCTGGAAGTGGTCGACCTGACCGTGGTGGAGGATGTCGTCCGCGGCAAGGTGGTGGTGAAAGCCGCCAAGCCTGGAGCCGCCTCCGGTTACAAGCTGCATGTGGTCTTAGCCGAACGCGGCGTGCTTTACCCCGGGCTGTCGACCACCGTGATCCACCGCAATGTCGCGCGGGCTGCGTTGACCCCAACCATGGGTGGAGTGACCGCCAAGTTGGAGGAAGGTGTTTTTGAATACACCTTCGAGCAGTCGCTTGCCGAAGTGGCCGCCACCAACGAGGCTTACTTGAAGCAAGCCATGGCGGATGGCGTCGGGCAGACGGTGTTGATGTCGACGAAGATCGACCCCGGTCAGGTGAGCATCGTGGCTTATCTGCATGACCCCTTCAGTGGCATCGTCGAGCAGGCGGTGCAGGCGGATTACCAGGAGAGCGTGGAATGAGTGGGGAAGGCTGGCGCCCTCTGCAGGAGGAGTTGGACCGATTGGATGCTTCCGCTCGTGCGGGTTTCACGCGGACTGAGAAGACCTCGGTCGTGCAGCATGCGGCGTTGCGTTTTGCATGGATCCCAACTTGGATCCTCGGAGCTTGGGTGGTCCTGCAGGTGCTCGGACGTCTGCTCGGCAGTGAAGCCCTACGCTTGGCTTGGTGGCCATGGTTGTTGATCGCACTCGGCAGCTATGTCGCTTGCCTGGCGGTGCACTATGGCCAACGTCAGGTCGCCGCCATCACCCGACGTCGCGCCTTGAGTGCATGGGATCATCAGCTGTCCTTGCAGGATCGCTTGACCGCGGCGGATGACTTCCTGCAGCAGGAGGAGCGTTCCGCGTTCATGGAAGCTGCGGTAGAGGATGCCGCAGACAAGGTGGCGCAGACGCGTCAGGCGCATCTGGAATATGGTGCACGTCCGACGCACTGGAGTGACTTGGCGTTACCGGCACTCGCATTGCTGGTGTTGAGTTTTGCAGGATGGCAAGTCGGTGCCTGGCTTCCTGAGTTGGTGGTGACGCAACAACAGAAGGTGGAGTTGCCACCGCAGCTCGGCGACAAGGTCGATGCGAAAGGCGAGCGCCCCAATGTCGCACCGGAGGGTGTCGAAGTGGAGCGTGTTCCTGAAAAGGAAGATGCCGCTGTCGAGGAGCCTTCCACTACCGAGACCCAGGCCTACTCCACCACGACCGAGGAGAAGAGCAAGGAGTCGGAAGGCAAGACCGGTGATGGTCGGTCGGCAGCCGCAGAGTCGACCACCGGTGCAGGAAGTTCGCAGGGCACGCCGTCGCAGCAAGGGCAGGTCTCGAAGCCGGGCAAGGAGAAGACCAAGGCGGAGCGTAAGCCACCGAAAAAGAAGGAAAGCAAGCCGTCGGAACAACCGCCGAAGAATGATGAGTCGGAGTCCGGCAGCACGGCCGGGCGCGGATCGTCGAAAGGCTCGAACCGCAACCCTGCGAGTTCGGATTGGTCGAGTAAGGATCACGTCAATACCCCAGACGATGATGAACTCACCGAAGAGGATGAAGCCGACGACGAGGAAGAGGAGCAGGAGGCGCGCGGCGGCATGCAGCCGAACATGCGCGACCGACGTCCTCCCGTCAGCCGTGAACTGCAAATCAGCTTCGGGAATGAACCGAGTGATGATGCGAATGGCCGCGGTGGTCCTTCGCAACCGAAGAAATCCAGAGGCACGGCCAGCTTAGTGCTCGGCGTGCCCATCCCAGACCGGGTCAAAGGTCAGCCCAATCCGGGTAAGACCAAGATCACGCAGGAGCGGGTCCAACCCAAGGTCGAGAATGCCGTCGCCGTGAACGCTGAAGGGCGTCCGGCGCGTGCTACGCCAGGGGCATCCCTACAGCGCCAAGAACTCACGCCGTGGATGCGTGGTCTGGTGCGCGATTATTTCCTGGCCATCCGTAAACAAGTCCAGAAACCATGAGCACATCCCAACAGGTTTCCGCCACCGCTGAAGAAGCGCGTGAAGCGGCCGCATCCTTTCAGAAGAACTACGAGGTCATCCGCGCAGAAGTCTGCCGCGCCATGGTCGGCCAAGCCGATGTGGTCGAAGGCGTCCTGACTGCAATGTTGGCCGGCGGTCATGTGTTGCTGGAAGGCGTTCCGGGTTTGGGCAAGACCTTGCTGGTCGCCACCCTCGGCAAGACCATCGATCTTGGCTTCTCGCGCATTCAGTTCACGCCCGACATGATGCCTGCGGATATCCAAGGCACTTCGATCTTGGTCGAGAACGAAGGCGGTGGTCATGAGCTGCAGTTTCAGGAAGGTCCGTTGATCTCCAGCCTGGTGTTGGCAGACGAGATCAATCGCGCCACTCCCAAGACGCAATCCGCGCTGCTCGAAGCGATGCAGGAGCGGCAAGTCACGATCGGTCGGCGCACCATCAAGCTGGTCGAACCCTTCTGCGTGATGGCAACGCAAAACCCGGTGGAGCAGGAAGGCACCTATCCGCTTCCGGAAGCGCAGTTGGACCGCTTCCTGATGAAGCTGGTCGTGGGTTATCCGGAACAGGAGGAGTACATGGAGATCCTCAACCGCACGACTGGAGCTTCTAGCGCCGAGATCAAGCCGGTCTCCAACGGTGCAGAGATCCTCAAGATGCGCGAGACCGTACGGGAAGTGCCCGTGCCGGAAGCCGTCATGGCTCACGCCGTGCAGTTGGTCATGGCTACCCAGCCGGATCGCCCGACTTCCCCACCGATGGTGAACGAATTCGTTGCGCTTGGATCCAGTCCACGGGGTGCACAGGCATTGATCCTCTGCGGCAAGGTCAAGGCCCTGCTCGCCGGACGATTCGCTGTCAGTCGCGAAGACATCCGTGCCGTCGCCGCTGCCGTGTTGCGTCATCGTGTGTTGATCAACTTCCATGGCATGGCCGAAGGCATCACCACCGACATGGTGGTCGACGCCGTTCTCGCCCACATCCCTGCCGACGCTTAAGCCCACTTCCAACCCGGCATTCATCCCATGGCCGCCCCGGTCACTGCCGATTCCCTCTTCGATCCGGAGTTCCTCGAATCGCTGCAACGCTTGCGCCTCGTCGCGCAGCGGGTGCCGCGTGGTGGACGCTTCGCGGAGCAACGGTCCAAGGCTCTTGGCACCGGCTTGGAGTTTCAGGACTATCGCCCGTATTCCACCGGCGACGACCTGCGCGCCATCGATTGGAACATCTACCGACGCCTTGGGCGGATCTTCCTGCGTCTGTTCGAGGAGTTGGAAGACCTGCCGGTCTATCTGATGCCGGATGTGTCGCGCAGCATGTGGGTAGAAGAGGATCCGCGGATCAAGGCTTGTCTGCAATCCGCCATGGCCTTCGCGGCAGTGGCCTTGGCCCAACATGATCGTGTGGGTGTGTTCCCCTTTGCAGAGGACCTGCGAACCTTGGTGCGACCGCGCTCCGGCTGGCATAGCTTGCCGATGTTCGCCCAAGCCTTGAGTCAGGTGGAGGAGGGGCAGCAGACGGATTTGGCGCGATCCTTGAAGCGACTCAACGGCATGCAGTTGCGTTCTGGATTGGTCGTGATCGTTTCCGACTTCTACGACCCGGCTGGGGTGGAGCAGATGGTGGCGGCCTTGAAGACCGTGCGGCATCGCTTGTTATTGGTGCAGTTGGTGCGCCCCAGCGATCGCGATCCAAGTCTGCAGGGCGACTTGTGCCTACGCGATGCGGAGACAGGGCTGGAGCAAAACATCAGCATCACTCCACAGCTGCTCGAAAAATACCGCGAGGCCTACGATGCCTTCGCACGTGGCCTGACCAGCTTTGCCGAGAAGCGCGGCATCGGCTTGTTGCAGTTAGACGTCGAGCAAGGCGTGGTCGAACAGGTCGCGCAGCTCTTCGAAGGCGGGAGGTATGAAGCATGAGCTTCTTGAACCTTCCGGTGTGGGGGATTGCCCTGGGATGGCTCGGTCTGGCGGGTGGTCTGTTCCTGTTGCAAAGACTGCGGGTGCGTCATCGTCGGGTGGAAGTGCCTACCACGATGTTCTGGCGTCAGGTGGTGGAGGAGAGTCGCGCGCGCGTCTTGACGGAAAGGTTCCGTCATCCGTGGACTTATCTGCTGCTGTTGGCCATCGCGACCTTGTTGTGGTTTGCGGTTTCCGGATTGCAGCGGGATGCAGATGCCAAGCGCACTTACCTGTTGGTGCTCGATGGCAGTGTCGGCATGTCGCAGGAAGGCCGTTTTGAACATGCGGTCGAACGTCTGCTCGAAGATGTCGACGGCTTGCCGGCTGCACAACGGGAAGTCTGGTGGAGTGCGGGGGAGCAGAGTCTGCTCTTGGCCAAAGGTGAGCACGGCCATTTGTTGGAAGCGCGGCTGCAGGGTGTCGCTCCACACCAGGCTGCAGCCTCGGTGGAGTCTTGGATCCTGCGCCAAGCACAGGCTCCGGTTTCAGAGGAAGTGGGAGTGCGCCTCTATGGAGATGCCGTCGTGCGTGAGGAGGCGCTTGGCTTCTTGCCTGCGGGTATGGATGTCCGACGCGCGACCGAACTCGCACCTGCACTGCCGGGCAACCGCGGCTTCCTGCAGGGTGGTTTGGAAGATGCGGCATCGGGTTATGGAGATCGCGTCGATCTCTACTTGGAGATCTGCGGCACTGAGATTGCGCCCACCGTTTCCGTGGCAGGAGAAGCGCTTGATCTGCAAGGGATCTCCACTGCCACCACACACGGCACGGCATGGCGCTTTACCGACGTCCCCGCGCGTGGCCAAATCCTCACCTTCCAGTTGGCTTCCGGCGATGCCTATCCAGCCGACGATGCCATGACCCTCGCCCTGCCGCAGCGACGTCCACTGCGGGTGTTGCTCAGTCCGGCATTGCGCCCTTGGTTCGGTCCGGTGTTGGCTGCCGATCACGGCCTGGTCGCTGCAACGGAAGAGGCCGATCTGGTCATCCGCTCCGCCGATGAAGAGCTTGCCCCCGATTTGCCTGCCCTGGTGGTCGGACCCTTGTCCTTGGACCGCCATGCCTTCCACGTGACGGACCAGAATGGTGTGGATGCAGATCGCCTGCTGCAGGAAGTGCATGTCGGCCTCGGCCTGCATCAGATTGACGCCCTCGGCCTCGCTCAAGAACTGCAACAACCGATTTCGCTTGGCGTATCGTTGGGTGATGGGCGCTCCGTGCAACTCTGGGAACGACTGTTGGAGCCGACTTCCGGATTCCTCAACAGTCAGTCCTTCCCACTCTTCGTCGGCAGTGCGCTGCGCTGGTTGGGCGGCAGTCGCGACTTCGCGAACTTCGCACATAGCGGTCAGCCGATCGCTTCTTCCGTCGGAACATGGGACAGCCCTGCCGCGACGCAAGCCGTCACCGCAGGTGGTCCGCTGCAAGTCGCCGAAGCCGGTCTTTATCGTTCCACCGACGGCCGCAGCCTTGCCGTCAGTGCATTGGACTTGAGTGCCAGCCTTGGTGCGGCGCGTGCGCAGGATGTGGAAGCTGCCGAGGAGGTCGGCACGGCAGGGATTCCGATGTGGAGTTGGTTGGTCTTACTGGCACTGCTTCTGCTCGCCTTTGAGTGGAGCGCCTTTCAATCCGGGAGGATCGCTTGAACATGGAGTTCCTCGCACCATCCTTCTTGTGGTTGCTGCTGGCGACTCCGCTGGTCTTCGCACCCAAAGGCGCCCGACGTCATCTCGGTCACAGCGGCATGCGCTGGGCCATGTGCAGTTTGTTGATTCTTGCCCTCGCGCGTCCGGCAAAGGTGGATGCAGAGGACAAGGAGCACTGGATCCTGCTGGTCGATCAATCAGCAAGCCTTTCTGCGGAAGGCCTCGCCCAAGGCGAAGCTCTGGCGCAGCAGCTGCAGGAGAACTTGCCGGCGCACACGATCTTGCAGCGCATCGATTTCGGCAGTGCCTCGAGTAGTCCCTTGGGGGATGCATTGCGCACCGCCGCGGAACGGATTCCGTGGGGCGAAGCAGGGTGTGTGATCCTGGCTAGCGATGGAGCTGCCACCGTGACCGATTGGAGTGCAACCAACACGCTTTCGATGCGCGGCATTCCGATTCATGTCCTGCAGTTGGCGACGGATGCCGTCGATCCACGCATCGTCGGGCTGTATGCAACGCAGGCTTTGCGGGTTGGGCATCCAGCAACGGTGAAGTTGCAGTTGGAAGGGCAGGCGTCGGATGTACGAGTGAGTCTGCAGGCGGTGGGGTCGGAAGACGCGCTGGTGACGTCGGAAGCCTTCGTTCTGGATGGACCGCAGGAAATCAGTTTGTCCTTTGAACCGGCAGCGGCAGGTTTCCTGGCCGTCGAAGCGAAGTTGGAGGTGAAGGAAGGCGTCAACACGCACGTGGACAACGATGTCTGGAGCCGCAGTTTCGCCGTGCAGGATCCCACTCCCGTTTTATTCCTCGGCGATCGCATCGCTGGCGGCGGAGAAGCCCTCGCTGAGGTGCTCGGGCCAGGTTTCGAGCTGCAGGAGCAAGTCGATCTGGCGCAGGCCATGCCCGCGCATTATCCCTTGGTGGTGCTCGACGATCGCCCGGCTTCGAAGGTTCCGGACGCATTCCAGCAACGTCTGCAGGATGCCGTGACCGAGCAGGGAACGGGCCTGTTGATGTCCGGTGGCAGCGGCAGCTTCGGTCCTGGCGGTTGGGCCGATACACCGGTGGCGGATCTGCTGCCGGTGGACTTCGTGCAGAAGGAAGAGAAGCGCGACCCCAGCACCACGTTGGTGGTCATCATCGACACCTCGGGTTCGATGGGGGGCAACCGTGTGCAGTTGGCCAAGGAAGTTGCGCGTTTGGCGATCCAACGACTGTTGCCGCACGACAAGGCCGGCATCGTGGAGTTCTATGGTGCCAAACATTGGGCAGCGCCGATCCAACCGGCAAGCAACATCATTGAATTGGAGCGTGCGCTCAATCGCATGAGTGCGGGTGGCGGTACCGTCATCCTGCCGGCGATTGAAGAAGCCTTCTACGCGCTGCAGAACATCCAAACGCGGTACAAACATGTACTCGTGCTGACCGATGGCGGCGTGGAGACCGGCGATTTCGAATCCCTGTTGCGCAACATGACCGATGAAGGCATCACCACTTCGACGGTGTTGATCGGTTCCCAAGCGCATAGTGAGTTCCTGGTCAACATGTCGAACTGGGGTAAGGGACGTTTCTACAACGTGCCCAATCGCTTTAACCTTCCAGAGGTCATCCTCAAGCAACCCGCCAGCGCCAAGTTGCCGGCTTATCGGCCGGGTGGTCATCGTGTCGAAGGTCGCGGTAGTGCAGCATGGTGGGCGGATACCGATCCGCGCGACATCCCTGAACTGGATGGTTATGTCGAAACGCGCGCACGGGTCGGCGCCGAGGTCCTGCTCGAAACCGCAGAAGGACACCACCCCGTGTTCGCAAGTTGGCGATTCGGATTGGGCCGCGTGAGTGCTCTCACGACGGAGCCCGTCGGTCCAGGAACGCGCAACTGGCAAGACTGGGATGGCTTGGGCCCATTCCTCGCGCAGCTGTATCGCCGCACCGCGGACGACTTCCGCGACCCTTTCCACTACACCCTGGAACGCCGCGGTCCGGAGGTCATCCTGACGGCAAGGCGTCGCAGTGCTGCGGAGGTACAACCGATGGCGCAAACGCTGGAATCGGAATCCCCGCGCTCCTTTGCCTTCCAAGAGTTGGCACCCGGTTGGTTTGAAGCGCGTCTTTTGGTGGATCCATCCACCACACTTCAAGTGGAGGCTTCCAACGACCTCACGCCCGGCCGCATCACACGACTGATTTCCGATGCACGCGCCGACCACTTGCCCGAACGTCAAGTTGCCGCCGATGCCTTCCTGCCGATGTTGACACTCGCCGCGCAAACCGGTGGCGCAATGCTCGGCCCTGATTCCACGGACCTCGCCGTCAGCGCTGGCCAATCCCAAACCTTGCGCACCTATGCACCTTGGTTGTTGGCCTTCGCCATCTTGCTATTCCTCGCCGACATCCTCTTCCGACGTCGGGTTTCCTTCGATGGAGGTGCCGCATGAAATTCTTCCTGCCGACCATTCTTGCCGGCCTTGCCGTTTGGCCGCTCCACGCACAGGAACCCGCGGATGCAGCCGATGCGAAGATCGCCGCGGCCTTGCAGGAATCCTTGGCCAGTGCCGCCGGTGGCGATGGCCAGGTCTATCAACTTGCCGGACGTGCCCTCTACGACGAGGTCATGTTGCTGGAAGGGGAAGTGGAGCCGCTGTTGGCGGTCCTGAAGGAACGCCTGCAAGCCGAAGACCTCCAGGATGCCCAACGCATCGCATTGCTGCGCTTGCAGACCGCCGCTTTGCAACGTCAAGGTGATATGGAAGCCGCTTTGGCCAGCGTCGAGGCCGAGTTGGAGTTGGATGTGGATCCAACCGCGGTGGTCCAACGCGGACAGTTGCTGGATTGTCTCGAT
>JBMYYH010000091.1:0-12443 GCA_049609225.1 Planctomycetota bacterium | reverse complement strand
CACCCGGGCGCGCACCGATGTTGATACTCCAATCCGGATCATCTTCGCGCACGGCACTCTTGCGTACGTAGCTCACGGCGGCGTCGATGGTCGAGACCGGCACCTGAATGCCGATGTTATGCGCCGAACGCAATGCCAACACCTGACACGCGGCAACCGACATATCGGCATCGGCCACGTGCGGCTGATAACGCCAACCACCCTGCTCGTTCTGGCTCGCCACGATGAGGTCGACGGCCTTCTGCAGAGCTGGACGCAGATCCTCCCGTTGCGACATTCCATAGACCTCGGCGAGGAACAGCGTCGCGAAGGCGTGCGAATACATCCGCGTCTCGTTGGAGGTGATGTACCCATCCTGATGCACTTGCTTGAGGATGTAATCGACGGCCTTATCGACCACCTCGCCGTAAGGACCGCGTCCGGGCACATGGCCGCCAGCCAAGAAGGCCATGCCAGCCAGCGAAGTCACGCCGACGTGGGCCGAGTTGCGATTCCAAACCCGATAACCCTCTTCCAACTTGTAGCCGACATCGGCTGCCCAAGAACCATCCTCCAGCTGCTGCGCCGCCAGATACTTCAGGCCACGATTCGCTGCATCGAGGCCTTCTTGCGAAAGGCCGGAAGCGGGATCAACGGTCTGGAGTAGGAGGAGAAGCGTGCTGAAGATCATTTGTTTCCAAGCAGAGTGATGACATCGCCGTTGCGCAGGAGCACCTGCTCAGGGAGCAGATGGATGCGCTGCGAGCTGAGGCTGCGGGCGGTACTAGGAGTACTGTAGGACCCACGCAGTATGCCTTGGTCGTCGAAACTGAAGCAATGCAGGCGCGCGCCGGAGCGGCGATTCTGCGATTCGCGCAGGAGGACCAACCAGCCGTCGGCAGCGCGCCGTGGGATGGGTGTAGGCTCGACCAGGCTGGTGAAGGGGATCTCTGGGATCAAGGCGCTCCAGGAGATCTCGAAAGCACCCAGGTCGACGGCTTGGATTTCAATGCGGTCACGGGCCGCCGCTTGCAGCGCCAGGAAGTTCTTGCCTTTGGGGCGCTGCGGGTTGCGGATGCGGCTGAGGAACTGCGGAATGCGCACCGAAGGGTCGAGGAAGCGGTGCGTCCATGGGCGGTTCATGCCGGGTTCGATCCAATGCACCGACACCGGACCTGGTTCGGAGGAAAGGGACATCGCCGGACGCGTCCACCAACCGATGCCGGTTTCGGTGGGTAGCGTGCCGAACTCGCGATCCTCGAAGGGCAACACGCGTGCTGGACGATTCGGACGTTCGATCAAAATCGAGCCTTCCTTGTTGCCGCGACTGCTTGGAATGGCGATGCCGTCGCCGAAGGCGCGTACCGATTGCAGTTCACCCCAATGCGGGACGAAGGGGAGTTGGAACTCGGTCGGCGGGCCGGCGTGCAACAGGTCGATGCGCAGAACCCGCGTGGCCTTGTCCTGCAGCACGAACAGGTACTGTCCATTCGAGACCATCTTGAGGAAACGCTCGGCCGAAGTGTCGAGCGGCATCTCCAAGTAAGGCAAGCCGGTTTCCAGATCGACCACGTTGAGATACATCCGCCGTCCAGCGCCGCGCAGGATGACGGCAGCAAAGTCGCCGATGCGTAAAGGTGCGGAAGACTTGAACAGTGGTTCCGCAAGCAGGCGTTCTTGGCGGTTGCCTTGGTAGTCGATGTGAATCCAGCGGTCTTGGTAAACCAGGGCGAAACCGGTCTCCGTACCAAAGCGATTGGAGCTCAGGTTCGGCAGGGTGGTCGCACCCTCGACAAAAGGAACCGTGTGGATCAGGCGCGAACCCTCCTTGGTCAAGCGCAGTACTCGACAGAGATGGTCATCCTGCAGGAAGGCATAGGCGACTCCGTCGGCGGCCATCGTGTGCAGCAGGAGTGCGCCATCCAGTTTGACGCTCACCAAAGGATCCAGGCGTTTCGGCAACACCTGCGCCGCTTCGGTGCGGTTCAGTTTCTGCGGCAACAGTGGCCAGTCGCGTTGCACCGAGCCGAAACGATAGATCCACGACAACAGTTGGATGCGATCTTCACCCTTCAGCTCGGTCGTGGTCATCTGCGTGCTCATCCAATCCTGCGCCGCGGCAGTGCTGCCATAGGCGCGGAGGAAGCGCAGGTTCGGTGCGGAGGAATCCAGGAAGGCCGTGGCGCTGGCCTCATGCGCTTCGCGTAGCGCGGGCTTCGAGAGCATGCGCAGGAGCGCGGCTTCGGCCCAAGGGAACAAGGCGATGCCGTCGACGTTGAGGGTGCCGGGATCTTCCAGCAGCAACACTTCCACCAAACCAGAACGTTGCACTTCGGTATCGCGGGATTCCAATGCTTGCAGGGCACGGGCGCGGACTTCCGCAGCCAATCGTGGCTCCATGCGATTGTCGCGCGTGAGGACACGTTCCGGCGCCAAGTCGTGCAAGACGGCTAAGGCTTGGTTGAGACGCTTGGCAGATGCATCGACCTCCGGTTGTGCATCCAAGATCAAACTGGCTGCATCCAGACGCAAATCGACATCCTCGCTTTCGAGCAAGGCCGTGAGTTGCTGCAATCCTCGCGTGGTCTCTCCAATCAGCAGTTGCGTGCGACCGGAAAGGAAGCGCAGTGGTTCGGCAAGGTCCTCGAAGGTATCTCGCTTGGCCAATTCCTCTGCCGTGCGTGCCACCCGACGTCCGAGGCCTGGATCTTCTTGATAGCGCACGGCACCGAGGAGGGGCAGGAGCTCTCGCAGAAGCGTCGGCGTGAGTTCGCGCGACACCATGGTGTCGAGCAGTGCACCAGGACTGGCGAAGGCGATGATGCCCTTACTGGTCATCAGCAAGACCAAGCCATGAGTGACCTGCGCGGGCCCGATGAAACGACCCTCTAGTGATTCCCAACTCAATGCATCGCCTTCGACGCTCAGGGAATCCGGATCCAAGTCCACCACGCCGCCGGTGCTCATGGCCAAGATGCCACGATGCGTGATCGCACCGGCATTCAAGTTGGCCGAGTTCGCACTGACATATTCATA
Source organism: Planctomycetota bacterium (assembly GCA_049609225.1). Classification (GTDB taxonomy): domain Bacteria; phylum Planctomycetota; class UBA1135; order UBA1135; family UBA1135. The sequence continues at coordinate 9,428 of JBMYYH010000091.1, read as the reverse complement.
AAGGGCAGGACTGGTGCGCCTGGTGCCGCGACCCGCCTCCAAAGGCAGGCGCACGACATTGGTGCCGGTGAACCAGACGTGATCCTTATCGATGCCGAGCAGATTACTCAGAGTGCCGTATTCGGAATTCGATTTGGCTGGCCAGCGCCCGATGCGCTTGCCGTCGGCAGCGTTCAGGCACATGGCATAGAAGCTGTCGGTGGGGGCGACCACGAGGCGTCGTCCGTCGTAGGCTGGTGGGTTGTTGTGGAAGAACAGGTCGCGATTGCCGATCTGCCCGTTCTGCCGGGTGCGGACGGTGGTGCGGGAATAGGTGCGGGTCCAGAGCGCGTGCCCGGTCGAGGCATCGACCGCGCAAACCGCCCCGAAGTGCGTGCACACCAAGACACGATCCAAGTCGGCGACCGGAGGCGGGCAAGCCAACTCCGAAAGCACATTGCCGAACAGATTGGTTTCCATCGTGCCGCTCACCAGGAAGCGACTCCAAAGACGTTCCCCGGTCTGGAGGTCGAATGCCAACAGGGACAAGTCGACGGTGCCGGAGGCGGTGTAGACCGGCAGATAAACACGGCCACCGGAAACCGCCGGCGGGCCCGCGGCGAGTTCGATGGGGTTTCTTGGCGTGTTCTCCAACCACGGCACTTGCTGCGTCCAGAGCACCGAGCCATCTTCCGCATCGAAGGCATAAAGCCGGCGCGCGGGCAACTTATGGCGGATCGGAATGCGGGAATACGTATCCGAACGACCGATGCCGACGGGTTCCTGAATGACGGCAAGGACCACACCATCCGCCAACACCGGTGCCAGCAGGGTCAGGTGCGAGGCGCCCTTCGAGATGTCGTTGGCGGTGGTGGGCGTGAGGTTATCCCAACCCGGAGGACCGCGGTAATGCCAACGTGGTTGACCACTACCGAGTTCCAGCGCGACGACTTCGCGGCCATTGGTGGCATAACCCAAACCATGTCCAAAGGCCATGCGATGCCCAAGGTCGGCGGTGGGTGCATCATCGTCGAAGGAGAACCGCCAGGCCGGACGCAACTCCTTGCCGCGGATCCGCGGTAAGTTCGGATCATCAAGATCCTCGAAACGCGTCGGTTCCAACGCATCTCCCGGGGTCGGTGGAGGCAAAGCCGCCTGCCACTCGGGGCGCAGTTCCGCCGCACCCTGACGTCGTGCCAAAGCTGGATAACCGCGGTCATACCAAAGCTCCTGCAGCAACAACTGCGCGCGACGTCCGGCATCCACGCCTGCGTATTGCCGCGCGATCTGTTCCAGGCGATGCAAGTCCGCTGGCTCCAAGGCCTCGGACAACTCCAAGTTCGCCTGATCCCCGATCAAGGCCCGACGTACGGCCAAGGCAGGTTCCGGCAGGTCTGCGATCAGCTCCAACGCGCGTTCGACTGCGCCGATGTAGGTGTCATCGCCGGCATAGATCAGCGCCGACGGGTCGGCATCCGCGACTTCCTGCAATAAACCCACCGCAGCATCCCAACGTTGATCGGCGAGATACGCCTGTGCATCCGAAAGCTTGGTCGCAAGACTGCGATCCTCCGGCAAGGAGATACCAGCCGGCAAATCCTGCGCCGCACTCTGCCCGGCCAAAGCGAGGCAAAGGAAAACGCAGGTGGTGCGGAGCTTCATCAAGAAAGGTTGAGGCGCTTACGGAGGATCCATTCCGCTGCGGCAAAGCCGAGGAACAGAACCAGGAAGGGCCAAGGGGTGAGATTTTCGCGGGAACTATGGAGGACCCGAGTGATGCGTTCGCGACCATCCAAGGTCTGGAGCAGGCGATCGGCCTCCTCGGCGTCGAGCATCATGCCTCCGGTGCGACCGGAGATGGCAGTGAGGAGTGCGCGGTCCTGGGAAGTATCCGCCATCTCACGGGAAGGCAGACTCACATGGAAACGTGCGCTGGCGACGGCTTCACTATCCGGGTCGCCGTCGGCGGTGAGATAGACGCGACTAGGACCAGGGCTGGAGGCGCGCAGGCGTCCGCGGTAGATGCCGGGTTGATCCTGCACCGGGCTCAAGACGGCGGACCGTCCTGCACCTTCGAGGAACACCGCGACTCCTTCCTCATCGACGACCGGTTGAAAACTATCGTCCAAGAGGCGGGCTTCCAACTGCAGGAAGGCACCGAGCTCGACATCCGAGCGGTCGAGGTCGAGGCGGATGCGTCCGCGGTCGCCGCGAAGACGCGTGGCTCCAAGATGACGCAGCGCCGAACGCCAGAAACGATCGACATAACGCTCGCCGCCGGGGAAGCGCCAACGCCAAGTCTCATCGGAGCCGATCCAGCCGACCCAACCCTCGGGGGCGTAGGTGCTGGCAGCGATGACATGCGGACCGAATCGATTCTCGTGGTCCGGATTCACCAACCATGCAGTCGCGCCGGGGCGGAGGCGTTCGACCGGGTGATACCACCACAAGGGTGCGGAGGTCCGCCACAGTTCTTGGTTCTCGGCGGGATCGCTGGAGAACAACACCACGGGGTGCGGACGTTGGATGTCCGGCGGCATGGGCGTGACTTCACCCGCTGGCGGTGCCGCTTCCTTGCCGAGGATCACCGGCAGGATGTCTTCGATGGGGGAGCCGAGGTAGGACCGCGGGTTAAACAGCGGACCAGCGAGCATCAACAGCCCGCCACCCTTCTCCACGAACTCCGTGACTCCCGTCAGGAAACGTTGGCCATCGAGTGGATCCGGGGTGAGACGGGTTGGATCAACATCACCGAGAATGATGAGGTCGAACTGCTCGAGCAGCGCATCGGCTTCGACGGGCAGGCGTCGGAGCGGTTGGGCACCACGTGAATGGGCTTGGGGGAAGGCGCGATCGGCATCGGCCAACCATGCATTCAAGAGCACATCCCGTTCCGCACGGATCAGGCGATCCTTCAGGAAACGATATTCCCAGCGCGGCTTGCCTTCGACCAACAACACACGCACCTGTACTTCCTTCACCGTGAGGTTGAGGGTGATGCGGTTGTTCTCGGTGGCGGTCTCGCCTTCGACGGGCAACACCTCTGCAACAAGTTCGCGTTCGCCAGGCGTCTGCAGCAATGCCGAAAGCACTAGGTTGACGCCATTCTCATCCAAACTGTCGACGCGCGCGCGATCCAACTCATTGCCGAGTTCATCCAGCAAGCGCACGACCGCATTTGCGGGTAGTGGATTGCCGGAAGCCCGTAAGCGCAAGCTGAACAAGCCGACATCTCCGGCCAACACCAAATCCGGCGTTTGGATGCGCTCCAAGATCAAGTCTGGAGCTTCTTCTGCCTCGCCGAATGCCACCACATGCACCGTGACGCCTTCCGTACGCAGACGGTCCGCAGCTTCGAGTGGATCCCCGCCGAGGTTGTTGCGGCCATCGCCAAACAACACCACATCCGGCATCCGACGCCCGCGGTATTCCGACAACAGGGATTCCAAGGCCTGTCCGAGTGCCGAACCCTGGCCGTCGCCCTGGAGTTCGGAGCCATCGGCGGCGGTGGAGGAGAGGCGGTCGCTGAAGGACCAGGCTTCGAGGCGATAATCCTGTTCCAGTTGTTCGCGCAAGGGCGAGGCCAACAAGGACTGCAACTCAGCCAGGCGCGTTGGTGCGTTGGGACGATCTGAAACGCGCATGGATGCGGAATCATCCAGCAGGATGGCGAGCGGCGCAGGTTCCGATTCGACGCGGTCGTGTTGCAGGGCTGGTCCGAAGATCAGGAACAACACGGTGGCGAACAGCAACAAACGTAAGCCGGTGGCGAAGCGTCGGGCGATGCGCGAGCGACTGCGCAAACGATAAGCCATGGTTGCCAACAGCAAGGCCGTAGGCAAGATCACCAGCACCAACACCCAGGCGGCCGGCAAGTTCGAGAAAACCAAGTGATTCATGGCATCAGCCCTCTCATAGGTTGCGTCTCCGGTCGAGCAACAGGGCAAAGAGGGTTTCGGCGATCAGTAGGCCAAGAACCAACATCAGGAGGGTGCGGGTGAGGTCGCGCGCGGTTTGCTCGCTTTCCTCGGAAAGACTCAGTCCATCGCCGGCCAGGCCGAAGCGCACGCCGTTGGGGAACAGGTCTTTCAAGTTGGCAGGGTCGGCGGCCCGCAGATCACTCTCCTCGATGGGCGTGACGACGGCAAGAGGCTGCTCCCGTGGCAGTTCTTCTCCATCCGGCAGCAGCAAGGTCGTACTCAGGCGCCAGATGCCAGGACGTGGCACCGAGGCGAGTAGATCCAAACGAGTGCTGCCATCCTCCAAACTCTCCAACTCCGCCAAACCAGCCAGCAGGACGCCATCGGGGTCGCGCAGTTCGGTATCGGTCGGTGGATGATCGAAACGCAAGCGCAAGGGTGCTCCGACCGGATAGTGCGAGGCATATCCAGGAGCGGGCGCCAGCGAGAACAGCAGGTCGTAGACCAGCGGTAGGGTGCCACCGGGGACCTCTTCCATGCGGTTCCAAGCGAGGTTCGGCGCACTGGCCAAGACTGCAACTTTGCCACGGCCTTCCTTCCAATCCACCAGAGCAACGCCGCTATCGAGCCCTTCGTCTTCCATCAGGAAACGCAAGCCGATGCGCAAGGCATCATTGATGCCCGTATCGACCAGCAAGGGGCGGAACTTCAGGTGCGGAACTTCGGTGAGCAGTGGACGCCAGCGGTCATCATCGAAGAAGCGTAAGGCTGGAGTCTGGGCATCGACGATGTCGAGGCGCGCCGGCGCATCTTCGGTGTTGATGACATTGCTGACGCTAAGGCCTTCGACGCCAAACACCTGGATCAACTCCACCACCTCTTCGGGGCCGGTGCGGGGGCCAAGTGCGAGCAGCAGGCCTCCGCCTGCTTGCACATAACGATGGATCGCTTCTGCAGCACGCAGTGGAATCTTTCCAGGATCCGCCAGGAGCAGGAGATCGGCCTCGGCGAGGGTGTCGAGGTCCAGCAAGTTCACTGGCGTGGCGATGGGGCGCAACGGAGCCCATTCGCCCAAGGCGAGATAACGCCACATCGCATCGTAGACACCGGGAGTGTCTTGTTGCGCGGCAGCTTCTCCTGCGACCACCACTTGCAAGCCTTCGCCGACTTCCAGGACTGCGGCGCGTGTGTCGTCGGCGACCAGTGCATCATGCTCGATGCGGACTTCGATTGCGCGGGCGCCACCATCCACCGGTGCAACCGCAACATTCCAGTCCTCTTGGCGATCGCCCGGCAAGACGAAAGTCTCGGAAGCAATCGGAGTATCGTCGAGGAACAAGGTGGCAACGACGCGCGCTTCCTCCTTGCCGAAGTTGCGCAAGGTGGTGAGGACTTCACAGTTGTCGCCGCGGACGAGACGTGCAGTCGAAAGGCTCATAGCCGTCACCGCGACGTTCTCCCTTTGGCTTGCCCCACAGTCGAGCACTTCCAGATCACAACCCAAAGCCGCAAGCTCCGCGAAGGCAGCTGGCAAACCGCTATCGGCATTCCAGACATTGGCCTGGAGGTCGGTCAGGATGGTGACGGTAGTGCGGCCAGGCAGCGGTCCGAGGTCTTCAGCGGTGCGGACGGCGGCATGCAATGCGCCAAGCAGATCCGCTTGGGCGGGGTCCGATTGATCCAGTTCCTCCAAGACGCCGCGCACTTCCTCCGGATCACCCGACGCAACCCTCTCCACCCGCAATCCCGCGCGAATCAAGGCAGCGCGGTCTTCCAAACCAGAATCGAGGTCGCGCAGACGCCCTGCAGCCGTGCTGATGGCCTTGGCATAGGCGCTCTGCCCATCACCCAAGTGATCCATCGACATCGAAGCATCAAGGATCAGGATTTCGCCGCGCGGTTCCCGTCCAAGTAGGAGGGGCAGGTCTTCGCTGTTCGGTCGCGCGAGGGCGAGGATCAGGAACAGCACCGCCAAGGTGCGCAGGATCAGGAGCAGGATGTCTTCCAGTAAGACCCGACGTCGGGTGCGGCGCACGGCACGCAGGAGGAAATCCATGGCGCTGAATTCGACGCGGCGGAAGCGGCGACGTTGCAGCAGGTGAATGATGATCGGCACCAACACCAGCGGCAGTGCCCAAAGCATTGCCGGAAACGCGAAGTTCAACGCACGCCTCCTTTCTTGTCGGCATTGCGTTGCGCCAGGAACTCCACCAGTCCTGCTTCCAACGGCTCTTCAATCGGCATGCGACGGAAGGCACAGCCTGCACCACGCAGGCCGCGACGCAGATCCGCACCATGCTTCTCGAATTCTTCGAGATAAGCCGCGCGGATGGTGTTGGGGTCGGCGCGTAGCACCGCGTCGGACTCCAAGCCTTCAAAACGAGTGTTGCGCAGGAAGGGGAAGTCGACTTCGGCATGATCCAATGTGCGCATGGCAATCATGTCGTGACCCTTCCGACGCATCAGGTTGACTGCCACGGTGGCGTCTTCCGGTGTGCCGAGCAGGTCGCTGATCCAGACCACCAAACCACGGCGATCCATGTGCCCTGCGGCCATCTGCAAGCCTGTTGCAGGATCGCCGGAACCACTGGGTTCGGCAGCGGCCAACAGCATGCACAGACTCTGCCAATGGGCTTCACCACCCCGCGCTGGCAGCACGCGTTCGACTTCCTCGCCGCGGGTGAGGATCAAACCGAACTGGTCGCTCTGATCACAAGCCACGCGGGCCAAGGATGCGGCCAGCCAAGTCGCGTACTCGAACTTGGTCCACTCGCCACTGGTGAAGGACATCGAAGCCGAAGCATCGACCACCAACCACAAGCGTAGATCGGTCTCCTCCTCATATTCGCGGATGATGTTGCGATCGGAGCGCGCCATCAAGCGCCAATCCAAGGCACGCAGATCATCCCCGGGAGTGTATTCCCGGTGTTGCGCGAAAGTCGTGCTGGAACCTTTTAGGGGCGAACGATGCCGTCCGCCGCGGAGGCCTTCCACCGCGGTCCTGGCCCGGAGTTCCAGGCGCTGCAGCCTTGCTCGCAGTCTAGGATCCGATACCTGCTGCACGATCTCCGTCGAGGGCACTTGGATGTGCCTGAATCTCTTGGAGCAGCTGCTGGATCACATCGTCTGCGGTGATGTTCTCAGCCTCTGCGGCGAAATTGATGAGGATGCGGTGCCGCAGGACGGAAGGCGCAACGGCATCCACGTCTTCCGAGGATGCATGGAAGCGACCCTGCAGGAGGGCGCGCGCCTTGGCCGCCAGGATCAGGTTCTGCGAAGCGCGCGGACCGGCACCCCAAGTGACCCACTGGCGAATGAAGGTAGGGGCCTGCTCCGACGGGCGCGTGGCCCGGGTTAAACGCACGGCATAGTCGATGACGCTATCGGCAACCGGCACTTCGCGCACCAGGCCCTGGAGTTGCACCAATTGCTCTGCGTTCAGCACGACCTTGACCTCTTCCTCGATCGAGCCGGTGGTGCGGCGCAAAATCTCGGCTTCCTCTTCGGCGGAGGGGTAGTCCACCTTGATCAGGAACAGGAAACGGTCGAGGGCGGCTTCCGGTAGAGGATAGGTGCCTTCCTGTTCGATCGGGTTCTGCGTGGCAAGCACGAAGAATGGATCCGGCAGGGGGCGGGTCTGGCCCGCCGAGCTAACCTGACGCTCCTGCATGGCTTCCAGCAGAGCGGCCTGGGTCTTCGGCGGTGTGCGGTTGATCTCGTCGGCCAGGACGATGTTCGAGAACACCGGACCTGCGACGAAGCGGAAACTACGCTCCCCAGTCTCTGGGTCGGCGTGGAGGACCTCCGCGCCAGTGATATCCGCTGGCATCAAGTCTGGGGTGAACTGGATGCGACGGAAATCGAGCTCCAAAGCACGCGAAAAAGTGCTGATCAGCAGGGTTTTCGCCAATCCTGGCACCCCGACGAGCACCGCGTGCCCGCGCGCGGCCAGCGCAATCGAAAGCTCTTCGACGACCTGTTCCTGGCCGACGATGACGCGCCCAATCTGTTCACGGAGCTCCTGGAAGGCCTGGGCAAAGGCCCGGGCGGATGCGACGTCGTTGGTGGGTTCACTCATCTGTATCTAACTTAACGGCCTCTTCTAGGTCCTGGTTACGTGCCCGGAGGCCTTCCAGTTCATGTTTTTTCCGCGCGGCATCAGGATCCTTGCCGAAAAACTCGAGCTGGTCCTGGGCATCACGAAGGTCCTGTTCCATATCCAGGGCCTGTTGGACTTCCGTTTCCTCTTGCTGCCGGGTCTGTACTAGCTCTACGGCTGCTGGAAGGAGAACGTAACCCCCGGCCAGGATGACCGCTCCCCACAGGACGAATTCGATCGACTTTAGACTGCGTTTGGAGGTGCCACGGCTCATGGACCAGGTATCGAACCAGCCCTAATCTACGCGCGGCCAGGGGGGTGCTGCAAGGAAATGAAAGGAGCCCTGCCGAAGGTGGTCCGGCAGGGCTCTTAAGAGAGTACTTCGCTTAGGCCTTAGAGCGGCAGGGCCGAACCGTAGCGCGCCGACTCACCGAGCCATTCCTCGATGCGCAGCAGCTGGTTGTACTTGGCGACCCGGTCGGAGCGGCACGGCGCGCCCGTCTTGATTTGACCCGCACCGACGGCGACCGAGAGGTCGGCGATGGTGGTGTCTTCGGTCTCGCCCGAACGGTGGGAGATGACGGAGGTGAATCCGGCCTCCTTGGCGATGTCGATGGCCTGCAGGGTCTCGGTGAGGGTGCCGATCTGGTTGACCTTGATCAGGATCGAGTTGCCCTGACCACCATCGATGCCACGCAGCAGACGCTTCGGGTTGGTGACGAAGAGATCGTCGCCGACCAGCTGGATGTCGTCGCCGATTTCATCGGTCAAAGCCTTCCAACCGGCCCAATCCTCCTCATCGAGGCCATCCTCGATCGAGACGATCGGGTACTTGTCGCACCATTCCTTGTAGAAGGCGACCATTTCCTCAGCCGACTTCTGCTTGCCTTCGAAGGTATAGATGCCATCCTTGTGGATCTCGGTAGCAGCGACATCAAGCGCAATCGCCATGCCCTTTTCGTCGGCGTTGTAACCGGCCTTCTCGATGGCCAGCATCAACAGCTCGACGGCTTCCTCGTTGCTCTTGAGGTCTGGCGCGAAACCACCCTCATCACCGATGCCGGTGGAGAGCCCCTTATCGCGCAGCAGCGACTTCAGGCAGTGGTAAGTCTCGGTGCACCACTGCAGACCCTCCGAGAAGGTCTCCGCGCCCCAAGGCTGGATCATGAACTCCTGGAAATCGACGTTGTTGTCAGCGTGCTCGCCACCGTTCAACACGTTCATCATCGGCACCGGCAGGCGGTTAGCGCCGGCACCACCGAGATAGCGGAACAAGGGCAGACCGGCATCATCGGCGGCAGCATGAGCCACAGCCAAGGAAACGCCGAGCAAGGCGTTGGCGCCGAGGCCCGACTTGTTCTCGGAGGCATCGAGCTCAATCAGGGCGCGGTCGACCTCTTCCTGCTCGTCGGCATCCATGCCTTCGAGTG
>JBMYYH010000090.1:0-12452 GCA_049609225.1 Planctomycetota bacterium | reverse complement strand
GAGAATGCCTTTCAGCGGTTTATCCGGCCCTCGCGGCTCCCTATACTGCCCGACAGGAACCTTCATCTGTTCCTGACCCCAAATCGCCCCAACATGGATTGGCTTTTCCGTCGGTTCTCCCTCGCTGAGGACCTCGGCATCGACCTCGGTACCGCAAATACCCTGGTTGCATCCCAAGACCGCGGCATCATTCTGAATGAGCCGTCTGTGGTGGCGGTTTATAAAGGCACCAACGAGGTCATCCTGGATGGCATGGGGGTAGGCCTAGAGGCTTACCGCATGCTCGGTAAGACTCCAACCAACATCGATGCTGTGCGTCCGATGAAGGGCGGTGTGATTGCCGACTTCGAAGTGACCGAAAAGCTCCTGCGTTACTTCCTGCGTAAGTCGCATGAAGGGCGCTCTTGGGTGCGTCCGCGTGTGGTCATTTCGGTGCCTTCCGGCATCACCACGGTGGAACGGCGCGCGGTCATAAACTCCGCCGAACGCGCTGGAGCACGCAAGGTCTACCTGGTCGATGAGCCGATGGCCGCCGGCCTGGGTGTGGATCTGCCGATCACCGAAGCCGAAGGCTCGATGGTGGTCGATATTGGTGGTGGTACCACCGAAGTCGCGATTTTGGCCCTGGGTGGCCCGGTCACGGTGAAGTCCGTGAAGATCGCGGGCGACAACATGGATGATGCGATCATCGATTTCATCCGTAAGAACCACAACTTGCAGATCGGTCCGCAAACGGCCGAGCTGTTGAAGATGAGCATCGGATCGGCTTGGAAGCTCGATGAGGAGAAGACTCTTGAGATCGCCGGTCGCGATACCTTGAACCTCATGCCGCGCAAAGCGGTGTTGAACTCCGAGGAGATTCGCGATGCACTCGACGCCCCATTGCGCGGCATCATGCGTGCCGTGCTCGATTGCCTGGAAATGGCACCGCCTGAAATCGGCTCTGACTTGTTGGAGCAGGGCATCGTCATCGTTGGCGGTGGTGCATTGTTGCCAGGGCTCGGGGAATACATGAGCAAGAACACCGGTCTGCCTTGTCAGGTCGGTAAAGAGCCACTGACCGCGGTGGTGCGGGGTACGGCCAAGTTCCTCGAGGATCTCGACCTGTACTCCTCCTTCCTCTCCGACGGAGAGGACCTGGCCTAGTGTTCCTGCTGCCGGGGGCAGAGCGCTATCGGCGCGTCTTGCTCACGGTCGGCGCAGTGGCCGTGGTGGCTGTCCAGGCTGTGTTGCGGTTTCCCGCAATCGACCATCTGGCTTATCGCGTGATCGGTCCGGTACAGAAACCGTTGACCGAACTTGCCGGCACGGTGTCGGAGTGGGTGGTCGGGGGTGCAAAGGCGGCCGAAGGCCCGGAGCCGCCTGCGACCAGCGCCTTGATTGCGATTGAGCGTGAGCGCGGCATGCCGGCACCGATTCCGGGCATGGCATGGTTGGAAGTGCCGGTGCAGCTCCTCGAATTGGAGCGGGGGCGTCTGGTTTTGGCAGCGGGGGAAGACTTTCACCTCGCCGAGGATCAGATCGTGGCATTCGGCGATGCCTTCCTGGGGCGCATCGGAGCAGTCCGCGCTTTCGAGGCAGACGTCGAACTTTGGACCAGCGCGGATATGCGAACGGGGCTATCGGTGGTGGTGGAAGAGGGACCGACCTTGCCAGCGGTGTGCTTCGGCCGTGGCAGTGGTGGACCTGCTGTGGTGGCTTGGTCGGAGGATGAAACGCGGTTTGCTCCGGGATTGCCATTGGCTTGGCGTCCGCGTCCTTTGGATCCACCGAACTTGGCGCAGGCGCGTTTGCATCTGGGGCAACTGCAGTCGATTGGTGATCAGAAACGGGGCGATGCCACTTGGGTGGTGGAGCAGTCGATTCCGGTTGCGGCGGAAGGACGGGTGTTCGTGGCTGCCGGCGCCGTCGGAGCGACCTTGGTGGCGGAACCATCCCAGCGGAAAGCTGCGGCCTCACCGATGTTGTTGCCGGATGCGGTGCTGGGCGATGATTGGTATGCCTTTTCATCCGATGCCGGATTCCGTCCCACGGTGGTCGTCGACCGTGGCCGCGTGAATGGACAGGTCGGGGATTGGCGTGGTTCCTGGGGTTGGGCCCGACGCCTCCCCCCAGCCGCTTGGTCCACCGATGCCGTCGCCCTGCAACTGCAGACCGGAGAAGTCCTCGCCGCCGATGCCTGGCGTGACGCCGCGGAAGCCTTGCCTCTATTTACCCGTGGTGGCGCCGGCATCCCGCGCGGCCTGTGGCTCGGTTACCGCGACGATGTCCAACACTGGCCCTCCGCCAGCCTGGAAGCCCTGCGCCTCGACTCCAGTCCGACGGAAGTGCGATGAGGCAAGGTCCCCGTCTGCGCATCCTGCTGCCGGTAGGCGTCCTCCTGACGCTGCTCGCACCACTCCTGCGCCAGCTTCCTGGAGGTGCGCTGCTGCCCGACGTATGGTTGTTACTCCTACTCCTGGCTGTGCCGGCAACCCCTCCGGATTCCTGGCGCCGCCCGATCCAACTGGTACTCGTGTTTGGCCTTCTCCGCAGCAGCGTGACCGCGCTCTCGCCCTTCGTGGCGTGGGCAGGTTTCGGTGCCGGTCTGTTGGTGCGAGGAGCGCTGCACCGACGTCTGAGTGAATATCGCTTTCTCCTGCGTTTCCTGGTCGGATTCTGCGCAGCGTTGCCGCTCGCTATCCTCGACCGCGTCGTCGCGCGTGATCTCGGTGCCCACCTCAGCACCTCCGACGCCCTGTGGGCCAGCCTTATCACCGGCCTCATCGTCGCCGTGGTCCAACGCCCGGCCGGACGTTCCCTCAGTTGGCAAGGAGTGCGCAAGTGAAGGCTCTCCGCCTGCGACGCCTGGCCTATGTCTTCCTCGGCATCCTGGCCCTGTTGATCGGACGCTTGTTCCAGCTCCAGATCCAGGAACATGATTATTGGGTGCAGGAGGCGCGCAACTCACGTCTCGATCGCGCTTCGATCCCGTTCCAACGCGGCCGCATTCTCGATCGCAATGGCGTGGTATTGGCGATGGACAAGCCGTCCTATGACCTCTACTTCCGCTATCGGGATTTCCGCCGTGGGCATGTGGCGGGGCAGTTGCATGAAGCCTTGGCGATGATGGACATCGCCTCCGGTGGCCTGGCGCAATGCTTGGAGTTGGGGGAGGAGTTGGGAGCCATGTGTTTGGCTTGGACTCCGGCGGATCTGCGTCCCTTGGGATCACGTCGCGGGGATGATTTGATCTTCTACCTGCGTGGCATCACCGACATGCAAGCCTCGCAATGGCGTCTGGAGGTGCAGGATTGGCAGGAACATGGCACCCAGCCCTTCCAGGTGCGCTTCCCCGGTGCCGTCGATGGCCTACGCCGACGCTTGGCAGATGCACGTCGGGAGTTGGAGCTGCTCGAAGGCATGCTTGGAGTGGAGTGGTATGGCGCCTTGTTGCCTCGCCTCGAGGACCGACGTCAGGTCTTGGAACACATGGTCCTGAGTCGCTCCCTGCAGGAAGCAGCCGGACGCGCCTTTGGTGTTTCAGCATCCACCTTGCGTTCTCGTCTCAAGGAACCCGCGACGCGCATGCCAACCCTGCAGGAGTTGCGCGCGCGTTGGAATCTGGAGGCCAGCCCGGAGGCCTTGGGAGCCTTGTTGGCTCCGGTTGCGGGAGAACAAGCCGGCACGGCGGATCAGGAGGCGAATGATTTCCTCGATGCGATGTCGGTGGCGGAACAATCGCATCTGTTCGACGATTACCTCAGTCAACTCGAACAGAACTACCCCGATGATGCCGGCGGCATCCGTCGCGACCAGACCTATCGGGTGCACCGCTTTCGCGTGATTGCTTTGGTGCGGGATCTGGATTTCACCTTGGTGGACCTGTTGGCGCAACAAGCCGACGACTATCCAGGCTTGTACCTGCATGAACTCGCGCGCCGGATTTACCCGGAAGAGATCACGCCCTTGTTGGTCGGCAATACGCGGTCCGTCGGGGAACGTGAGGCGGAGCAGTATCAAGCAACCTTGGATCGCTTCTTGGCTTTGCGTCGGATCTTCGATCGCGAGCCGGCGGAAGAGGCGGAGTTCCGACAGTTGCGCCATCAATTGTGGTCGGACACCCTGCGTCCGGAGGAGACCTTGGGAGCTTCGGGCATTGAGCGTGTCTATGAGGAGCAGTTGCGCGGCAGTCGCGGGTACTTGCAGGTACTCGAAGGGGGCGAGGAAGATGGACGTCCGCTTGAACTTCTCTTTTCGCCGCCACGCAACGGCAGCGACATCGTGCTCAGCTTTGACGTCGCCATGGAACGTGCGGCGCAGAAGGCGATCCAGAAGGTCTATCGCGATACCACCGCACGCCTCGGCGACGTCTTCCCCGAGACTCCGGCCAAGGCCTATATGGAATTCGACCCCTCGCGCCCACGGGTTGGATTTGCCTTGATTGACCTGCAGACGGGGGGCACTCCCGTTCTCACCAGCGTGCCGAGTTTTACGCGATCCCAGTACCGCGAGGAATTCGATGCTCTCAATGCCATTCGCAATGGCTCGCCCTTGCGTCATCGGGCCTTGGGTGGTGGATTCTCGGGTTTGGAAGTGCCGTATCCAGGTTCCACCTTCAAACCTTTGGTGGCTGCCGCAGCGATGGCGGAAGACCCCAACCTATGGAGCCGCGAATACGACTGCCAAGCCTTCATCACGCCGGCGGCGGGCGTCACCCTGAAGTGTGATTCCAAGTATGGGCATGGCGTGATCGACATGCACGAAGCCTTGAAGAAGTCGTGCAATGTCTACTTTTATCTACTTGCGCGGGATCTGGGCCCGGAGCCGATCTACCGCTATGCCTATGGCCTCGGTTTTGACCGCCCCACCGGATTGGAGTTGGTGCGATTCGATCCCGCCGCCGAGCGCGTCGACCTATGGAAAGGTCTCAGCGGAGATGCCCGCCTTGAACGCGGCGCCAACTTCCTCACCGATTATGAGGCCATCGACCGTAGTAACGTGCGCCTGATGCGTACCGCCATCGGTCAAGTCGGTGTGCAGGCCAGCCCTCTGCAGATGGCACGTTTCTATGGCTGGCTCGCAACCGGCAACCTGCTGACGCCGCGTTTGGTGACTTCCGGTGGTGGCGGCTCCGCTGCAGAAGCCGAACGTTATGTGCCGTCGATGAGTCGTGCCACGCGTGAACGGATCGTCGACGCCCTGCTTGCCGTCTCTTATGAACCCGGCGGCACTGCGGTACGCACGGAGTTCCCGGAGGAATGGCAGATCGTTGCCAAGACCGGTACCGCCCAAGTCGGCGGTGGTCCGACGCACGCTTGGTTCACGGGCTACTTCCCGGCCGACGAACCGCGTTATGCTTTTGCCGTTTTGTGTGAGAACACCGGTCTTCATGGTGGCCAAATCGCTTCCTTCGTCTTGAAGGAGTTCCTTGAGAGCCCGGAAGGCGCCTCCTTGTTCGCTTCGACGGAATGAGAGGCCCCTCCCTGCGTCTGCGCCTGCTCGGATTCTTCCGACGCACCTGCTGGCCGGTCTTGCCGATCGCGGCCGTCATCCTCGGCTTCGGCTTCGTGGTGCAATGGAGCGTGAGTCCGGAACTGCAGATGCCGAGTGGTCATGTCATTCGCATTCTTGCGCTCAGCATCTTCGCGTTGGGTGCATTCGTGTGGCCGGCGAAACGTTGGCGTTCCCAAGCCTTTTTGTTTTATGTTCTGGCGGTGTTGCCACTGATTTGGGTGTTGGTGGCCGGGCGCGAGACCAACCACTCCCGTCGTTGGATCGATCTCTTCGGTGGCTTCAAGCTGCAACCCAGCGAGTTCATGAAGATCGCGATGGTGTTGGTGTTGGCGCGTTGGTTCGCCGACCATCCACGACCCTCGCGCCTCGCCGACATCATCAAACCCGGATTGATGGTGGCGATTCCAGCCTTCCTGATTCTGATTGAACCGGACCTTGGGACTGCCTTGGTGTTCGTGCCGCTGTTCCTGGCCATGACCTGGATGGCCGGCCTGCCGTGGAAATCCTTCCGGTGGTTGTTGCTGCTGCCGGCGATGGTGGCACCGATCGGTTGGATGGTGATTCAGGATTATCAGAAGGAACGCATCCTCACTTGGTGGCATCAGGATGAACTCTCACCGGAAGAAATCGCCGCCGAGGGTTATCACCTGCACCATGCAAAGCTCGCCGTCGGCAGTGGGGGATTCACCGGTTACGGTTGGGGCCAGGGGCCGGAAAACCGGCTCGATCGACTGCCGGAGCGTCACAACGACTTCATCTTCCCGGTCATCGCCGAGGAATATGGCTTCTTGGGAGCGAGCGGCTTTCTTCTGCTCTACGCCAGCCTCGGCATTACCTTGTTGGCCTATGCCTCGCGCTATCGCGACCCCTTCGCGCGCTACCTCCTGGCGGGGATCGGAGTGCACTTCCTGGTCCATTTATCCCTCAATGTCGGTGTGACCCTCGGCGTCTGGCCGACGACCGGCCTACCGCTCCCGATGGTGTCCTTTGGAGGCAGTTCGATGATGGCCAGTGGCCTTGCCATCGGCTTGGCGGTGGTGATGGGGGCAACGCGTGCACCCTTGTTCTCGAACCGCGCCTTCGAGGCCTGAGGCTGCTAGAATCTGCCCCGATGCGTGCAATCCAGATGGCCCGACCGGAAGCGGGGGCAGCCGAATACGTCGAGGATCTCGACCCCCCTACACCTGGCCCCGGCGAGGTCCGGGTCAAGATCATCAATACGGCAATTTGTGGCACCGATCGCCACATCTACCACTGGGACCCTTCGGTCTCGTCGATGATCACGCCGCCCGTCACCATCGGGCATGAATTCTGTGGCCACCTCGATGCCATCGGCGATGGCGTTTCGGAATGGCGCGAAGGCGATTACGTCTCGGCGGAAATGCACATCGTGTGCAATCGTTGCCGTGCTTGCCTTGCCGGCAATGAGCATATCTGCGAGGAAACGCAGATCGCTGGCCTGCATCGAAACGGCAGTTTCGCGGAGTTCGTCGTGGTGCCGGCCGTAAACCTGGTGCGCTTGGATCCGGAAGTGGTGCCGCCACACATCGGCAGCTTCCTCGATGCGCTGGGCAATGCGGTCCATACCGTGCAGTCCGCCAGCAGCATCGCCGGACGTCATGTGCTCCTCAGTGGCTATGGCGCGATCGGTGCGATGGCCGCCGCAGTGGTGGAGTTTGAAGGCGCCAAGAGCCTGACCATCACCGAGGTCCTGCCCGGCCACCTCGAGCGCGCGAAGAAGTGGGCGGCAGGATTGGATACCAAGGTCCCGATCCACATCCATGATCCGGCCAACGAAGGTCCCGGCATGGTCGACGTCATCCGCGAAGCCACCGAAGGCGGTGTCGATGTGGTGCTCGAGATGTCCGGTGCCGCACCCGCGATTCACACCGGCATGCAGCTCCTGTATCCCGGTGGCGAGATGATGCAGCTTGGCATTCCTTCCGGCTCCAAGATGGAGCTGCAGGATTTCAGCCAAGAGTTCATCTTCAAAGGCCTGACCTGGAAGGGCATCCTCGGCCGGCGCATGTTCGCCACCTGGGATGAGATGCTTTCCCTTTTGAAGCGTGGCCTCGATGTCGAACACATCGTGACGCACCGCTTGCCGATGTCCTCGTTCCACGATGGCATCGCACTGCTCGACCGCGGCGAAGCGCATAAGGTCGTGCTCGATCCAACCGCCTGATCCGCAACCTGGCGCCGCTGTGGCGCACATCCCCGATCCCTCCGATGTCCGACTCCAAGAACACCCTGGCCGACGGCAAGGCCTCTTTCTACGACTCCCTCGCTCTGGAACTGCAGGAGATCCGCGATGCCGGCCTGTGGAAGGAAGAGCGCGTGATCGTCACTCCGCAGGATGCCGACATCAAGGTGTCCTCAGGCGAAGAGGTGACCAACTTCTGCGCCAATAACTATCTGGGC
Source organism: Planctomycetota bacterium (assembly GCA_049609225.1). Lineage (GTDB taxonomy): Bacteria > Planctomycetota > UBA1135 > UBA1135 > UBA1135. Next base: position 4,535 of record JBMYYH010000090.1, on the reverse strand, counting down.
CTGTCGGATGATCCATCCCTGATCGCGGCGGCGCGGGATTGCCTGGAGGAACGTGGCTTCGGCATGTCGTCGGTGCGTTTCATCTGTGGCACCCAAGACATCCATAAGACTCTCGAGGACAAGATCTCGGCCTTCCTCGGCTTCGAAGATACGATCCTCTACACCAGCTGCTTCGATGCCAACGGTGGTCTCTATGAGATCCTTCTCGGTAAGGAAGATGCGGTGATCAGCGATAGCTTGAACCACGCTTCGATCATCGACGGCATCCGTCTGTCGAAGGCGATGCGTTATCGCTATGCCAACAACGATCTCGCCGACCTTGAAACGCAACTGAAGGCTGCGCGGGAAGCGGGCGCACGTCGGATCCTGATCTCGACGGATGGTGTGTTCTCGATGGATGGCGTCATCGCCGACCTGAAAGGCATCTGTGATCTGGCCGACCAATACGGCGCCTTGGTGCATGTCGATGATTCGCACAGCACCGGATTCATGGGTAAGACCGGTCGCGGCACCCATGAACACTGCGACGTCATGGGGCGGGTCGATATCCTCACCAGCACCCTCGGCAAGGCTTTGGGTGGTGCCAGTGGTGGTTTCACCTGCGCCAAGAAGATGGTGGTCGATGCGCTGCGTAACCGTTCGCGGCCATACCTGTTCTCGAACTCCGTAGCGCCGCCGATCGTCGCTGCCAGCATCGCGGTGTTCGATCGCCTCAGCGAGACCACCGAACTACGCGACCGCCTCGAGGTCAACACCTTGGCCTTCCGCGAGAAGATGACCGCAGCCGGTTTCGACATCCGTGAAGGTGTGCATCCGATCGTGCCGATCATGCTGGGCGATGCCCGCCTCGCTGCCGACGTCGCGCATGACCTGTTGGCGGAAGGCATTTACGTGATTGGCTTCAGCTTCCCAGTGGTGCCGAAAGGAGCTGCGCGGATTCGCGTGCAGATTTCCGCGGGACACACGATGGAGCACATCGAGAAGGCCGTCGCAGCCTTCGTGAAGGTCGGTAAGGCACACGGCGTCATTTCCTAGACGGCAATGGCCGAGATCCTCTGGCAACCGGATGAGGCGCGCATTGCCGCCAGTCGGATGACTTCCTTTGCGGCTTCGGTGGGGGTATCCCTCGAAGGCAAGGATGCCGGCTATGACACGCTTTGGCGTTGGTCGGTGCAGAATCGTGAGCGCTTTTGGAGTGCCGTGTGGGAGGATTGCAAGGTGGTGGGCGACCAGGGCGCGACCATTCTTGGGGAAGACCGGATGCCGGGAGCGGAGTGGTTTCCGGAAGCATCGTTGAACTTCGCCGAAAACCTGCTGGCCTTTGAAGGGGAGCAGGATGCGTTAATCTTCCGGAGTGAGACCGGAGTGCGTCGCAGTTTGAGCCGCGATGCTCTGCGCGAAGCCGTGCGTGGTCTGCAGCAGCAATTGCAGGCTTGGGGAATCCAGCCAGGCGATCGGATTGCAGGATTCGTGCCCAATAGTGAGCATGCAGTCATCGGTATGCTGGCCGCCTCCAGTTTGGGCGCAGTGTGGTCCTCGTGTTCGCCTGATTTCGGAACGCGTGGAGTGCTCGATCGCTTCGGCCAGATCGAGCCGAAGGTCTTGCTCGCGATTGATGGATATACCTTCAAAGGCAAGCCCATCGACACCAAGGCAAAGGTCGAAGAGATCGTTGCAGGCTTACCGAGCTTGGAGCATCTCGTGATGGTGCCCTTCCTGCAGGACTTGATGGAAACCGGCGCGGAGGACGTCGCCCTGGAATCGGGTGCGGTGACCTGCCACGCCTGGAAGGATGCGCTGCAACCGACTTCCGATGCAGCCCTGCAGTTCACTCGCCTGCCCTTCGCGCATCCGCTTTATGTGATGTTCTCGAGCGGCACCACGGGTCAGCCCAAGTGCATCGTGCACGGCCAAGGCGGCACGCTCCTGCAGCATCGTAAGGAGCATGCGCTGCACTGCGATTTGCGCGAAGGCGAGAAGTTCTTTTACTTCACCACCACCGGTTGGATGATGTGGAACTGGTTGGTCACCGGCCTGGCCGAAGGTGCCACCCTGGTACTGTTCGACGGCAATCCCTTCCACCCCGATGCCGCTGCCTTGTGGAGTATGGTCGTGGAAGAAGAGTGCGCCATCTTCGGCACCTCGGCCAAGTACCTCGACGCTTGCAAGAAATCTGGCCTCACGCCACGCAGTAGCCACGACCTGCAACACCTGCGCTTGATCCTTTCCACAGGCTCCCCCTTAGTGGCGGAATCCTTCGATTGGGTTTACCAGGAAGTCAAAGCCGATCTGCAGCTCGCCAGCATCACGGGCGGCACCGATCTGCTCAGTTGCTTCGCGGGTGGGTGTCCCATCGCGCCGGTGCGACGCGGCGAATTGCAGAAGCGCGGGCTCGGCATGGCGGTCCAGGTTTGGGCCGAGCAAGATGAGCCCATCGTCGGCGAAGCGGGGGAGTTGGTCTGCACCGAATCCTTCCCGTCGATGCCCACCGGCTTCTGGAACGACCCCGACGGCAGCCGTTACCACGCTGCCTACTTCGATTTCTTTCCTGGCGTTTGGCGTCATGGAGATTGGGTCGCCCTCACGCCGGACCAAGGCATGATCGTCTACGGCCGTAGCGATGCCACCCTCAATCCCGGTGGCGTGCGCATCGGCACCGCCGAGATCTACCGCCAGGTGGAGCAGATCGAGGTGGTGGAGGAGGCCGTCGTCATTGGTCAAGACACGGGGGACGGTGATCAACGCGTGGTCCTGTTCGTGCGCCTACGCGCTGGGAGTACCCTCGACGAGACCCTGAGCACGCGTATGCGCCAGGAGATCCGTGACAACGCCACCCCGCGTCATGTGCCTTCCGTCATCTGTGCGGTCGACGACATCCCACGCACCCGCAGCGGCAAGATATCGGAGATTGCGGTGCGTGATGTGGTCCACGGACGCCCTGTGAAGAACACCGAGGCGCTGGCGAACCCTGAGGCGCTAGAGCAATACCGCGACCGTACGGAATTGCGCCTAGGCTAAGGGAAAACCAGACTTGGCGGTCTTTTGAAGGAAAGTGGAAGTCGCTTCCATTCCAGGTTTCCTGCTGTTACCGTGGGTTTCCCCTCGTGAAAGCGCTCCTCCTTACCTTCGCGCTCTCCGTCCTCTCATTCGTTTCGGTCTCCACCGCCCCAGCGGCCACGACCACCAGTACCCGCTACTTGGACCCCACGTTCAATGTCGCAGTACAGAAGGATGTTTCGTACGGAAGTGTTCTGAATCTCTCGACCTTCTTGGTGGAAGATTTGACGTTGGACATCTACCAGCCGATTGGGGATGTCGCTTTGCAGCGCCCCGTCGTCTTCTGGGTACATGGTGGCGGCTTTACCGATGGGGATAAGGATGAGATGGAGTACTTCTGTCGTTACTACGCCTCGCGCGGTTATGTAGCGATCGCTCCAAACTATCGCTTGGTCTCGGTGTGGGATCGTCAAAACCTCGGCGCAAGTTATGCCTCTTCGGATACTCAGGCTGCCGTGCGTTGGGCGCGCGAGAACAGCTTCCAGTTCCGATTGAACACCGACAAGATCGCCCTCTGCGGCAATAGTTCCGGAGGTTACAGCGTTCTGGGGGCGGCTTATGACGAGGGCTTGCGTTACCACAATCCCAACTGGTTGACGCATGAGAGTGAGGTTGCGGCCGTCGCGGAGGTCAGTGGCAGGCTCTACAACCTCGATAGCATGGAGCGCGGCGAGCCTCCTTGCTACATCATCCACGGTATGCAGGATGATCGGGTGCCGTTTTCGTATGCCCTTGACCTGGAACAGCAGGCGCAAAGCGTGGGTGTCGAATATGACACGCTCTACTTTCCGCAAGGTGGCCACACCATCATGCGCACGCACACCACCACGGTTTTGCATGCTATTCGGGATTATCTCTACGATGAGATGATTCTGCTTTGATTAGGATTCCTTAGAGGGATGCGTTATACAAAGGCCAGAACGCCATGGCCTTCATCCTCCCGTTTTCATCCATCCGCCTCGCTGACCTCCCCCAGGTCGGAGGCAAGAACTCCTCCCTCGGAGAAATGGTCAATGCCCTCAGTGGGCTTGGCGTCAAAGTGCCGAATGGCTTCGCTGTCACAGCCGATGCCTATCGCCATTTCCTGAAGGAGAATGATCTGGGTAGCCGGATCGATCAGGCGATTGCCGATCTTGATCCGACCAAGCTGGATCGCCTTGAGGCTACGGGATCGCTGATTCGTCAGTGGATTCGTTCGGCAGAGATGCCGGAAGACCTCAAGCAGGAAATCCGCGCGGCCTACAACGAACGCGAGAAGGAGTACGGCACCAACTACGACGTCGCGGTGCGGAGTTCGGCAACGGCGGAAGATCTGCCGGATGCTTCCTTTGCCGGTCAACAGGAGACTTTCCTGAACGTCCGGACTTCGACCGAGTTGATCGAGAAGGTGCGCCGGGTATATGCGAGTCTCTACACCAATCGCGCGATCAGTTATCGCGCACATACCGGTTATGGCGTAGATGATATTGCCATCTCGG
>JBMYYH010000089.1:0-12620 GCA_049609225.1 Planctomycetota bacterium | reverse complement strand
ACACTTTGCGGGTGAACATCTCCGCCGTCAGCTCTCGTAGCTCGGCGGTAAAACGCAAGACCAAGGTGGCCTCGATGCCGGCACGTCGGAACAACAGCAGGCGATGTTCTAAGCTCGTTACGGTTGCAGGTGCACGCCCCAACAACACGGACTTCGGATGATCCGCAAAGGTCACCATCACGGAAGCCACCTTCCGTTCCTGCGCCCGCGCGACGACTTCCCTCAGCACATGAAAGTGCCCGAGATGCACACCATCGAAGACTCCGACCGTGGCGACGCAGCCGTCGGCCTGAAACGTGGCAGGCAGTGCCTCCAGACCTTCAAGAACCAGCAAGGCTTTCCTTGTAGGCGTGGACCAGATCTTCGAGCACCGGCTTGGCCTGGCTCTTGGTCGCGGGAGTCATGCGATCGATGAACAGGATGCCATCGAGGTGATCCAATTCATGTTGGAAGATGCGCGCATCCCAGTCCTCGAGCTCGAGCTCGAACTTCTCACCCTTCAAGTCGAGCGCTTCGACCTTAACCTTGATCGGGCGATTGACCACGCCGTTCACATCCGGAAAGGACAGGCAACCTTCCTGGCCATCTTCCTTCTCGCGCGACTTGAACACCATCTTCGGATTGCACAGGACCTTCTCCTCTGCCTTCTCCTCGGAGCTTCCAGTCGGGTTGTAGACCAGTAGTTGGATGTTCAGCCCCACCTGCGGCGCAGCCAGGCCGACGCCCTGCGTGGCATACATCACCTCAAACATTTCCCGCGCCGTGGCTTCGAGCTCAGGGCCGAAGTCGGTGACGGGGGCGTTCTTCTTGCGTAGACGCGGATCCGGGTATTGGACGATGTTCATGCTTCCAGTTCCTGCCCTAGAATACCGTAGCGGGGCATTCCCTTCCCCAACCCTTAAGACCTAGCTCATGAACCTGAAGAAACACCTCGATCGTGCCGCCCAAGCCCTGGAACGGGGGCAGGCTGATTTCGCTGCAGAACTCTGCGACCAGGTCATGGATTTTGCGCCCGGTGAGCGTCGCGCCGCCGAGCTCCTCACAGCTGCTGTGGTCGCCTTGGGGGAAGGCAAATCCAACCTGCTCAATAAGCTTGGCTCTGGCCCTTCTGGTCTGGCCGCCAAGTTCTCCAAGCTGACCCGCAATCCCGATGCAGAGGCCCGCTCGATGCGCCGCGCCTTCATGAAGGATCCGGGCAATCCGGCCAAAGGCCTGTCCTGGGCGGATGCTCTCGAACGTGCTGGATATGCCGGCGCCGCACTCGGCGTCTTCGGTGGTCTGGCCGAGGTTTCTGGGGATGCTGCAAAGCGTGCCGGTGGCCTGGCTGCTGCCCAGGGCGAGGTCGATGATGCCCTCGACTACTACCAGCAAGCCCTCGACCGCAATCCACGTGATACCGAGGCCATGCGTGCGCGCAAAAACCTCGCGGCCGAGCAGGCTCTACGCACCAAGTCCTACGAGGACGACGGCGCCTCCGGCCTGGATTCCGAGGCCTTCCTGCGTGCAGCACGTGGAGAGGAGGAGCCAGAGGCGGAATAGGTCGAATTCCGGGTGCATTCGTCTTGCACGATTCTCTGGTAGCCCTACAATATTCCGCCCGTTTTCCGGGACCGAAGACACGTCATGCCGAACACCCCGTCCGCCAAAGCCTCCCTTAAGAAGAGCCTCAAGCGCCGCGAGCGCAATCGTGGCCGCCGCTCCGCCATGCGCACCTGGATCAAGCGCACCATGGATTCGGTTGAAGAGGGCAATCTTGAGAACGCCGAGACCAACCTCGTCATGGCTACCAAGATGATCGACAAGAACGTCAAGTGGAACCAGATGCACAGCAACAACGCTGCGCGTAAGAAGTCCATCCTGGCCCGCGCCGTCAACTCGCTGCGCACTGCCTAGTCTTCGCTTTCCTGGTAGCAGGAAAACTACAAGGCCTGACCGATCGCTCGGTCAGGCCTTGATGCTTTTGTGGCCGCGATCGGGGATCGACCGCGGCCTGAGGAAGGATGGCTTACTTGGAGAAGCTACGGACGATGGCGGTCAGGCCATCCAGCAGCTCTTGGTTGCCATCGACACCTGGGGCAGGTGGCATGAGGGCGCTCTTCCCTGCAGCTGCACCACCCTTGGCGATGACGGTCTGGATGTGCTCATCGGTGACGGTGGCTTGCCAATCCGCGGAGGAGAAATCGGCAGGCTTGTCAGGGAGTGCGGCACCAGCTGGGCCATCACCCTTGCCGCCCGTTCCGTGGCAGGTGAAGCAGTAGGTGTCGTACATGGTGCGAGCAGCCTCGGAGATGACCATCTCTTTGGCGGCTTCGGCCTCAGCCTTTACCTTGTCCTTAGCACCAGCAGCCTCTTCTTCCATGGCCTCAAGGGCATCCTTGCCATCATCGGTCTTGGCGGCTTCCTCAGTGGCAGCCGGCTCGGCCGGGGTCGAAGGCGTGGACGGAGTGGAATCGGTAGCCGGGGTTTCCGGAGTGTTCGAATCGGTGGTCTCGCCGCCGCCGCAGCTCGGAAGGATCGCGAGCAGGGGGAGAGCGAAGGCCGCAACTAGCAGGGTGCGGGTGATTTGCATGGCAGGGAGGATACGCCTTTGTGGCAAAAAAGGAACCTTATTGTCGGGGGAACCTAAAGGATGACGGAGGTACTGACTGCACAATTGGTTGCGTCGACGACCTGGAGGGTCCAGCCGCAGACCACGGCGGGGATGGTCGGCGTGAGGACCAGGTCACCGTTGGCGTCGGCGGTGAAGAGGCCGGCGAGGTTGGGGAAGTCGAGGTCCAGCACGATGCCGGCGCAGGGGGCACTGGGCAGGGTGAAGGAGCCGGCATTGCCGTAGACCACCGCGACCGAACCATTCGGGGTGGCTCCCGATACGGTGATGGTCATCGGGCCGGGGCAAGTTCCGCTGATGGAGAGGTCGAGGGTGTTCTCGTACCAGGTGCGGAAGGCGTAGTCGATCGTGGGGAAGGGGATGTAGCCAGCGTTCGCGAAGACATGGCCCCCTGGATAGGAATCATTTTCGCCAGCTAATGCCATGCTCGGGTCGGTCCCGCTGAATACCAGGTAGTAGGTCGCGCCGGAGGTCACGGACACGTTTCCCCAGATGACGTCTACCCACTCTCCAGGCGTGGCAGCCGAAGAGCCAGACGCCAGCATGTTGGCTCCGCCGACGTTAGGCAGGGCGTCCCATAGTTCAATGGTGAGAGTTCCACCCACACCCCATCCAGGCATCATGAAAGCACTGGCTCCAGAGCACTTGTCGACCGTGGGCTGAAAGCTTTGCGCCAAATCAGCTTGGTTAAAGGATGCAACAGGCTGACTGACATTGGCCTGTTCGACATCGAGCAGCTGCGTTTGAGCGGACAGGGAGGACGTCGCGGTAAGGGCGGCGACGGATAGGAGTGCGGTGGAAAGGAGGTGCATGCGCATGACCTTGGCATCCTAACCCGCTTACCCCGCGGAAGGCCAACCCGACTTCCTAGCCTTGGTCGTCGGATTCAGGAATCCTGGATTTATCAGCTTCTTCCAAGGGCGGTTTCGCCAACAACTTCGCCCGACGGGAAGGCGTCTGCAGAATCAGGGCGCACAAAGCGGTGGAATGGATGCGTCCGCCTTCCTGCCCCCAAACGCCGACGGGATCCCAAGAGCCGTAGAAGTTGTCCTTCCGATTCTCCAAACGTTGATGCGGGAGGAGGGCTTCCTGGATGGCGCGATTCCAGGTCTCCCATTCGGGGCCTCCCCATTGATAGAGGGCTTCGGTCGCGAAGTACCAATACTCCAGATCGATGGTGGTGGGGCGCGTCTGCCAATGGGGGAGTGCACCCATCAGGATCTGAACCTGAGCCTGCATCTTGGGGTAGTCCGGATGCTCCGACCAAGTGCGGATGCCGTCGGTGGGGGTCATCAACATGGTGGAAAGAAGTGCGATGGCGGTGCTTGCTTCAGAAAAACCTGGAGGTGCATTCGGGCCAAAGCAAGCCTCGGGGATTCCATAGAGCACCAAGCTCTTGTTGCTCCATTCAAATCCAACACGATGAGTTTCCGCCTCGGTAGCGGAGAGGAACCAGTCTTGTGCACCTGTCTTCGTCTTTGGATCCACCGCTAGATCGTTTACCTCCGCCTGATGCAGGGCGAGGATGATCCACCCCGTAGTCTTGGTGTTGCAAGGACCCGTCCCGTCCAGGTAGTAGCCCCAACCGCTGGACGGCACCTGTGCTTGCTCCAAGATTTGCACCGCCCGTTGCATGGGGCGCTTCAGGACGGGCGTTTGGGAACTCATGTAATACGACTCACCCATGGCCATGGTGGCTAAGGCTTGAGTGGTCAAGGTGGGGTTGCCGACATCGAAACCGAATAGCCCATCCACTTGCTGGGTGTCCCTCAACCAAGCGACGGAGTTGCTCAATGCCTCTTTGTGGCGACCACGCCCCAAGCTGTTTCCATTCCCCTGAAGAGCAAGGGCGACGAGGGAGGTCATGGCGACATCCATGACGGGATTACCTGGACCCATGGAAGAGGGCTGGTCCTTGAAACGATCCGAATGGTAAAACTCATCTGCATCCCAGAAACCTTGTGCGTCTTGATGATCCACCAACCAGAGTAAGGCATCTTCGACGGCACCCCGTTGTGCTCGGACACTGGGATGGCCCGCGCGTCGATCCCGGTCTTTCGGGAAGAAGGGGTGGGTCGGAAACTTCTTGATGGCCTGTCGGTAGGAGGATATCGAAGGGCCGAAGCCCCCTCCGGAGCGTTCCGTATCCGCACTCATCTCCGGATCCCCTTCCTGCAGGCAAGCAGGCTCCAATGCAGCTGCATCCGCAACTACAAACAACACGCCACAGAGGAGCCAAGTTTTCATCGCCTCACCTAGCGTGCGCCCAAGACATGGGCATAACGATAGTAGACCTCAAGAATCAACGTGCCGATCGCAGTGGAGTAGACGCGCCCGCCTTCTTGACCCCAAGGCCCAACCGGATCCCAAGAGCCGTAGAAGTTGTCTTCCTTGTCCTCCAAGCGCTGGTTCGGAATCAGCGCATGTTCAATCGCCTTCTTCCAACTCTTCCAATGTGAACCGCCCCACTGGTTGAGCGCATAGGTGCCGTAGTACCAGTAGTACATGTCGATGGAGCCATCATTCTCATCCCAACGAGGTGGCTTCGATGCGATCAGATCCGCCTGACGCTTCATCAAGTCGTATTGCGGGTGATCCTTCCAACGCTTCACCTCCTTGCTGTCGGTCATGAAGATGCGCGACAACAAAGCCACTGCGGTCAGCGCCTCCGATTTCTGCGCCGGGAACTTCTCGACATACTCCGGTGGGCGCGAAGAGCCACTCCCCACGCCACCCCCATTCGCACCCCATGCATAGCCGGTGCGCGCGGTGTTCTTGTCTTCGATCGACGCGAACCAGTTATCGGCACCTGCGTAGGCACCGTGATCCACCGCAAGATCATTGTCCTCCGCGGTCTTCAAGGCGAACACCATCCATCCGGTGATGGAACTATCGTTATCGCCATTGGCCTCCAAGTCGTAGCGCCAAGCGCCGTAGTCATTGCGCGCCTTATGGATCACGCGCAGCGCATCCTTCATGTTCGGCTTCAGGATCAAGGACTGATTGCTTGACCGGTAGGCCTCGCCCATCACCATGGTCGCGATCGCATGGTTGTAGAGGGTGGGGTTGCCGACTTCATCACCGAAGAGGCCGTCGTCCCGTTGCACATCGCGTAACCATTGAATGCCATCGCCGACGTTCTGCTGGTAATCCCCTTTCTGCGCAGTCTCACCATTGCCCATGAAGGCGAGCAACGCCAATCCACTCAGCCCGACATCATTCACCGGGTTACCACCATCGGTGCTCGACGGCTTGTCTGGATAACGATCGTGGTGCATGAACTCATCCGAATCCCAATAGCCATTCGGGTCCTGGTGATCGGCGAGCCACTGCAATCCATTGCGCACGGCTTTCTCACTCTGGGAGGGACGTCCGCCGCTGCCACTGCCACGGCCGCCCGCATTTCCGCCCGCACCTCCGCCTAAGCCAGGATTGTTGTTCCACTGCTCGGAGTCAAAAGGCGATTCGGCATTCGATTGGTTGGGGTCTGCGAGGGTGTCCAACTCCTGGTCATCGCTCTGGTCCAATGGAGTCTCCACGACCACCGGCTCGTCGATCGGATCGATCACTGGATCAAGCGGATCTTCCGGCATCTTCTCCACTTCCGGTGGAGGAGGCGGGGCTTCCGCAACCAGCATCGGCGGTGCGTGGACCTCCTCCTTTTTCAGGATCAGGATGCCCATGACCATGAGACACAAGAGGAAGTGTGCCGCAAGCGAGGCGATCAGATACGGGGCACGGCGAAGTTGTTCGCCGAGGACATCATCGAAGGTGTGGGTCTCATACATGACACTTCGCACAACGACCCCTTCTGCGTGTGCGTTCAGAAAGTTTTTCGGTTCACCAATTCCGAATCTTTCTCACTAGACATGTCCATAGAATAGAAAACCGGGGGAACGACTGAGTCGTTCCCCCGGTTCGTGCGGAAATGATTTCCGTTTAGCGAGCGCCGAGCACCTTGGCGTAACGGTAGTACACCTCGAGCATCAGGGCGCAGATTGCGGTCGAGTAGACACGGCCACCTTCCTCACCCCAAGGACCGGCTGGGTCCCAGGAACCGAAGAAGTTGTCTTCCTTATCTTCACGACGCTGGTTCGGCAGCAGAGCCTGCTCGATCGCCTTCTTCCAGTTCTTCCAGTGCGTATCACCCCACTGGTTCATGGCGAAGGTTCCGTAGTACCAGTAGTACATGTCGATCGAACCATCATCCTCGTCCCATTTCGGGAGCTTGGAAGCGATCAGGTCGGCCTGCTTCTTCATCATCTCGTAGTTCGGATGATCCTTCATCGACTTCACCGTCTTGGTGTCGGTCATGAAGATGCGGGAGAGCAGGGCCACTGCGGTGAGCGACTCCGACTTCTCGGCCGGGAACTTCTCGATGTACTGTGGTGGACGGGAAGGAAGCGAACCAGGTCCGCCACCGCCATCGCCCCAGGCATAACCAGTACGACCCGTGTTCTTATCCTCCATGGAGGCGAACCAAGTCTCGGCTCCTTCGTAGGCAGCGTGGTCGATCGCGATCTTGTTGTCCTCGGCAGTCTTCAGGGCGAAGACCATCCAGCCGGTGATCGACGAATCGTTGTCACCGTTCGGCTCGAGGTCGTAGCGCCATGCACCGTAGTTGTTACGGGCGTTGACGATCACCTTGACCGCATTCTTCATCGGACGCTTCAGCACCGGAGTCTGGTTACTGAAGTAGTAAGCCTCACCCATGGCCATGGTGGCGATGGAGTGGTTGTAGAGGGTCGGGTTACCGACATCCTCACCGAAGAGGCCGCTGTCCTGCTGGACTTCCTTGAGCCAGTTGATGCCCTCGGAGACCACGTTCTTGTACTTACCTTGTGCGAGGGTGTGGTTGTTACCCAAGAAGGCGAGCAGTGCGAGGCCAGTCAGGCCGACGTCGTTGACCGGGTTGCCGTGGCCATCCGACTGCGGCTTGTCCGGGTAGACATCGTTGTACATGAACTCATCAGAGTCCCAGAAACCACCAGAGGACTGGTGATCCTTGAGCCACTTGAGGGCGTCGAGCACAGCAGCTTCCTGCTTGCTGCGACCGCCTTTACCACCACGGCCACCACGGCCGCCCATCTTGCCACCGGCGCCGCCACCCAGGCCGACGTCGTTGTTCCACTGGTCGGAGTCAAAGGCCGAGTCGGCGTTCATGTCAGGGTCACCGGTCTCCTCGAGGGTTTCCTGCTCGACGACTTCCTCGAGCTCGGATTCCACGATGACAGGCTCCTCAACGATCTCCTCGATGATTTCCTCTTCAGGCTCTTCCTCTTCCTCCACTTCGGGGGGAGGGGGCGGCGGGGCCGCGACGAGCTGAGGCGGAGTGGATTCATCTCCACCGGTGAGCACCATGATGCCGGCCACAATGAGGCCGATCAGGAAGTGCACGACGATGGAAGCGATGATGTACGGAGCACGGCGGAGCTGTTCAGCGAGCACATCGTTGAAGGTGTGCTCTTGCTCCCACGGACGGTGGTACTCGTAATCGGTGAGTTCAGGGTGGTATTCCGTCATGGCAATGGGACAACGCGGAACCCGGGACGCGGTTCGCACGAAGCGGCGATTATTCTACAGTTCTTCCGACTCGGAGCTGCTTTTTCCGCCGCCGAAGGTGTGTTCGAGGGAATCTTCCAGACCTGGAATTTCAGAATTCACCCAAACGTAGGATCCTTGGTATAGCTCGCTCAGCGCAGCCATCACGGCTTTATCCTGGTTCTGCGCCGTAAGTGCGTTGGTGATAGTGAGTTGCGCTTCCTCGAATGTGAAGTCTTGAGCCTCTGTGCGGCCTAGGACCACCAGGACCATGGCGCTATTCCCGGAGGGAACCGAGAGGTTCATGGTGTCGCCCTCGGCGGCATTTTCGAGGAATTCAATGATGTCGGTGCGCTGATTGGGGGAGATCGAGGTGTTGGTGGTCTCCTTGTCGGCCAGCTTGAGGGCTTGGGCCGTGGTCAGGCTGCCATCCTCGAGGCCACGGATGACCTCTTCGGCGCGCACATGATGGTTGCGCTTGCCGCGCAGGTTGTGAAAAGTCAGGCGCGACCACTGCAGCGAACTTGGGCGGTGGCGGAATCCTTCCTCGGTGTCGTAGGCGTGGCGGATTTCGGTCGGGGTGGGGGCCGCAAGGGTGCGAATACCCTGATTGGGGCTCGGGATCCGCCCTCCAAGCACGCCGGCCACCGTGTTCTGCACAAAGGAGTCGCGCAGATCGAGGCGGAACTCCTCAATGCTTTGATAACCATCGCGCAGCAGGGCTTCTTCGAGGCTGGCGCGGGAGCCATCTTCCAGAATCATCTGTTCGATGCGCAGGTTGATCTGTGGATCGAGCAGGCCCTCATCGAAGCCCAGCTGCTGGAACGTCTCTTCGAATAAGATCTTACGCACGCCGCTGGTGAGGGCGTGACTGTTGGCCTCGGGGACGGAAATCCCCGGATTGGCAACCAAAAGGCGCCGCACTTGGCGATCCAGCATCGAGGTGGTGAGGATCGAATCGTTGATGATGACCAGGGCCATATCAAGGACTTGAGGCTCGGAGAACGAGGCCTCTTCCTCCTGGGCTTGGGCGGCGGGGGCCAGGCAAGGCAGGAGCAGAAGTGTGGAGAGGAGCTTCATGATGATGTCCGTCGCGGGGATTTTCGCCGTTTCCGATGGATGCGGCAAGCAATCGCTGTCTGGAACACGAGATCGAGCACTTCTTCTGGGCTGGCGGACGCCTTCGGCAGCATCCAAAGGGCCTTCCTGGCCGTCAGGACGCGTAGATCGATCTCCTGCTCGCTGATTGCTTTCTCGAATTGGCGTGCATCGCGCAGGCTACATACGAGGTGATCGCCGACGCGTTGCAGGGAATCCAGGCCGAGCGCGCCGAGCCGGTGCTTGAGGAAAAACAATTGCGCCAGGCGTTCGAGTTCCTTTGGAGGTGGCCCGAAGCGATCGCGGACGGCTTCCAGTACCGCATCGATCTCCTCTTCCTTGCGGACGCGATCCAGTTCCCGCAGTAACTGCAGACGAATCTCCTCATCCGGCACGAACTCCGGACTCAGGGCTGCATCCACGCCGAGTGCCAGATCACATGCCGGATCCAATCCACTCGCCTGCACTTGGCTCTGACGCTTGAGTCGAGCCACCGCAGCCGCCAGCAGACGTCGGTAGGTCTCATAACCGACGGCATTGATATGCCCACTTTGCTCCGAGCCCAGCAAGTTGCCGGCGCCGCGGATCTCGAGGTCGCGCATGGCAAGTTGGAATCCAGCGCCGAGGTATTTCATCTCCTCGATCGCCTTCAACCGACGTCGGGCATCCAGCGGCAGAGGTTTGCCGCGGGGGATGAGCAGGTAGCAGTAACCGCGTTTGTCCGAGCGTCCGACGCGACCGCGGAGTTGATGCAGGTCGGCCAATCCATGACGCTGCGCCTGGTCCACCAGGATGGTGTTGGCATTGGGAATATCCAAACCACTCTCGATGATGGTGGTGGCGCACAGGATGTCGGCCTCGCCGCGCACGAACTGCAGCATCACCTTCTCCAGCTCCTTCGGATCCATCTGTCCATGGCCAGTGACGATCTTGGCTTCGGGCACCAGACGTTGCAGCCGCGTTGCGGTCAGCTCCAAGGACTTCACGCGATTGTGCAGGAAAAACACCTGACCGCCGCGCGCCAACTCCCGACGCAACACTTCGGCGACCATCGCGCTTTCATCGTCGTAACGAATCTCGGTGTGCACTTCTTGGCGCCCGACCGGCGCGGTCGAGAGCGAAGTGATGTCGCGGATACCGGCCATTGCCATGTGCAAGGTGCGCGGCACTGGCGTGGCGGTGAGGGTGAGCACGTCGACCTGCGCGCGCTTGCGCTTCAACATTTCCTTGTGGCGCACGCCGAAACGTTGTTCCTCGTCGATGATGACCAGGCCAAGATCCTGAAACTGCACATCCTTGGACAGGATGCGATGCGTACCGATGACGAAGTCGATCGAACCATCGGCCAGGCCGGCGAGGGTCTCTTTGCGTTTGGCCGGCGGCACCAAGCGACTCAGGGTGGCGATCTCGATCGGCCAATCGGCGAAGCGTTGACGCAGCGAACGCCAATGCTGTTCGGCCAATACAGTCGTCGGCACCAGCAGCGCCACTTGCTTGCCTTCCACGATCGCGCGGAAAGCAATGCGCGCCGCGAGTTCAGTCTTGCCATAACCGACATCACCGCAGAGCAAGCGATCCATCGCGCGCGGCAGGGACATGTCGGCGTGAATCTCGCGCGTACCCTGCGCCTGATCGGGCGTGTCCTCCCATGGGAAGGAGGCTTCAAACTCCAGCTGCTCCTTGCCCGGTTCGGGGAAGGCATAACCCGGCACCGCCTGACGCTTGGCTTGGATTTCCAGCATCTCCGCTGCCAAATCCTCCACCGCCGCTTCCACCTTGGAGCGACGTCGTTCAAAAGCACCGCTGCCAAGCCGGTCCAATTCCGGATTTGCACCGCCGGCACCAATAAAGCGCTCGACCAGATCCACCCGCGACACCGGCACCTTCAGTTCGGCGCCGCCATCAAACTCCAACAGGATCACATCCTGCGACGCACTGTCATCCGACGCATCCAGTCCGCGGAACAAGGCCAGTCCATGCACCAAGTGCACGACCAAGTCGCCCGGACGTAAAGCCATCACCGAATCGATCGCTTCCGTCGGATGATCCCTCCGACGTCGCGGCTTCGGACGATGCGATCCATGTCCCGGAATGAACTCGCGGTGATGCAGGATGGTCAAGCGCGCTTCCGGAATGCGGAAACCACGCTCCAAACCACCGGCGGTCAACTCCATGGTGGTCTTCTTGGTGCCGCCATCCTCCAAGATCTGACGCAGACGATCCGCCTCGGCGTCGGTCGAACACAACACCATCGCGTTCTCACCCTCCGCCGCGCGTTGTGCCAAGACCGCCACTCCCGGAGCCACGCCCTGACAATATTCCTCCACACTCAAGGTGGTCAGGGTGCCATCATCACCCGGCAAAGTCGCGACCTCGAGCACCGGACGTGCTTGCAGATCCTTCTCCACCCGGTTCAAGGCATTGACTGCCTGCGGCCCCAGAAACCGCAGTTGCGTCCGACGTTCTTCCACCGATGCCGGTTCCCAAACGATGACGCGCATGGTGGGGGCGAAGCGCTCCAAAGGCAACAGATCCTCTGCACCCGCCGCTTCCTCCAAATCCTGCGCCAGCGGTACTTCCACTTTGCGCAACACATGACGCGTGCGCTGACTGCCGAGATCGAATACGCGCATGCTCTCCAACTCCTCATCGAAGAACTCCAAGCGCAGTGGTTCACCGACGGCCGGCGCATAGAAGTCGAGGATGTCACCACGTCGGGCGAACTCGCCGGCCTCCGTGATCGAAGGCACCCGACGAAACCCGGCGTCGACCAATTGCTTGGTGAGTTCTTCCGGGTCCAAGGTCATGCCTTCGGCGAGATGCAGCATGTTCGCATCGCCACCTTCGGTCGCGGCAGGAACGGCTTGAATCAACGCCGCCAATGGCGCGACCAAGACCCCTTGAAAACCCTCGCGTTCGGCCAGGGTCAACGCATGATGCCTTTCCCGCAACACTTCCGCTTCGGTGCCAAGCGAACTCTCGCGCGCCGGAAACGGAACCGCGCCACAACCGAAGGCTTGCAGATCGTCCAGCGCCAAAGCCACCTGTTGCGCATCGGCGCAGATCACCAGCATCGGCTGCCCCTCCTCCTTGGCGAGCGCAGCGCTCAACAAGGCTTTCGAGGATCCCCACAGACCACCCCAATGCAGACGACGAAGCCCCTGGTCACGCCACTTGGCGGCCAGGTCCTGAAAGCTCGGGGTGGATCGCAGGAGTGAGACCGGCGTATCCATGGGGGTAGTCTACGGCAACATCCGACTTCCGAGCCGATGATCGCAACTCTCATGCTGCTTCACCGGCACCCAATGACGCACGGCCCCAAAAGCGCGGTAGCCGAGGTCGAGCAGGAAAGTCGGCAGCCATGCCACGGAAG
>JBMYYH010000088.1:0-13174 GCA_049609225.1 Planctomycetota bacterium | reverse complement strand
CGGAGTTCACGGTCTACGCCGATGATGCCATTGCCGATGCGGCCGCTGCGGCTGACGGACCCGTGGCAGAGGTGACCGATGCCGTCCCGTTCTTGCTGGACCAGATGTGGCCCTTGCGCATGAAGGCGCGTCCGGTAGCTCGACGCGAGATGACGGAATGGTTGCAGGTTCCAGGCAAAGTAGATGCACGCCCGGATTCCTTGTCGCGGGTCGGGGCGCCGGTCGACGGCCTGTTGGTGCAACAAGGCGAACACGCGCATATCGGCGATTGGGTGGAAGAGGGGGCCTTCCTCGGTTTCGTCGAGGCGCCGCTCACCACTTCCGATCGAGCCCAATTAGAAGCGGTGCGTACGGACCTGCTTGCGCGGGAGATGGATCTGGAATCCAAACAGATCGAAATCAACCGCGACCTGTTGGAAGCTCAGGCGGAAGCGGAATTCGCACGCGTGCAACATGATCGTTTGTTGGCTATGCGTGAGAAGGGTTTAGGAACTGCAGCGGCTTTGGATGCGGCTGCGCGCGATCTGTTGCTTGCAGAGACGCGCGTGGTTGGCTCCGAGAAATTGCAATCCTCCCTGCAGGAGAGCCTTCAACGCTTGGCAGAGTTGCGTCAGGATTTGGCCGATGGCTTGGGTGGTTCCGATGGGACCGCCATGCGTTACCCCTTGATCGCTCCGATCAGTGGAGAGATTGCAGCGGTTGAGGCGCATAAAGGCGATCCCGTGAAGGGCCAGGAGACCCTGTTCACCATCCTGCGTTCGGATCGTGTGTGGATCGAAGCCGAGATCTCCGAGTTCGACTTGGGGCGGTTGGATGCCAACCATCGGGCGCAAATGCGCGCGCCGATCTTCGGCGATGCCGTCCTGGATTTCACCGCCGACCTGAATGGATCCCTCATCCATATCGGACGCATGGTCGACCCCAGCGATCGCAGCGTGCCCTTGCGTTATGAGGTGGATAACCCCGACCGCAAGATGCCTATCGGCATGTTCGTCGATGTCTTACTTGCGACGCAAAGTGTGAAGCAGGCTTTGGCCGTGCCGGAAAGTGCGATCGTGCGCGACCTCGGTGTGGATGTGGTCTATGTGGTGGTTTCGGGCGAGACCCTGCAGCGCCGGGAAGTGATCTTGGGTATTCGCGATGGCGGATACGTCGAGGTTCGCAGTGGCCTGGAGGAGGGGGAGCGCATCATCGTGAGTGATGCCTTCCGCGTACGTCTGGCTTCGACCTCGCCTGCAGCTTTCGGCGAAGGCCATACGCACTAAGGAGGCAGCACGATGTTGACGACTCTTGTGCGCCTATCATTGCGCTACCGCATGATGCTGGTGGTCCTGTCCGCAGGATTGCTTGGCTTCGGTATCTACACCACCCGGGAGATGCCCATCGACGTCTTCCCCGACCTGACGGCACCCACCGTCACGGTCCTCGTTGAGGGCCATGGTATGGCTCCCGAGGAGATGGAAACCCTGGTCACCCTGCCGATTGAGGCTGCGGTGAATGGCGCTGCCAATGTCCGACGCGTGCGCTCGCAGACCGCCGTCGGGATTTCGGTGGTCTGGATCGACTTCGATTGGGGAACGGATATCTATCGCGCACGTCAGACCGTGAATGAACGTTTGACAGTGTTGGCCGGTGGATTCCCGGAACAAGTGGAGCCTCCGATCTTGGCTCCGGTGTCGTCGATCATGGGAGAGATCCTGTTTTTGGGATTGACGTCGGATCGGCATGATCCGATGGAACTGCGGGTCACGGCGGAGAGTGATGTGGCCCGACGTCTGCTGTCGGTGGGTGGAGTGGCCAAGGTCAGCCCCATCGGGGGTGAGGTGAAGCAGTACCAGGCGGTGCTGTCACCACAGCGTCTGCGTGCTTACGGCATCACCTTGGAGGAGGTGGCGGAGGCGATGCGTTGCAACAACGAGAACGTGTCGGCCGGAGTTCTCTTCGACGGCGGTTCCGAGACCTTGTTGCGCGGTATCGGACGGGTGCAGACCACTGCAGACATCGCATCGATTCTGGTGCGTAAGGAAGGAGAACGGGCGGTGACGGTTGGGGACCTGGGGGTCGTCCGCATCGGACCGGCCTTGCGTCGTGGTACGGCCTCCGCTTCGATGCGCGACGCCGATTGGATGCCCATCACCCGACGCGGTGTGGTCCTGGCGGTGCTCAAACAACCTGGGGCCAACACGCTCACCTTGACCAAGCAGTTGGATCAGACCATCGCTGAGATTCAAGCGGGGCTGCCCGAAGGCATGGTCATCAACAGTCAGTTGTTCCGCCAATCGGATTTCATCGAGACTTCAATCCAGAACTCCAACATGGCTCTGATCGAAGGTGGCTTGATGGTGGTCCTGGTGGTGCTGTTGTTCCTCGGCAGTATGCGCGCCAGCATCATCACCTTGTTGGCCATCCCGATCTCCTTGGTGGTGGCGATCCTGCTGCTGCGCCTATGGGGTTCGAGCATCAACACCATGACGCTCGGCGGTATGGCCATCGCCATCGGTGCCTTGGTCGATGATGCGATCATCGATGTCGAGAACGTCATCCGGCGCCTGCGTGAGAACCGACTGAAACCGAAGGAGCAGCAACGCAATGTGCTGAAGGTGATCCTCGATGCGAGTGTGGAAGTGCGTCATTCGATCGTCTTCGCGACCTTGATCATCATCTTGGTGTTTTCGCCTTTGTTCGCACTCACCGGCGTCGAAGGACGCCTTCTGCAGCCTTTGGGAGTGGCCTTCTGTGTAGCCCTCGCAGCTTCCCTGCTCACCGCTCTGACGCTCACGCCGGCTCTCTGCGCGTATCTCCTGCCCAACAGCAAGACGGTGGTTGGGGGTAAGGAGGGACGCTTGGTCGCGGGCCTCAAACGCATCTATTCCGGCCCTCTGGATTGGGCCTTGAAGCATCCTTGGATGGTCACGGTGCCGGTCCTGTTGTTGCTCATCGGTGCCGGCATTGGTGTCGCCAAACTCGGACGTAGTTTCCTGCCGGAGTTTCATGAAGGCGCCATGGTCATCGGTGTGGTCGCCTTGCCAGGTACTTCTTTGGAGGAGAGTGACCGCGTGGCGATGGAGGTAGAGAAGGTCCTGATGACCTTCCCTGAAGTCCGCGCCGTCGGCCGACGTACCGGTCGGGCCGAAGCTGATGAGCATGTCATTGGGGTCGAAGCAAGTGAGTTCGAGATCACCATCGACATGGAGGGTCCGACTCATCTCGGCCTACCGCAACGTTCCCGTGCCGAACTGTTGGATGCCATGCGGGAAGGCTTGGCGAAGGTGCCCGGGATTCAATCCACCTTCGGCCAACCGATTTCGCATCGCATCGACCACATGCTGTCGGGTACGCGGGCCAATCTTGCCTTGAAGATCTTCGGACCGGATCTGCGCATGTTGCGCACCCTCGCCGATCGCAGCGAAGCGTTGATCCAGGACATCCCTGGGCTCGTCGACCTCTCGATCGAGAAGCAGGTGGACCTGCCGCAATGGCGCGTGGAATGGGATCGCCAGGCTCTGGCGCGTCATGGCATATCCTTGGATACGGCTTCGAATGTGCTCGATGCCGCCTTCCGCGGTCAAGAAGTCGGCCAAGTCTTGGAGGGTATTAATGCCTACGACATCGTCGTTCGCGTGGAATCGGGCATGGACCTGTCTGCCCGTTCGATCCCGGATGTCTTGATCGACGTGCCTAGTGGCGCGCAGATCCCGTTACGCAGTCTCGCGCGCATTCTCGAAGACGGCGGACCGAACATGATTTCGCGCGAGAATGTGCAGCGCAAGATCATCGTGATGGCGAACGTCTCCGGACGCGATCTCGGCAGCGTGGTGGAGGAGGTGCAAGCCATCATCTCCAAGGATCTGGATCTTCCCAATGGCTACTTCGTCGAATACGGCGGCCAGTTCGAGAGCGCCGCTGAAACCAACCGACGCCTTGCCTTGTTCGGCGTGTTCGTCTTGGTCGGTATGGCGATGTTGCTCTACCTGATGTTCCGTTCCCGCCAAGATGTGCTGTTGATCATGTTGAACCTGCCGCTCGCACTCATTGGCGGTGTGATCGGGGTTTATCTGTCCGGCGGCATCCTGTCGGTCGCATCCATCATCGGCTTCATCTCGGTGTTCGGCATCGCCGCACGGAACGGCATCATGCTGGTTTCACACGTGCGCCATCTGGAAGGTGTGGAACCCAGTTGGAACTTCCTGCAATGCGTCCGCCAAGGTGCGATGGAACGACTCGCACCGATTCTCATGACGGCCGCAGCCGCCGGTTTCGCACTCATCCCCATGGCGATGAAGGCGGAAGAACCTGGCACGGAGATCCTCGCACCGATGGCGATGGTCATCCTGTTCGGCCTGTTGTCCTCGACCTTCCTCAACATGTTGACCATCCCCACACTGCTCTATCGCTTCGGAGGGAAACAGTCATGACCCCGTTCCTTTCACCTAAGAACTGGCGTAACACGGCGCTGCTTCCCTTGGTCTTAATGGCTTGCGCGCAGCCCGCCGTCGAGCTTGATCTGGAGCAGACCGAGCATCTGGTAGCTGGAGCCTCCGGCGGGGAGATTGCCTTGAATCCGCTGGCAGAGCCCCTGAACGAGGAATCCCTGCGCGCTTCCCTGGCCGATGGCCTCGACCTGAAGACCGCCCTGAGCCTCACGCTGCAGAACAAGAAGGAACTCCAGGCCGAGCTGCTGGAGGTTGGTCTTGCGCAAGCTGATTTGGTGCAAGCCGGTCTGCTTTCCAACCCCACCCTCGACCTCGCCATACGTTTCCCGGGCGACGGCACCGGCAACCTCATCGATGCTCTGCTCGGCTTTGAGTTGTTGGAAATGTGGCAAGTGCCGCTGCGGGAACGTACCGCGGACTATGCCCTGCAGACCACCGTCGCGGAAGTTGCGCGTGCTGCTTCTGGGTATCTGCGCCAGACCCGTGTGGTCTATCTGGAGTGGCAACTGCAGGAACAGTTGTTCCGCATCCAGGAACGCAAAGTCGCTTTGGCCTTGGAGCAATGGTCGGCCCAAGGGGAACTTGCGCAAGAAGGTTTGGCGGACAGCGCTTCGGTCGAGGCTTTGCACCTGCAACTGCTGCAAGCACGCAATGCACTCGATGCGACGATTGCGCATCGCGAAGCTGCGGCGCAAGCCATGGGGCGGGCCTTGTCGCTGTCGGTATCGATGGAAGGCATCGCTTTATTGGATCCATGGCCGGTGCCAGGATCTTGGGAAGGGGCACGAGGCGATCTCGTCACTCAAGCCTTGGAGGCGCGCTTGGATCTGCGCGCCATGGCGTCGAAGGTGGAGGCCTTGGAGGCGGAGTTGGCCCTACGCAAACGTCAGCGCTTCGGTGCCTTGAGTGCCGGACCCTCTATTGAAGATCCCGGTTCTGGAGAGACCAGTATCGGGCCTGGCGTGTCCTGGACGATTCCATTGTTCGACCGCAATCAGGCAGGCGTCGCCAAGGCGGAGTTCGCCTTGCAGCAGGCGCGTCTGCAGTGGGAGGGAGCGCAGGCGCAGGCGGCGCAGGATGTCCGCAGTGCATGGAGTCGGATGGTGGAGGCGGGGCAACGTCGGGGGCGTTTGTTCGATGAGATCTTGCCCTTGGCGCGGTCGATGGAAGGGCGCGTGCGGGAAGCCGTCGAGCTTGGCGCGGCCTCCTGGCAGGAAATGCGGGCCGCGGAGGTGGAGACCCTGGAGGTGCTGACGCAGCTCCTACGGGCCGATAAGGACCTGCTCGAGGCGCAAATGGAGCTGGAATGGGCCACAGGAGGCCCACTTCCGTGGAAAGACTAGACATGTACGACATCGTGTCGTAAGGTGACGACACTCCGTCGTGGAGACGGTGTGCCGCTCACCCATGACCAAACCTTCACTTGCCAACGCCGAACTCGCGCTGATGGAACTGCTGTGGCAGCAATCACCGCGCACCGCCCGGGAACTCCGGGAGCAACTCTATCCCGATGCCTCGAAGGCGCAGCATGGCACTGTGCAGCGTCTGCTGCAGCGCCTAGAGGAGAAGGGGTTCGTCGCTCGCGACCGCAAGTTGTCGGTGCATTTGTTCGCCGCGGCCGTGGAACGTGAGGCTTATGCCGGTGGCCAACTCGAAAGCCTGGCCGCCAAGTTGACCGGTGGCTCCTTGGCGCCGCTGCTCACGCACTTGGTCGAGCAGAAGCGTCTCTCGCAAGGGGAGATCGATCGTTTACGCGCCATCCTCGATCGGGAAAGCGAGGAGGGGCAAGCATGAGCGAAGTCTTCCTAGCCTTTGGTTGGAACAACCTGATGGTGTCGGCAGCCTTGGCCTTGATCGCATGGGCTGTGCAACGCGACGGACGTTCGCCCTTCCTCGCGCACCTGCTTTGGCTATTGGTCTTGGCCAAATTGGTCACGCCGCCTTTGTGGGGCGTGGGCATGGTCGAAGTGCCGTGGCAGTCTTCCGAGCAAGTGGCTTTGGAGCAACAAGCCGCCGATCTCATCGGTGCGACCTTGCAGCCGTCCGTGACGGGGAGTGAAGTGGTCCTGTCTTCGATGCCGCTGGTGGCGCCCACTGCTACGCCGCTTGCGGAAGCAACACAACCTTCCGCTCTCTGGGGCAGTGCGCAACAAGTCCTCTTCGGTCTATGGATTGCAGGCAGTGCTTTGGTCTTCCTGTTGTCCTCCTACCGGATCCTGCGCTTTCACCGTCTCCTGCGGTGGGGCACACAAGCCGCAGCTCCTTCTCTTCAAGATCAGGCTGACGCCTTCGCCAAGCGCATCGGCCTACGCCGACCCCCACAGGTCTTCCTGAGTGAAGCCAGGCTCGCACCCTTGGTCTGGTGCCTAGGCGGACGTCCGCGTCTGGTGCTTCCTGCACATCTCTTGGATGAGTTGGAACCGTCGCAGTTGGAGTGGGTCCTGGCGCATGAAATGACGCACATCCAACGCCGCGACCATCTCGTTCGTTGGTTGGAGTGGTTGGCCTGTGTGGCCTTTTGGTGGAATCCTGTCGCCTGGTGGGCGCGCAAGAACCTGCGCACCTATGAGGAGATCTGCTGCGATGCTCAAGTGCTGCGCAGCCTTCGCGCGGAACCCCGCGCCTATGCAGCCTCGCTTCTGCAGGTTGCTGCTTCCCTCGCACCGCCGGACGTCCGCCCGCCGGCAGTTGCGAGTGCTTTCACCGATGGCGGCGAACTGGAACGGAGGTTCCACATGATCCTTTCGAAGAATCCACTGACGCGCATCTCGCGTCGACTGCAAGCTGTGGTCCTGATGGGGGCCGTCGCCCTGTTGCCGCTCGGTATCGCTACGGCGCAGGAACCTGATTACGAAGCGGTGCATCAACGGCTGAGCCAAGCCGTCGCAGCGGGGGAGTTGAGCGCTCCGCAAGCACAGGCGATGTTGGATGCGTTGAAGCAGAAGGCGTCGGCGGATAAGGATGCGGTCGGCAAACGATTGCAGGATGCGATGGACGCCGGAGAGATCACTCCGGAACAAGCGAAGGCCATGATGATGGTCTTGGAGCGCGACGGCTCGAATACGCAGTCTCCACTCCGTAGTGTGCCGCGCCTGGAATCCAGCGAAATCCCGACGGGAGAGTATGAACTCTTGAAGCTGGACTTCGAGCGCTTGAAGTTGGAAGAAGAGTTGCAGGTGATGCGTTTGGAGCAGGAGCGCTTCTTCCAGCATGCTGCCGAGTTGGATGCGATGTATGCGGAGGCGCAAAACCGGACCCAACTCCTCTTGGAGAGCGGCCACCTCAGCCAAGCTGATGCGGACCTGCAACTGATAGAGTTGAAGGAGAAGCTGTGGAATGCAGAGAAAGAGGTGCAGGCTGCTGTCGAGTTCATGCATCTCCAAGAACGCATGCAGGAAATGGAGCGCAACTTGCTCGAGAGCCGGCAAAAGGCTGCCGAGGTCGAAGCGCTACGCGAAACGGAACAGCAGATGCTGAAGGAATACTCCGCAGCGCTGCAATCCCAGATCAACCTCAACAAGCTATCCGAGCAGGATGCAAAGGAGATTCTGGACGCCGCAAAGGACCATGCCCTGGAGCAACGTCTGCAGCTTCAGTTGGAAGAACAGCGCAAGCAGTTGAAGGAGATGGAGGCGCAGAAGAGCGACTTGGAAAATGCACTGCAGGACTTGAAGGAAGCTCCGCCAATCCAGGAGCCCAAGGAGCCTTTTAAGGCTGGGGATGAATGGCGCAAGGTCGAAGACCCCTGGGGAAGCCGTCGCTAGGGCCTGACGTATTCCAAGCGCAATAACCGCGCATCAAACCCAAAGAAGAAGGCTCCCCATCCTCACGGAGGGGGAGCCTTTGCTTTGGAGTAGCCGAGGCCTATCCGTAGATGCCGCGCAACTTGTCGAAGTACGACACGCGGTCCACACCCAGCATGCAGGTCGCCAAACGCAGACCCACCTTGTGCTTGCCCGCGGCAGTGCGCGCGCGGTCATAAGCCTCAAGCACCATGCGGTCCAAGCGTTCCTCCACATCTTCAAGAGGCCACTTGTAGCCCATGCGGTTTTGCACCCACTCGAAGTAAGCGATGATGGCGCTACCGGCATTGCCGAGCAGATCGGGCACCACAGGGATGCCACGTTCGGCGAGGATGGCGTCGGCACGGCCGGTGGCGGGGCCATTGGCGGCCTCAACCATCAGCTTGGCTTGCACCTGGTTGGCATTACGACCGGTGATCTGGTTGCTTGCCGCAGCCGGGATCAACACATCGCATTCCATCTTCAGCAGTTGCTCGTTGTCGATGGCATCACCACCGGCAAAGCCTTTCACGCAACCATGCTCGTCACGATGCGCGAGCAGCCCTTCGACATCCAAACCGGAGGCATTGTGCACGCCACCACTGACATCACCCATGGCGATGACCTTGTGTCCAAAAGCAGTGACCTGGCGGGCCACCTGCGCAGCCACCTGACCAGCACCTTGAATGACGACTTCCGCCTTGGTGGTGAAGCCCATGTCCGCCAAGCGCTTCTCCATCAGGACCCGCACGCCACGACCGATCGCACTATCGCGACCCAGCGTGCCGCCGAGGCCTTCGGGCTTACCCACGACCACCGCGTTTTCGGTGTGACGCGTGTGCATGGAGTAGGTGTCGAGGCACCAAGCCATGACTTGCTCGTGACTATGCAGGTCGGGGGCGAGGATATCGCGCTCCGGACCGAGGAAGTCGAGCAGGCCAGCGGTGTAACGACGCACGACCTTCTCCATCACTCCTTTCGAGTGCTGGCGCGGGTCGATATCCACACCGCCCATCGAACCACCGAAAGGCACGCCAAGAGCGGCGCACTTCCAAGTCGTCCAGGCAGCGAGGGCGCGGAGTTCATCGCGCTTCAGGTTGGCGTGCATGCGCAGACCACCGAGGCACGGACCCACCGACAGGTTGTGGCGAATGCGGAAGCCGTTGAAGACTTGCACTTCCCCTTCATCATCCACGACCGGGATCGCGAATTTGAACTCGCGGTCGGGGCGACGCAGCAGCACGTACATATCCGGGTCCAAACCCAGAATCTGTGCCGCTTCGTCGAAGCGCTCCATCATCGAGGAGAACGGATTGTCCTCGGCGAGTTCCGGGGACGGGGCCTGCGGCTCTTCGACGCCGGCGATGTCTGTGGAATCAGGCATAGATACCCCTCATGTTGAGGCAGTAGGCCACGCGATCGATCGCGGTGCAGTAAGCACCGATGCGCGCGGAAGTCTTGTACTTCTTGGCCGATTCGACCACGGAAGCGAAGGATTCGACCATGATGCGTTCCATGCGGTCGAAGACGAGTTGCTCTTCCCAGAAGTAACCCATGCGGTCTTGCACCCACTCGAAGTAGGAGACCGTGACACCGCCCGCGTTGGCGAGGATGTCTGGAGCGACGAACACGCCGCGCTCTTCGAGGATGGTGTCGGCATCGGAAGTGGTGGGGCCGTTGGCACCTTCCACGATCACCTTGGCCCTGATCTCGTGCGCATTCTTCGAAGTGATCTGGTTCTCGGTCGCGGCCGGGACCAACACATCACATTCGAGGGTGAGCAGTTCGGCGTTGTCGATGCGCTCGGCACCGGGGAAGCCTTCGAGAGTGCCCTTCTCGGCGATCCAATCCAACACGGCAGGCATATCCAGACCGTTGTCGTTGTAGATGGCACCATACATGTCCGAGATGGCAGTCACCTTATGACCCATCTCGTGCAGGAACAGGCCACCAAGGCCACCGACGTTGCCAGCACCTTGAACCACCACCTTGCAGCCTTTGTCCGGCATGCCGAGGTGCTTCAGGGATTCGCGGGCGGTGAAGGCCACACCCAAACCAGTCGCTTCCCGACGACCCTTCGAACCACCCAAACCGATTGGCTTACCGGTCACGATGGCGCAGGTCGTGGCGCGCGTGTGCATGGAGTAGGTGTCCATCAACCATGCCATGGTCTGCTCGCCCGTGTTCATGTCGGGAGCAGGGACATCACGCTCTGGGCCGATGATGTCGAGCAGGTTGGCGGTGTAGCGGCGGGTCAGACGCTCCAGTTCACCCTGCGACATCCGGCGGGGATCGCAGATGATGCCACCCTTACCGCCACCAAAAGGGACGTTCACCACCGCACACTTCCACGTCATCCAGGCCGAAAGGGCGCGGACTTCGTCGAGGCTGACTTCGGGGGAATAGCGGATGCCACCCTTTGCTGGTCCACGCGCGATCGAATGTTGCACCCGATAGCCGGTGAACACGCGGGTGGAGCCGTCGTCCATTTTGACGGGGACGGCGACTGTCAACTCCTGATAAGGAGTCGAAAGGATGCGTTGGAGACCCGGGTCGAGGTCGATGAGGCCAGCCGCCTTGTCTAGACGCTTCTGCGCCTGCACAAAGGGGTTGAACTCGGACCCAGCGGGTTCGATGGTCGCGGAATCGGCCATGATTCGGGGCCTGGGACAATGAGGGGGAGCAGGGCTCCGGTTGGGCAAAGAATATCCCGTCTTTGGGCTAAACGGGAGCGAGAATCTGAATCTCTGAGGAGTACCTTGCCCCGAGCCGTTGAGCGGGCGAAGATGGGGGCATGACTGACCTGCGGGATGACCGCATGTACCGTCCGAAAGGGCGGCCGACGACCACCTTAGACCAGGGCCGCATCCTGGCTGCCATGGAGGACGTCCACCTGCTCGCGCCGCTGGGGCTCGACACGCTCGAAAGTGCGATGGCCTTCGATAAGGGGGTGATCGTGCGTGATGCGGGGCCGCGGAAGACTTACCGCGTGGAGACCGAGGAAGGGATCCTGTTCGTCAAGATCCACCGCGATGTGCCGCTGGCGCGTCGCTGGAATGTGCTCGGGAAGGGTAGTTCGAGTCCGGCCCATATCGAGTGGGATGCCATCAGCATGATGCGCAAGACCGGCTTCGATGTGCCGGAGCCGGTGGCTTTCGGCGAGGAGATCAACCTGCTGGGTTGTCCGCGGCGGTCGTTCATCATCACCCGCGAGGTGGTGGGCAAGCAGCTCGATCATCTGCTGGAGGATGGTTATCCGAATCCGCAGAATCGGTCCGAGCGCGAGGCCAGCGACCAAGTGTTGCGCGATGTGGCCGGCATGGTGCGTCGCTTCCACTCGACCGGCTTCTATCACAAGGATCTTTACTGCTGTCACCTGATCGTGACGGAGGATCCGCGCTGGGGCCGTCCGTTCTTCATCGACTTGGAGCGCGTGGATCGGGATTTCCCGCCGCGACGTCGTTGGTTGGTGAAGGATCTGGCAGCGCTGCATTATTCGGCACCCGCCACGGTGACCAAGGCGGATCGCTTGCGGTTCCTGCTGCAGTACATGTCGAAGCGTCGGGTGGATGCGCATACCAAGCGGTGCGTGCGCGACATTGTCGAGAAGGCGCGCAAGATTGCCGCGCATGTGCCGAAGTTCGGTTAGGGCTTAGGTAGATGCGGATCGCCGTCCTGCTCGATCAGTGGCATGCCGACGGCGGCGGATTGGAGCAGTACTTGCACTATGTGCTGCCGGCCTTGGTGGATCGCGGGTTTGCGGTCGCCTTGGTGGCGCGCGGTGCGGAGCTCGGATGCCCAAGAGGCGTCACGCCTTTGTCTTTGCATAAAGGAAGGTGGTTGCCGCGCCCGTGGTCGGATTATCAAGAGGCCCGCGAGGCGGTGAGCCGTGCGCAGGCGTGGGGCGCGGACCGCTGTTGGGGATTCCGCGCCATCCCATGTGAGGGAGCCATCTGGACCCCGATGGGTGGAAGTGCTCCCGACGTACAGAAGGCCCGCGGACGTCTCCCGAGCCGTCGCACGAGAGCCTTGTTGCGTTTGGAGGACGAGACTTTGGATGCGGCTTCGTTGGTGCTGCCGATGTCCCCGATGGTGGAAAGGCAAATCGAGGCGAGGTCTCCCGGTAAGCCGCAGTCCTTGATGCCCCTTCCTTTGCTGGAAGAGCCTTCGGTCCTTAAGCAACCCGACCGACGCACCCGCGGCAGAGTCGGCCACCCCATTCGCATCGTCCACTGCGGGCGGGATCCCTTGCGCCATGGATCCATGGCTGCGGTGGAATGGTTCCGTGCTTTACGCGGACGCCAACTCCATGCGGAGCTTCGTTTGTGGACGAAGACTGTGGTTCATGGAGAACGCGCTATTGGTCGGTCGAGTGCGGGTCTGGAGGAGGAAGGCATCTTCCTCCACGGCTGGGATGGTGGATTCCGTGATGCTCTTGCGGATGCTGATTTGCTGTTCCACCCGACGCTTTATGACTCCTTCAGCTTGGTTTGCCTGGAGGCTGCGGCGGCTGGTGTTCCAGTCGTGACTACGAAGGGTGCGGGCGTGGCTGAGATACTCCCAAGAGAACTCTGCATCGAATCCCGCCGCGAGCTCCCGGAGGTTGCAGCTGCCACAGCGATGGAGTTGTTGGTGGGAGGGGGACAGCATGGTGCTGAGGAATGGGAGGGGATGGTGCAGGAGGTTCGGAAGGAATTCGGGTTCTTGCGGCATGTGGAGGAGCTTTTGAAGGTGTTGTCTGGATCCTCTGTTTGAGGGGATTGCACTGTCCTGGCCTCCCTAACTAATTTGAGTTAACCCATGACTACTCCGTTTGACCCATCCCCTGGTCGGAGTAGGATGTATCCGTGAGAAATATCAATCGAATCCCTACGCCGCTCCCTTTGCAGGGGCTGCAGAATGCACGTTATAAAGGAAGGGCGTCCATGCACCACGCTCGTCTGCCAGTTGAAGAAAGGA